>CAYMUC010000041.1:0-3639 GCA_964393535.1 uncultured Ilumatobacteraceae bacterium | reverse complement strand
TTGTTCGCAGAACATCTGTTCGATATGGTGGCCCCCATGCGGGGTTCGTCATGTTCATACGCCGAACTGCACTGCCGATCGTCGTTCTCGTTCCTCACCGGTGCCTCCTCTCCCGAGGCCTTGGCGACCGAGGCTCACCGTCTGGGTCTGGAGGCCCTGGCTCTCACCGACCGTCATGGTCTCTACGGCGCCGTACGGTTCGCCGAGGCGGCCCGTCCATTGGGTCTGGCCACGGTGTTCGGGGCTGGGGTGTCGTTGGACACCTCGTTGGAGGCCACATGTGATCACCTCGTGCTGCTGGCCGATGGCCCCACCGGGTATACCCGGCTCTCGCGGGCGCTGAGTCTGGGGCAGTTGGCGGGGGCGAAAGAGCGGCCCCGGTTCTCCCTCGTCGAACTCGCCGAGCAGGCCCGACCGGGTGGGGTGCCGTCGGCGTGGTGGGTGCTCACCGGTGGCGTCGACGGGTGGGTTCCCTCGGGTCTGGTGCACGACGGTCCCGGGGTGGCCGGGCGACGTCTGGCCCATCTGGTCGAGGTCTTCGGACGCGACCGCGTCCTGGTGGAACTGTGGCATCACGACGATCCCCTCGACACGGCGCGGAACGATGCCTTGGTGCGTCTGGCCGACCAGCACGGTGTGGAATGCGTGGCCACCAACGACGTCCGCTACGCAACCCCGGGGCAGCGTCGTCTGGCCGATGTGCTGGCCGCCACCCGGGCCCGGTGCACGCTCGACGAGTTCGACCCATGGCTGGCGGCCACGGTGGGGGCATCGCTGCGCAGTGGGGTCGAGCAGCATCGCCGTTTCGCCCGGTATCCCGGGGTGGTGGAACGGGCGGCGCACATCGGCGGTGCCGCCGCCTTCGATCTCGCGCTGGTGGCACCCTCGCTGCCGCCCTATCCCTGTCCCGACGGTCTCGACGAGATGACGTTCCTCAGGAACATCACGGCACAGGGTGCTCGTCGTCGTTACGGCGAACGTCCCGGCGACGCCACCGAAGATCTCACCCTGCGAGCACGGGCGTGGCGCACCATCGATCACGAACTCGACGTCATCGCCACCTTGGGTTTCGCCGGGTACTTCCTCATCGTGTGGGACATCGTGCAGTTCTGCGAACGATCCGACATCTACTGCCAGGGTCGGGGCAGTGCGGCCAACAGCGCCGTCTGTTACGCACTGGGCATCACCAAGGCCGATGCCGTGTCGCTGGGGTTGTTGTTCGAGCGGTTCCTGTCACCCGAACGTGACGGCCCACCCGACATCGATCTCGACATCGAGAGCGACCGCCGTGAAGAAGTCATCCAGTACGTCTTCGAGCGGTACGGGCGTCATCACGCCGCCCAGGTGGCCAACGTCATCACCTACCGCACCCGTTCGGCGGTGCGCGATGCGGCGCGAGCACTGGGCGTGCCACCGGGTGAACCCACCGACGAGGTGTGGCAGGTGGCGCAAGAACTGAAGGGTCTGCCCCGTCACCTGGGTATCCACTCGGGGGGCATGGTGCTGTGCGATCGCCCGGTCATCGACGTGTGCCCGGTGGAGTGGGCCCGCGCCGAGGGGCGCAGCGTGCTGCAGTGGGACAAAGACGATGCCGCCGCCGCCGGCCTGGTGAAGTTCGACCTGTTGGGTTTGGGCATGTTGTCGGCCCTGCACGGTGCCGTCGATCTCGTGGCTCAGCACGAGGGCATCCGCATCGACCTGGCCACCATCGCCCAGGAGGACGAGGTGTACGCCATGCTGTGCCGCGCCGACACCGTGGGGGTGTTCCAGGTCGAGTCCCGGGCGCAGATGGCCACCTTGCCCCGTCTGGCACCCCGTCGTTTCTACGACTTGGTGGTGGAGGTGGCCCTCATCCGTCCCGGCCCCATCCAGGGTGGTTCGGTGCACCCCTACCTCCGGCGGCGTACGGGGGCCGAGCCCGTCACCTACCTCCATCCGTTGCTGGAACGCAGTCTGGCCAAGACCCTGGGCGTACCGTTGTTCCAGGAACAGGTCATGCAGATGGCCATGGACGTGGCAGGGTTCACCGCTGCCGAGGCCGATCGCCTCCGCCAGGCCATGGGGTCGCATCGCAGTCGCGACAAGATGGAACGCCTACGTGAGCGGTTGTTCGATGGCATGGCACGACGCGGCATCACCGGTGATGTGGCCACGGCCGTGTACGACACCATGGCGGCCTTCGCCAACTACGGCTTCCCCGAGAGCCATGCCGTGTCGTTCGCCTACCTCGTCTATGCGTCGGCATGGATGAAACTGCATCATCCTGCAGCACTGTGCACCGCTCTGCTGAATGCTCAACCCATGGGCTTCTGGAGTCCGCACAGCCTGGTGCGAGATGCCCGGCGGCACGGTGTCGTGGTGCGCACCCCCGACCTGAACGCCTCGGGTGTCCAGGCCACGCTGGAGGCTGATCCCGCCTCGAACGGCGGTTGGGCCGTGCGACTGGGGTTGTCATCGGTACGGGGGGTGGGTCACTCGTTGGCGCGCAGCATCGTCGAGGGCGGGCCCTACCAGTCCATGGAGCAGGTGATCCGTGCTGTTCCCGAGGTGTCCTTGGACCATCTCGAGGCATTGGCCACCGCCGGTGCCTTTCAGGAGTCTCTGGGTCTCGATCGCCGCACAGCGTTGTGGATGGCGGGTGCGGTGGCGCAGTCGCGACCCGGTCGCCTCGAAGGCATCGTCACGGGAACCTCAGCCCCCACCCTGCCGGGTCTGGAACCGGTGGAGGTGGCCGTCGCCGACCTGTGGGCCACCGGCATCGCCCCCGATGGTCATCCCACGGTGTTCCTACGGGAACGGTTGCGTGCGTTGGGAGTGCGCACCGCGGCCGATCTCACGTCATGTTCGGCGCCTGCCCGGGTACAGGTGGCCGGTGTGGTCACCCATCGGCAGCGGCCCATGACCGCCAAGGGAACCATGTTCGTGAACCTGGAAGACGAGACCGGGCTCATCAACGTCATCGTCTCCAAAGGCTGTTGGTCTCGCTTCGCTCAGGTGGTGCAGGGCGCTCCGGCGTTGATGGTCAGCGGTCGGCTGGAACGTGCCGACGGTGCCGTCAACATCGTCGCGGAACACATCAGCGCTCTGCCGGTATCGGCAGCTCCGCCGGCTCGTGACTTCCGATGACGAGTATCAGGACGAGCCAGAACTGGTGGGATGAGTCGTGGCGGCCAGCACACCCAACCCGATGTAGATGCCACCCGCCACCCACCGTTGCACGAACGCCAGCGAACGGCCGCGCAGCAGCACCTCGCGCAGGCCCGATGCCGCCAGGGCGTACAGGCTGTCGGTGCACAGGGCAATGGCCACGAACACCAACC
The DNA here is from genome assembly GCA_964393535.1 of uncultured Ilumatobacteraceae bacterium. Classification (GTDB taxonomy): domain Bacteria; phylum Actinomycetota; class Acidimicrobiia; order Acidimicrobiales; family Ilumatobacteraceae; genus CAYMUC01. Next base: position 319 of record CAYMUC010000041.1, on the reverse strand, counting down.
CCAGCGTCAGCGCCTGCAGCCCCACCCAGCCGCGATCGGGGTCGAGGAACTGCGGGAGGAACGACAGGAAGAACAGGGCGATCTTCACGTTGAGGGCGTTCACCACCACGCCCTGGCGCACCTTGCGTGCGGCCACGCTCTCCTGCGGTGTCTTGGCCTCAGCCACGTGCTGCCTCCTGCGCGGCGATCTCGCGCTCGCGCGCAACGGTAAGGATGCGGGCGATCTCCCGCTTGCGGATCTGGATCTCGCTCGTGCGCTCCAGCGCGCCCGTGGGCAGCTGGAACCGCAGGTTGAACAGCGCCTGGCGGGCGTCCTCGA
>CAYMUC010000040.1:0-23576 GCA_964393535.1 uncultured Ilumatobacteraceae bacterium | reverse complement strand
AACCGTTTCCACCTCGGGGAGTTCAGGCATGGTCGGGGAGTTCAGGCATGGTTGGGGAGGTCGGACACGGCCAGGTCCAGTTGTCGACACGCTTCGGCCGCGGCGGCCTGCTCGGCGCGCTTCTTGGAAGGTCCCTCGCCGCGGCCCACCACGCACTCCCCCACCACCACCACAGCCGAGAACCACTTGTCGTGATCGGGACCCACGCTGGTGACGTCATAGACGGGAACGTTGTTCGAGTTCTGGGCGACCCGTTCTTGGAGCCGCGACTTGTGGTCCAGTTGGTCGAGGTTGGCGGCAGCATCGTCGAGTGCCGCCGTCACCAGTCGGTGGACCAGTGCCGCCGCCGCTTCGGTACCGCCGTCGAGATACACGGCACCCAAGGTCGCCTCCAGCGAATCGGACAGGATCGAGTCCTTGTCGCGACCACCTGCGGCATCCTCACCGCGACCGAGCCGCAGGAAGGATCCCAGGTCGAGAACGCGCGCCAGACCGGCCAAGGCGCGAGCGCTCACCACCGCTTTGCGGAGATCGGTCATCCGACCCTCGGGTAGGTCGGCGTAGCGGTGATAGGCCAGGTCGGCCACCACCCAGCCCAACACGGCGTCGCCGAGGAACTCGAGACGCTCGTTCGACTCCTCACCCGGGTGCTCCGCACACCACGAACGATGGGTCACGGCTCGTTTCAGCAACGAGGTGTCGGAGAACCGATGCCCTAGTCGGGCGGCGAGATCGGCGAGGTCAGCACTCGCCACGGGCGATCAACTCCCCGACACTCGCCCGAACACGTAGTCGACGGCGTCGCGAACGGTTTTCAGGTCCTCGAGGTCCTCGTCCTCGATGCGGAAGCCCACGGTGCGCTCCGACAACTCCTCTTCGAGTGCTTCCACCAACTCGATCAACGCCAGGGAATCGGCGTCGAGATCGTCGACGAAACTCTGCCCCTCGCTGATGGTGCCGGGGTCGATCTCGAGGATGTCCGCCAGTCGATCGCGCACGATCTCGAAGATCTCGCTGCGTTGGAACGGACTCTGTTCGACGTGAGTTTCTGCGGGCACGGGGTTCCTCCAGCCGCGACCCTGAGGGTCGCGTCGACGTGACGGACGTGGCGAGGTTAGTGCGATGACCGGCTACACGGCACCGATGGCGAGACGCAGTTCGTCGACCATGCGGCTCTCGACCATCTCTCTGGCCACGGTGACACCGTTGGCGATGGCCTGAGCACTGGCCGACCCGTGAGAGATGACGCACACACCGTCCACACCCAACAGGATGGCCCCGCCGTAGGTATCGGGATCGAGCGACTCGTACAACGGAGCCAGTGCCGGCATGAGTTCCTCGGCGGCACGGGCGTAGGCGGGACCGGAGGCAAACGCCTCGCTGAGTGCCCGGACCACCGTGCGCATGGCGCCTTCGAGCGTCTTGAGCACCACGTTCCCCGTGAAGCCGTCGGTCACGATGACATCGACGTCATCGCTCATGACGTCCCGACCCTCGACGTTGCCGATGAAGTCGATGGCGGGAGCCACTCCCAGCAGTTCGTAGGCCTGCTTGCGAAGGGTGTCGCCCTTGCCGGGTTCTTCTCCGATGGAGAGCAGACCCACTCTTGGCCGGGCGATGCCGAACCGGTGTCGGGCGTACACCGAGCCCATCTGGGCGAACTGCACCAGCCATTCCGGCTGCACTTCCGAATTCGCACCGGCATCGAGCAACACCGATGGTGACGACCCGGGCACAGGGATGGGTGTGGCGATGGCAGGACGGCTGACGCCCTTGATGCGACCCATCCGCAACAGAGCAGAGGCCATAGTGGCACCCGTGTTGCCAGCGGAGATCATGGCGCTCGCCTGACCGTCACGAACCGCTTCGGCGGCGCGCACCAGAGTCGAGTCCTTCTTACGCCGCACGCCCTGAGCGGGATCGTCATCCATGGCGATGACCTCGGACGCCTCGATGAGGGCCAGGTCACCTCGGCCGGCGAGATCGGCAGGGCCGACCAGGACCACAGGAATACCGGCAGCAGCCGCCAGGTGAGCAGCCGCTACGGCATCGACCGGGGCCCGATCGCCGCCCATGGCGTCGACGGCAACAGGCAGCACGTCGACTCGGCTGCGATCAGGCGACGTCGACGACGACGCGGTTCTTGTACCAACCGCACGACGGACACACCGTATGCGGCAGACGAGCCCCGCCACAGCGAGGGCACAGGCTGCGCGACGGTGCCGCCAGTTTCCAGTTGCCGGCCCGGCGACTGCGGGTCTTCGACTTCGACTTCTTTTTCTTGGGAACGGCCACGGTGCTTCCTCCAGCCTCCGGCGCGCTCGACACGGGGCCTGAGGAGGATAGCGGCTTCAGTCGCCGGGCGACCACTCCTCAGGGGTTCGACCCTGGTCACGGTCCCCGCCGAGCACCTCGCGCAGCGCGTCCAGTGCTGCCCAACGGTCGTCGGTGCGCTCATCCACACACTCACACGGCTCATCGTTTCGGTCCACGCCGCAGTGGGGGCACAGGCCGGCACAGTCGGCACGGCACAGTGGCCCGTCGGGCAGGATCAGTAGGGCGTGTTCCCGCACCATGGAGGTGAGGTCCAACTGATCACCGACGACGGGGAATGCATCGGGATCGGTGACGGTCACCTGGTACAACTCGTGCACCTGAGCCGCCTCTCGTCCCTCGACGCCCCGCAGGCAACGACGGCACACACCACGCCACCCCACCGACACGGCCCCGCGAACGACGATCCCGTCGCTGAGACTCTCGAGATGCAGTGTGACGCCGACAGGGGCGTCGGGCACCAATCGCTCGTCGTGCAGTCCCAGTTCGTCCGGTGTGAGGTCGACGACGACGTCGCGCTCCGACCCGGGTCGCCGCAGCAACTCCACGGCATGAACAACGAGAGGGCGAGCCACGAGATCAGCCGCGATCCTGATCGAAGAACCCTCGCGTGGGGTCGTCGGCGGGGGCCTCGACCTCCGCCTCACGATGAGTGCCGATGGTGAGGCGTTGCCTGCCCGTGGCCACGGTCTTGGCCAGTTTGTCGAGCAGGATCTCGAAACTGCCCAGGCGTTGATCGAGGAAGTCCTCGGTCTGGTGGCGCAGTCGTCGGGCGTCGGTCTCGGCAGCCTCGATGATGTGACGTGCCCGCTGCTCGGCAGCGCGTACCACCTCGGTGCGCTGCACCATGCGCTCCGCCGACACCCTTGCGGCCTCCAACAGTTCGTCGGCCTCACGACGGGTCTTGGCCACGAACTCGTGCCGCTCCTTCAGCATCCAACGCGCCTGTCGCAACTCCTCGGGCAGTCGTGCCAGCGCCTCTTCCAGCAGTTCGATGATCTCGTCACGGTCGAGACGCGGGGTCGACGACAGTGGCACGTTGGGCGCCGTGGCGACGATGTCCACCACACGGCGCAAGAGTGTCTCGGCATCTCCGAGGTGTCCGCGTTGGCCGTCGTCGCGTTGGTTGGGGTACGTCATCACCACGTCCTTTCCGTCGAGTGCAGCAGACTCGCCACCGGTGGGGGCACCAGGTGGCTCACATCCCCTCCGTGGAGGGCGATCTCACGGATGAAGCGGCTGCTGATGAAGGAACGGTCGGGCCGGCAGGGCAGGTACACGGTTCGCACACCGGCGACCGACCAGTTCATCTGTGCCATCTGCTGCTCCACCTCGAAATCGCCGCTGACCCTGAGACCCTTCACGATGAACCGGGCATTCACGGCCCTGGCGGCGTCCACGGCCAGTCCCGGATGTGCCTGCACACTGACCGACGACAGATGGGCCACCGACGCTCGTGCCACCCCCACACGCTCTTCGAGCGAGAAGCGCCCGGTGGGTTTGTCGGGGTTGTGCATCACGGCCACCACCACACTGTCGAACAGTTCCACGGCCTGTTCGATCACATCGAGGTGACCGAGGTGCAGTGGATCGAAACTGCCGGGGTACATGACAGAGCGCATACGTAGGCGTCAAGGTACCTTCTCGAACCACGTCACCCAGGCACGGCCGTAACGGCGGCACTGCAGCTGGCTCCAACCCGCGGCACCTTCGAGGGGGCGGTCGCTCTCGGCGATGACGAGGTCTGCGTCCAGCATGCCCAACAACGCAGGCCACTGGTCGAAGGCGTAGGGAGGATCTGCGAACACGAGGTCGACCGCCGCCAGGCGATGCCTCGTGGTCATGACGTCGGCCACCACCACATCGGCACGATCCACGAGTCCGAGCTGCTCGAGGTTCGTGCGCAACGCCTCCAAGGCCCGGGCGTCGCGCTCCACGAACGTGCAGTGCCGCGCTCCGCGCGACAGGGCCTCGATACCCAGCGCACCGCTGCCGGCGAACAGGTCCACGACGATGGCGTCCTCCACCAAGTGGCGACTCACCAGGGCGTTGAACACCGACTCCCTCGCCTTGTCGGTGGTCGGGCGAGTGACCTCGGGCCCCGCACCGCGTCGAGGTGCCACCAACCGTCGCCCACGCAAACTGCCCGCCACCACGCGCACCCGACCACCCTACGAGGCAGACTGCTCACCATGGTCACTCCCGAACCGGTCATCGACTGCATCGACTGCGGCGGGCCGGCGTCACTGCTCACGCCTCCGCCCGAGGACGGACTGTGGCTCCCGGGCGACATCGTGGCGTACCGATGCCGAGATTGTCGCGACCGCTGGGACCTGGTACTTCCCGACGACGACGCCCCCTGAGAGGGGCACAGGGATCTCTGCCACACCCCCTGGGCACAGTGGCGACCATGACACGACCCCACCTCTCCTACGCCCGCCACCTTCGACGCATCGACCATCTGGTACGCCGGCATGGCTTCGCCGTGCAGTTCGTCTCCGATCCCGAAGGCCCCTCGTGGGCCTACACCATCGGATTGCCCGCCCATGACCATCCCGAGACCGTGGTCATGGGTATCGACGCTGCTTCCGCAGTGCATCTGCTGAAGGCGTTCTGGTACGTGGCGGTCACCGGATCGACGCCGGAACCGGGCCGACACGTCGAACTCGAACTGGCGGGGGTCCGCTGTGGACTGATCGATGTCCACACCGCCCACCTCGAACAGGGCGACGATCTGATTCTGGGTGCCGTTCGCTATTGGGAGCAGCATGGTCACACCATGGCCCCCTGCGCCCGGCAACTGGTGTGGAGCGACCCGTCGGGTTTCCTCCCCTGGGAGGCCCCGTTCGATCCCCGGCTGGAGCGATTCCAGCCACTGCTCGATCGCCGCGAGACTCACCCCCACCGCTGGGCAGATGCCCTGGGGCACCGTTGACCACAGGGCCGGATCACACCTCTCAGGAACCCTCGTGCTCAGTACCCGGCTGGTCAACCACTGCGTCGTGTGGCAGCGATGTCCTCACCGCCCTCATGTAGGCATAGGGCGTCCGGCGTCCAAGGTTCGACACCCGCGAGGTGTAGAGATCGGCGTATCGCTCTACCTGTCGGGCGAAGAGGCTCTTGTCGTTGCCGGCCCGCATGAGCGGCCCCCACGTCGTGTTGCCCAGGCGTGCAGCGGCTTGGGCCAACGGTGCGATCTGCTCGTCGAGGCGCCGCAGCCCCACGGTCTCGGCCTCGATCGCCCGAGCAAGGACGTCGTCGGGGCCGTTGCCCCGGTGGCGTGTCCGGTCCATGCGCAACCCTGCGAGGCGATCCTCGCCGGCCCCCTTCAGCACCATCAGATCGCGAAGCCGTTGTTCGTCGGCAGCGAAGGCGGCGACGGCCTGCAGTTCGGCCTCCAGCTCGCGCAGGATCAGCACGGTCCGCCACCTCAGTGTCGCTTTCGACATGTGCACGTCACCGAAAAGATGATCACCCACGTACAGGATCTGATCCCCGGTGAGCCCCAGGCTGGCCTCCACCCCCCGGGCCGATCCTCCGTGGTACACCGCTCCCAACTCGAAGGGACCACGGTGTGGTGCCAGCAGACCCCTGGTCTCGTCCACGACGCGAAAGGCAGGTGGATCCTCGGCGAAGAACCTCGGCTTGGCCGCCGACACCACCACCAGATCGAACAGATCCCGCCAGGATCCGCTCGGCATGGAGCGGTCGAAGCACCAACTCATCATCGCCTGGGTGTAGGACCACTCGGAATTGGTGATCAGCATCAGGCGTTTACCGGCCGCCCTCTGATCCAGCAGCGTGGCGGCCTCCTCACCGTCCAACTCGACGAACCGGTCGGGATCGGCGATCACCTGAGCCTTCAAGGCACCCTGGGCATGAGAGTCGTCGATGGCATCTCGCACCGCTCGATACACGTCGTCGTAACCCATCAGCCCAGGCGACTCTCCGGCATCCACCCGATCGACCAACTGTGCGAACAGGGACGACTCCGACAGCGAGAACATGGTGTTGAGAAACTGCCAGCGAGCCTCGGCGAGATCCACGAACGTGCCGGCGTAGCAGGTTCGAATCTCGTCGAAACCGAGGGGACGCGTCCCGTGGTGCGCCGAGATGACGTACCCGAACCGGGTGCATTTCACGAGATTGCCCAGTTCGAGGTCGATGACCAGGCCCTGCAGATGATCGTCGGGGCGGAACCCAAGTCCATCGACGGGCCAACCCCGCTGCCGCAGCAGCACCACGGCATGATCAAAGGCTGCCCTCTCCCACTCGTCGATGCGGTAGTGGATCAGCGTGTAGTCCATGTCGTACCCGATGGCCGACACCGAGCGCAGGTTCACGGTTCGATTGGCGAACACTCCTCGGACCAACTCGTCGAGGTGACCCCGTGCCATGGGATCAGGCTAGGGGCACACCAGTCCCTGGGCCACGATGTCGCCGAGACGGGCGGCACCGATGCCGTCCACCCGCACGAGTTCATCCACCGAGGCGAACGGTCGCAGGTCCACGATCTGCTGTGCCCTGGAAGGCCCGATGTGAACGATTCGGTCCAGTTCGGTGATCGACGCCGTGTTCAGATCGATGCACGGTCCCTGTGGGTTCGCGGACGGCACCGTGGAGGTCGGTGCAGGCGTCGGTGCCGGTGTCGGCGCTGGCGGCGGGACCGTCGGAGCCACGACCGGCGCCGTCGTGGCCGACGACGGCACTGCCGGCTGATCGGTGCAAGTGTCCAGCATGTCGCGTATGGCACGGGCCTCGGCGGGGTCCACGGCGAGCTGGTACCGGTGCTTCACCTGCACGGTGATCTGAGCAGTCAGGCACCACGCGTCTCGCCTCGGCGGACGCCACTGGGCAAGGTCACTGTCGCTCTTGGAGCGATTCGACGACGCCGTGACCACGAGCAGGTTGTCAGGGTCATTGGCGAAGGCGCGTCGACGACTCTCACTCCATGCCCACGCTCCCGAGTCCCAGGCTTCGGCGAGGGCCACCACATGGTCGACGTCGAGATCACCGGGCTGTCCGGCATGGAGCACGCCGTCGTAGATCGAGTACCAATCTCCTTCCACGATGACGCATCGATCGAACAGGTCCACCTGAGGAAAGCCGATCACGCTGGCGAACAACATGTCCTGGCGAGTGGTGCAACCCGATCCGTTCACGTCCTGCCAGTGCGGAAAGAGCGCACGCTGGTAGCCGACCCGTGCCGGCTCGGCGACTTCGACCAACTGCGACAACAACGTCAGGGTGGCATTACCGGTCGTCACGGGTGCAGGAACTGACGCTGCGCCGCTGCCAGTGGTCGGCGGCACCGAACTCGTCGGCGTTGTGCGAGGTACCGAACTCGTGGGCGAGGTGAGGGGCACCGAGCCAACCCGAGGTGGCGGCGATGCCACAGACGGCGTGGACGGCGGCGGCGCGGTGTCCGTCGGCACCGGCGACGCTGCGATCGTGCGTGACGAATCACCCGCCGTCGGCACCGGTGATGGCACCGAACCCTCCGGCGAGGGCGCCGGTGAGGCTGTACCAGTGGTCGACACGGGTGAAGGCCGCACCGAAGACTCCTCGGGCGATGACACCGAACCCGGTACCGAACCCGCCGACGTCACCGCCGGCGCCTCGTCGAGCGAGGGTGCCGAGGTGGTCGAGACGGCCGACACCTCGCCCCCCGACCCCACTTCGGCGGAGCGCGTGGCCACGAACGCGCTGATCACCACGACGGCCACCGCAGAACCCAGCCACCAACGCCATTGGCGCACAAGACCAGAGAACTGACTCATCCCGGGTGAGCCTCACGACAGTCGATGGTGACGGACATCCACACCTAGCCTGTCATCATCGGAGGCGCTTTGCGCGGTCGCGCCCGCCACGGCCCTCACCATGACGACTGTGCGAACCTGTCCCCGTGACGATGCGGGTGATGACCTGGAACCTGTGGTGGCGCTTCGGTAACTGGGAACGTCGCGAGGATGCGATCGTGGCCACGGTCCGAGCAGAGCGGCCCGATGTGTTGTGCCTACAGGAGACCTGGGCGTGGCGTGATGACCTCGACAACGATCACGTCGGCGAACACCAGGCACTTCGTCTGGCCGAGCGCCTCGGCTGGAACGCGGTGGTGAACGACCCTTTGTGGTTCGGTGAGAGGGCCTTCTCGAACGCGATCCTGAGCAGATGGCCCCTCGAGCGGTCGCTCGACGAGATCCTCCCCAAGCCCGACGGCTCACGCGGGTACCGCCGTCTCATCGGAGCGAGGGTGGAGACGCCTTGGGGCCGCTGGCCGGTGATGTCCACACATCTCGATCATTTCTTCGACGGCTCGGCCGGGCGCGAACTCCATGCCCGCCGACTGCTGGAGGCCGTCGTGGAATTGCGGGGCAATCCCGAAGCCGACCTTCCCGTGGTTCTGGGAGCCGATCTCAACGCCGTCCCCGATTCGGACGAGGTCAGGCTCTTGACCGGCCGCAAGGCAGGTGGCCCGGGTGGGGTGATCTTCCACGACTCGTGGGAGCAGGTCGGAGAGGGACCGGGTGTGACCTGGCGCCGCGACAACCCCCATGTCGCCACCTCGTCGTGGCCGAATCGGCGCGTGGATTACGTGATGGTGTCCTGGCCCCGCCCGCGGCCAGCGGGCAACCCCCTGTCGGCGTGGTTGGCCGGCGACACCCCCGTGGAACTGGACGGCGAGTGGGTCTGGCCCAGCGACCACGCGGCGGTGGTAGTGGAACTGAACACCCCGTCCGCAGAAACGTCCGGCGCGTAGGCACCCAAACGTCGGATACCGTCGGAGGCGATGATTGTTTCGAAGCGACGCCAGACACACCTCCTTTCTGCCGCACTGGTCCTCACCGTTCTCGTGACGGCCTGCGGCGACGACGACACCTCCTCCACCGAGATCACCACCGCCGATTCCACCCCGACCACACCATCCAGTGCTGATGGGTGCGATGACGGGGCCGTCGTCGAAGGCCGCCCACTTCGCATCGCCACCACGGTGGCACCCATCACCTCGATCGTGGCCAACGTGGCAGGCGGCACACCTACTGTCATCACCGGTGTGGTACCCGAGGGCACCAACAGCCACACATTCGAACCCGCCCCCAGCGACGCAGCGACGCTCAGTGATGCCGACGTGATCTTCATCAACGGCCTGGTCCTCGAGGAACCGACCAAGGATCTGGCCTTGGCCAACCTGGCAGCCGGTGCCACGGTGTGCGAACTCGGCACCCGCATCCTGCCCCGTGATCAATGGATCTTCGACTTCTCCTTCCCCGAAGAGGGCGGCAAGCCCAACCCTCACCTGTGGACCAACCCGCCCATGGCCCGTCAGTACGCCGAGATCGTCCGTGACCACCTCGTGCGGCGCGATCCGGTCCATGCGTCCACCTACCAGGCGAACTTCGATGCCTTCGCCGCCAAGATCGACGCCTTGGACGCGGCCGTCACCGAGGCCACCGCCACCGTGCCTGCCGAACGACGCCTCCTCCTCACCTACCACGACGCCTACGCCTATTTCGCCGACCGCTACGACTGGACCGTGGTCGGGGCCATCGAGCCATCGTCGTTCGACGAACCCACTCCACAGGACGTCGCCGAGTTGATCGAGCAAGTGCGCACCACCGGCGTCCCCGCCATCTTCGGATCGGAAGTGTTCCCATCACCGGTGCTCGAGCAGATCGGTGCCGAGACCGGCGTCCGGTACGTGGACGTGCTGCGTGACGACGACCTCATCGGTGGCCCCGGCGACCCCGAGCACTCGTGGTTGGGGCTGATGCGCTTCAACTTCGTGACCATGGTGGAAGCCCTCGGTGGCGACGCCAGCGCACTGAAGGCCCTCGACGTGAGTGACGTGGCACCCGATACCGCGACCTATCCACAGTGACCTCCCCCGCTCACACCGGCGACCTGTTGGTGCACTTCGACGATGTGACCTGCAGTTACGGCAGTGCCCCAGTGGTCCACCACGTGAGTCTCACCCTGGGCTCTCGCGATTTTGTCGGGGTGGTGGGGCCATCGGGGTCGGGAAAGACCACCCTGCTGCGAGCACTGCTGGGCGCCGTCAGACCTGTCGGCGGCAAGGTGGTCACCGCCCCCGATCTGCGCGTGGCGTACGTGCCCCAGGTGGAGACCGTCGACTGGAACTTCCCGGTGACGGTCGCCGAGGTGGTGTCCATGAGCCGACCGGGCGCCGGACGCTGGGGGCGTGAGACCTCCACCCAACGAGCCGAGGTGGCCGACCTTCTGGACCGCCTGGGCCTGGGAGGCCTGGCTTCCAGACATATTCGGGAACTCTCGGGTGGACAACAGCAGAGGGTGTTCCTGGCCCGGGCGTTGGTACAACGTCCCCGACTGCTGGTGCTCGACGAGCCGACGTCAGGGGTGGATGTGCGAACCCGGCACGAGGTGCTCCACGTGCTGGCCGATCTGTACGAGGACGGCATCGCCGTGCTGCTCACCACCCACGATCTGAACGGTCTGGCGGCACACCTGCCCCGACTGGTGTGCTTCAACCAATCGGTCATCGCCGATGGGCCTCCGTTGACCGTGCTGCGCCCCGAGGTGTTGGAACGCACGTACGGGGCCCCCATGGAGGTGCTCGAGCACGGAGGCATGCCAGTGGTGCTGGAGTACCAACCACACCGAATCAGGACGATGCGAGGCGAGACAGCATGACCGGAGCCTTGCGAACTCAGGCCGGTCTGTGGGCTGTCGACCTCGCCGAACCACTGTCCTACGGGTTCTTCCGCCGGGGTCTGGTGGTGGCGGTGATCGCCGGTGCCCTCTGCGGCCTCGTGGGCGTGTTCGTGGTGTTGCGCAACATGAGCTACATCGGCCACGGACTCAGCCATGCCGTCTTCGGCGGTGCCGCCGTGGCAGCGGTGGCCGGGTTCAGTTTCTTCATCGGTGCGGGCCTGTGGGGTCTGGCCTCGGGGCTGCTCATCGGTTGGGTGGCCCGGAAGCGGATCATCGGTGCCGATGCCGCCATCGGCGTGATCACTACCGCCTCGTTCGCCGTGGGCCTGGCATTGCAGGCCCGTTTCGGTCAGGCGCGTCGCAGTATCGAGGCCGTGCTGTTCGGCAACGTACTAGGGGTGTTCACGGCTGACATCGTGCTGGTGGCGGTGGTGGCCGTGGCCTGCGCCATTGCAGTTGCCGTGACCTACCGGCTGCTGCTGTTCGCCACGTTCGATCCCGAAGTGGCCAACGTGAGCGGCGTGAGCGTTGCCCGTATGGAGGGGTTGCTCATGCTGCTGTTGTCGAGCACCATCCTGGTGACCGTACGGGTGGTGGGAGTGCTGTTGATCTCGGCACTGCTGGTGTTGCCCTCGGTGTGCGCCCGCATGATGACCAACAGTTTCCGCCGAATGTTGTGGATCTCACCACTTCTGGGCGCCGCCTTCGGTGGGGTCGGCATGTACCTGAGTTGGTTCGCCGATGTGCCCAGCGGAGCGGTGATCATCCTGGTGGGAACAGCGGTGTTCATCGTGGTGTACACCACACTGGGACTCACCCGCCGTCGGCAGTTGGCCTCGGTGGCGCTGCACTGAACACCCAGGTGGGTCCGTCGGGGGTATCGCGCACGTCGATGCCCAGTGCGGCGGTCCGGTCCCTGATCAGGTCCGAGAGGTCGAAACGCTTGTCGCTGCGCACCACCGACCTCACGTCCAGGACCACCTGCATGAGGGGAGCCAGCACCTCGGCAGGGTCTCGTAGGCCCTCGACTGCGGCGTCACCGAGTCGCACGATCATGGACCGCAGCGTTGCGCGGGCCCGATCGTTCTCGTCGCTCAGCAGTGTGTCGGCGGACCACGCCACGATGGCGGTCTCGAGCGCCAGAGTCGCTCGTGCCGCCCCCTCGCCGTCTCCTCTGCTCATGGCCTCGTCGAAGTTGGCTTCGCAGCGACGGGCCTCGGTCAACAACGAAGTTGCGGGAGCCAGCGACTCCGAGGCTTCGTCGGAGCCTGCCTCCACCGTTGCCGAGGTGGTGACCACGGCCGAGGTGGCACGGTGCGGTGCACGCAAGGCATCGAGAGGCACCGTGGCGCCACTCGGGTACTCCACCGACGTCCCCCGGACGCGAACGGTCACCCTGCCGTTCCCCACGACGGTGGCGGTGTCGGCATCGAGGTCCAGCACCACGCCGGTGTGTTCGTCGATGCCCAAGACGTGTGTGTCGTCGGGCAGTTCTGCCTCGAGACTCCTGAGTCGACGCTCGCCCAGGTAGCAGAAGCGGGTGTCGTGATGGCCCCCCTCGGCATTGTCGTAGTGAGGAATCACTGCCACGCACAGACCCACCGCTCCCAAGAGGTCCAGGCCCTCGAGCCACCGGGGATCTTCACCCACCTTGTAGACCTCGTAGACGGGGACCGTGAAGCGACCGAGTGTGAGTGCGGCCGCCGATGCGAACGTGACAGCACCTCCAGTGGCGATCTTGTCGGCGACCAGGTCCCGCAAGGGCGTTCCCGACCATTGCCGCAACGCGTAGGTGGGACTACCCGGGCCAGCGAAGAGGTAGTCGGCCTGACGTACCCGCGTGAGTCCCTGCTCGATCTCCACGGGGTCGACCCCGTGGAGACGTTGAAGACCCGCCACCTCGATGGGATGCCCCACACTGGTGCGGAAGTAGTCCTGGGCACGGGTCGCCAACTCGGGGGCGTTCTCCTGGAACCCGTAGGGCGTGTCCAGCACGACGGCCCGAGGCGTTCGTCCTCCCACCGCCAGGCGACCGATGAGATCGCGGTGCACTTTCATCATGGTGGGTGCGGTCTCGCCCGATCCCATGATCGTGATGAGCCGAGGTAGGTGCGACGTCATGCGAAGAACCCCTCCTTCCAGGTGTCGAGGACGTGGTCCACGAACTCGACGGGGCGTTGAGCGTGGAGATCGTGATGCGCGCCCTCGAACCAGGTCACCCGACCGCGGTTCAACAGGGCCAGCGCCCGGTGTGCTGCCTGTCGCTTGTCGTTCACCCAGGCGACGTCACCGGAGTCGGCCAGCACGAACAGCACCGCCGGGCGGATCTCGGCGAAGCGACTCGAGGGACGGTGTTCCCACAGTGCCCGCAGCACTGCCAGATGCCGTTCCAACGACAGGCGGGGATGGATGGTGCCGTCGTCACGAACCTCGAAACACGCCAGCACCCCCTGGATGCCCGCTTCGGGCCAGTCCCGGTGAGCGGCTCGCACGGCGGCCTCGAACCGTGTGAGAGGTGTGCCGGCCAGTGCAGGCGGACGCAGCACCCGAACACAGTCGTCCCAATGCGCGAACCGCTCCCCCAGCTCGATGATGCCACCGTCGACGGCAACGGCGCCATGGATGCGATCGGGGTGCGCCCACGCCAATTCCACCACCACGTTCCCGCCCCATGACTGGCCCACGGCGAGTGGTCGCACGAGTCCATGGTGCTCCATCACACCCACCAGATCCGCCGTCACGGTGGCGAAGTCGTAGCCGTGATCGGGGTGGTCGCTGCGGCCATGTCCGCGTTGGTCCACAGCGACGGCATGCCATCCGCGGCGCGCAAGTTCTGCACCCACGCCATCCCACAGGTGCGCATTCGACGCCAGGCCATGGACCAACAACATGGATGGCCGTTCGCGGCTGGGCGCACCCCATGACAGGGTGCGCAAGGACACGCCGGGCTCTACCTCCACACGGTCCTCGTGGGGCCGGGTCATGGGCGCCTGATCGGTCACGGCATACGTTGGTAGGCGATACGAAGGGGTACGCGGGTGAGTTCGAGGTCACCCAACATCACGCTGAACCAGTGCACTCCCTCCATGAGGGTGATATCGAGTTCGACGATCATGTTCATCCCCCGATCCTCGCCTTCGAACAAGACGTCGAAGCCACTGGGCTCGAGGCGCACACCCGAGGGGAGTTCGGGCACCATCATGACCCGGTGACGTCCCCTGGCATCACCCGATTTCAACATCACGACCAGGGTGACCTTGGCGGTGGCTCCTTCGGGCAACTCGTCGGGAGCATCACCGTGCGCCTGAACGCCCAGGCGGTCCACGATGCGTACGAAACTCAGCACCCCGTCGCGCTCGTGGAGTACCCGTTCGACGAAGACGGCGGCTTGGAGGAACGGACCCGACACACCCTCAGGGTAGGCGGCGCGACTCAACCACCGCGTAACGCAGCCGCCACCACTCCCGCTGCGACCACCCCCAGGAGCACGAGACCGGCCACGACGAAGCGTCGATCCCGTTGGCGACTCCACTGCACGACCAGCCAGGCAACCCGCACGAGGGGCATGGCGATCACCACTGCGACGGCCACAGACGCGAGCACTCGGCCGGGCTGATCCGGCACGAGAGCCCCTGCGAGTGCCAGCACACCCACGATCGATGCCACCCACCGCCATCGAGTGGCGAACGCCGTCTCGCGCTCGTACTGGGTGGAGTCCACGCGAGGTTGCCACGGAGGAGTCGAGGTGCTCACGCCCGGACCACCAACACCACAGCGACGACCACCAACAACACCGAGAGCAGTCGGCGCACGATCGGGGGCGACAGACTGCCCTGCAGGGCTGCACCCAACTGGCCCCCCACGAGCGCACCGACGAGGACCACCGACCCGTCCACCGCATCGATCTGTCCCCGCACGGCCATGACGATCAAGGCGGCCGAGGCCGTGATACCGACGGTGAAGGTCGAGGTGCTGGCGGCCACCTTCACCGGTACTCGCATGATCTCGCTGGTGACGGGAGTCTTGATGAAGCCTCCCCCCACCCCGGCGATGCCCGAGACGAGGCCCGACACGGCCATTCCCGCCAAGCCCCACTTCATGCGACGGGCCCGGTAGGGCACCACCCCGCCGTCGAGTCGGTACGCCCCTGCCGTCTGCCCCACCCACTCGCCCACGTCGGCCTCGCCCATCGCTGGGTCGACGCGATTGCGCACACCCTTGCGCAGACCACCTGCCAGGGCAGCCGCGAGTGCCACACCGGCCAGGACGCCCGTCACCACACTCTCGGCGATCGCACCGGCGAACAGGGCTCCCACGACAGCACCCGTCGTGGCAGCCAGTTCGGTGGACACACCGATGCGATGGTTGACGGTGCGCTCGCGCAGATGGCGGTCGGCTGCGGCGACCGAGCCCGCCACCACCGAGATCAATCCGAGAGGTGCGGCATCGAAGGTGGAGGTTCCCGTGACCACGAGGAGTGGCACCAACAGCACCGCCCCGCCAAGGCCTCCCAAGGCGCCGAAGGCTGCCGTGATCAGTGCTGCCAGACCGAGCAACACCGGGTTCATCGAAACCACCTCACCAGAGGTCACCCTCGCGTACGAGCGAGGCCGGGAACAAGTCGCCTGGCCAGCCAGGTCGCTAGCGTTCGAGCGCGTGAGGGGAGCCCCATCGTGAAGGTACTAGGCCTGGTGCTGTCGTATCTCTCGGCACCCCTCCGTGAACGCCGCACACGGGTGCTCGTGTACCTGTTGGTGGTCTTCGCAGCGATGGTGGGCACGTTCAGCGTGGTGTTCCACATGCTCATGGACCGAGAGGGTCAGTCGCATTCGTGGCCCACGGCCATCTACTGGACCCTCGTCACCATGACCACGCTCGGCTTCGGCGACATCACGTTCCGCTCCGATCTCGGGCGTCTGTTCTCGGTGGTGGTCCTGCTCTCGGGTTCGGTGTTCATCCTGGTACTCCTGCCATTCACCTTCATCCAGTTCGTGTTCGCTCCGTGGATGGAGCGTCGCAACCGAAGCCGCGTCCCCAAGCGGATGCCCGACGACCTCACCGGTCACCTGGTGCTGACCAGCCTCGGGACCATCGAGGACGAACTGATCAGCCGGGCCAAGAGGTCGAACGTGCCGTACGTGGTGGTCGAAGCATCGTTGGAGACTGCCCTCACCTACCACGACCGTGGGTACACGGTGATGCTCGGTGAACTCGACGATCCCCAGACGTATCGGGCGGTGGGAGTGGACCGCGCTGCACTGGTGGCCGCCACGCGTAGCGATCCGACGAACTCGAACATCGTGTTCACCGTGCGCGAGATCAGTGCGAACGTGCCGATCGTCGCCACGGCCAACGATCCCGCCGCCGTCGACGTGCTGGAACTGGCTGGCGCCGACCACGTGATGCGACTCGGAGACCTGCTCGGCGAGACGCTGGCTCGACGGGTACTGAGTCCCGACGCACGGTGTCGCCGCATCGGGGAGGTGGCGGGACTGCACATCGCCGAGGCTCCCGTGGTGGGCACGCCGCTCGTGGGCAAGACGATCGCTGAACTCGACCTGCGCGGTCGGGTGGGCGTGAACGTCATCGGCGTCTACCTGAGGGGGTCGTTCGAGTTGGCGGCTCCCGACACCGCACTCGAAGCCGCAAGCGTGCTGGTGCTGGCCGGCACGCCGGAACAACTCGATGCCTACGACGTGCTGTTCGGGCACGGTGTCGAGGTGGAACGGCCGGTGATCATCATCGGAGGCGGTCGGGTGGGACGTGCGGCGGGTGCAGCACTCGAGACGGCGGGGCTGGACTACCGAATCGTCGAGCAGCGAGCCGACCGGGTACGTGACCCCCGGCACTACGTGAAGGGCAATGCAGCAGACCTCGAGGTGCTGGAGCAGGCCGGGATCCGCTCGGCGAACTCGGTGGTCATCACCACCCACGACGACGACGTCAACGTGTATCTCACGCTGTACTGCCGGCGCCTACGACCCGATGTGCAACTGATCGCCCGCGCCAACCTCGACCGGAACGTGACGACGTTGTACCGCGCCGGCGCCGACTCGGTGGGGTCGTACGCGTCGACGGGCGCCACCGCCATGTGGAACCAGTTCCGTTCCGACGACACACTGCGGGTCGAGGAGGACCTCGACGTGTTTCGTGTACCCGTCCCTGCAGCGTTGGCCGGGCGCACCCTGGCCGAGGCCGACCTGAGGCAGCGAACCGCGTGCAATGTGATCGCGCTCGTCCGACATGGAACGGCCAGCAGTCACCCGCGGCCCGATCAGCCGCTACCAGCCGATGGTGAGATGGTGTTGATCGGCGACCACAGGGCCGAGGCACGATTCCTGGCCGAGTTCGCCCCTCAGCGGCACCGTCGCCGCTGACGGTGGATCCGTCTCAGCGCCCCGTCCACCGGGGTGGACGCTTCTCGGCAAACGCCCGCGGCCCCTCGATGAAGTCATCGCTTCCCACCAGGCGCTTCACGCTGTCGTAGGGGGCCTCCATGGACTCGCGCAGCGATGCGGTGTCGAGACTGCGGTACACGACGTCCTTGCTGGCCCGGATGGACAACGGAGAGCAGGCGAGGATCTGGTCAGCCCAGGCCAAGGCTCGGTCCATCAACTGGTCATGGGGTGTCACCTCGTTGACGAAACCCAACTGGAAGCCCTCGTCAGCGGTGACGTGGCGCCCGGTGAGGATCATGCCGAGCGCCCGCTTGGAGCCGATCTGGCGGGACAATCGCTGCAGACCACCGGCCAGTGCCGCCAGGCCCACCTTCGGTTCGGGGAGAGCGAACACGGCGCGCTCGGACGCGATGATCAGATCACAGGCCAAGGCGATCTCGAACCCACCGCCCATGGCCACCCCGTTCACTGCCGCAATGACCGGCTTGGTGAGATCCCAACGTGACGTGAGGCCGCCGAAACCACGGGGCATGGGGACGCGCTCGCCACCTTCGGCCTGGTAGCGCAGGTCGTTGCCCGCACTGAACCCGCGACCCTCTCCCGTGATGATCGCCAACCACAGGTCGTCATCGGCTGCGAACTCGTCGAACACCACACCCAGTTCGGCGTTGGCAGGTGGGTGGAGGGCATTCAGCCGATCGGGACGCGACAGGGTCACGACCATGAGATGCTCTCGGCGCTCGACGTGGCAGTACTCGGTGTGCATGACGCTCCCCTGATGATCAACGCTGCTGGACGGGACCACGCGCCGACGCCAGCATCACCGCTGTCGATACCGCCCCCATGACCACCAGAGTCTGACGCAAGCCGACGGCGTCGGCCAACAGGCCCAGCGGCAGTGCGGCGATGCCGAAGGCACTGAAGGCGAGCATCATGAGACTCTGAACCCGACCGTGGAACACCGGGTCGCTGAGACCCAGCACCAAGGCCCCGTTCATCGACTGGAACGCCGAGGACGCAGCGCCGACGATGAACAGCACGACGAGGGCCACGAGGAACGAAGGTGCCAGGCCCAGGGCTGCGACCCCGGCGGCGAAGCCCAGACCGGTGACCGTCTGAAGGCGCGCCAACTCGTGGTGAGCGTTCCGCCGGGCGACCACGAGCGACGCCGCCACCGCTCCGACGGCACCCACGGCCGACAGTGTGCCGAATCCACTGGCACCGATGTCGAACAACTGGTCGGCCACTCGGGGGAGGAACGCAACGTAGGGGAAGGCGACCATGGTGACCACCACGAGGGTGACGACGTAGCGCCGCACCAGTGGTTCACCACGGACGTATCGAAGTCCGTCGGCGAAGTCACCGAGCGGGCTTCGCCCGGTTCGGGGAGCCGGCGCACCCGTGTGAGGAAGCCGCATGACCATGAAGGCGGCTGCCAGCGACAGCGCAGCCGAGACGAGGAACACGCCCGACAACCCAAGCCAGGCCACGCCGATGGCCACGCCGGCGAGCGAAGGACCCACCACACGAGTGGCGTTCATGCTCATCTGACCCAACACGACGGCGTTGGTGAGCAGATCGCGACTCACCACATCGGCGGTCATGGCCATACGAGATGGCACCATGACGGCGAAACTGGCCCCCTGAACCGCCGCTGTGAACAGCAGCATCCAGTAGGTGGCGGCGTCGAGGGCGACCGCCACACCCAGCCAGAGCGACGTGGCGCCGATGGTGGCGTTGGTGAGAGCGACGAGATTCCGTTTCGAGAATCGATCGGCCATGACACCGGCCAGCGGCGTGGCGAGCAACATCGACACGCCGAAGGCGAGATACATGAGGCCTAGACCGGTGTTGGAACCGGTGATGTCGTTGGCGAGCCACCCACGTGCCACCACGAGGGCCTGCACCGCCAAGAAGGCGATGCCACCAGACACGAACAACTGGCGGTACTGCAGGTTGTCCAGCGAGGCGAACGTGCGCGTGCGTGCCGGTACGTCGACATCGGGATCGATCGTCATCGCACCGGCCTCCAACCCGTCACAGGGTTGATTGTACCATGCAACCTTCCAGGAGTCGCCGCGTGTCAGGACCGCTTCTGAACGTTGGCCCACTCATCACGCAGTCCAACCGTACGGTGGAACAGCAGGGACTCGCGAGGATCGCGCGCGAAGTATCCGAGTCGTTCGAACTGCACCACATCCCCCGATGGGACGTCGGCCAGTGCTGGTTCCACCTGGGCCTGCGCGAGCAGTTCACGGGACTGGGGGTTCAGGTCGTCGAAGACGTCGCCCGTGCGCTCGCCGGGCACCTC
The DNA here is from genome assembly GCA_964393535.1 of uncultured Ilumatobacteraceae bacterium. GTDB lineage: Bacteria > Actinomycetota > Acidimicrobiia > Acidimicrobiales > Ilumatobacteraceae > CAYMUC01. Next base: position 3,842 of record CAYMUC010000040.1, on the reverse strand, counting down.
CGACGTGAACAGGCGCTCGTACAACGCCACCGTGGCCACCATCGCATGGTCCACCGACAGCCAGTGAATGGTCGCCTTCACCCGTCGTCCGTCGGGCGCACTCCCCCCACGGGTGTCGGGGTCGTAGGTGCACTGCACCTCGATCACCTCTCCGTCATCGCCGAGGGTGTAGCCGGTGCAGCGCAGGTAGTAGGCGCCGCGCAGGCGGACCTCGCGCCCAGGAGCCAACCGGAAGTACTTCGGCGGTGCCTCCACCATGAAGTCGTCCCGTTCGATGTACAACACCCCGGTGAGGGGCAGCACGCGAGTTCCCGAATCAGGATCTTCCGGGTTGTTGACCAGTTGCACCTGCTCGACGTGGCCGGCAGGCCAGTTGGTGATGACGACCTTGAGGGGCCGAAGAACGGCGATGCGCCGAAGGGCTGTGCGGTTGAGTTCGGTGCGCACGAAAGACTCGAGCAGTTCGATCTGATGTCGACTGTTGGTTCGTGCCACTCCGATGAAGGCGCAGAACTCCCGGATGGCAGAGGCCGGATACCCGCGTCGCTTCAGACCGCGCAGCGTCGGCAAGCGGGGGTCGTCCCACCCGTCCACCACCCCGTCGGCCACCAACTGGGCCAGCTTCCGCTTCGAGGTGACCGTGTGGGTGAGCTCCAGGCGGGCGAACTCGGTCTGACGTGGCTGGTCGCCAGGCAGGGGCAGATGTTCGAGGTACCAGTCGTACAGCGGACGATGGCTGTCGAACTCGAGGGTGCACAACGAGTGCGTCACGCCTTCGATGGCGTCACTCTGACCGTGCGCCCAGTCGTAGGTGGGGTAGATCACCCAGGCGTCACCGGTGCGGTGATGATGCCCCCGCCGGATGCGATACATGACCGGGTCACGCAACTGCATGTTCTCGTGCTGCATGTCGATCTTGGCGCGCAGCACTCGGGAGCCGTCGGGGAACTCCCCCGCCCGCATGCGGCGGAACAGGTCGAGGTTTTCCTCGACCGTACGGCTCCGAAACGGGCTCTCCACGCCGGGGGTTCCGTAGCGACCACGTTGGGCCGAGATGGTCTCGCCGTCCTGATCGTCGACGTAGGCGAGGCCCTGCTCGATGAGGTGCTCTGCCCATTGGTACAGCTGCTCGAAGTAGTCCGATGCGTACAGCACCGGTTCCGGCGGCGGGTAGCCGAACCAGGTCAGGTCGTCGATGATGGCCTCGACATACTCGGTGTCCTCGGTGTCGGGGTTGGTGTCGTCGAAACGGAGATTGCAGCGACCGCCGAACTCGGCCGCGATGCTGAAGTCCACGTAGATGGCCTTGGCGTGGCCGATGTGGAGATAGCCGTTGGGCTCTGGTGGGAACCGGGTCTGCACCCGGCCACCGAAGGTTCCCTGCTCCTGATCGCTGTGGACCAGTTCACGAAGGAAATCGGTGGGTGTGGTGGCCTCGGGTTCCATGCCCGCCCGACGCTACCAACGGGCGATACGGCGACCCCGAGCCACCAGCACCAGGCCCGACGCCAACACCGCCACGGCGAGCAGTAGCGACACCTCGACACCGGTGGCCGGCAGGCGGTTGTCGAGGGCGACGACCTCGACGGCGACGTCGGTAGTGAACGGTCCTGCGGCCTCGAGACCCGTGATTCGCAGGGTGTGGGGCCCGGGTTCGAGATCACGCGGCACCTCCACCTCCGCACGCACCGCGCCGTCGGCGTCGACCGCGCCGCTCCACAGCAGGCGCGGGGTGGAGAAGATCTCCACCCGCACGTCGCTATCGGGCACCAGACCCGACAGATTCAGCGTGAGCACGTCACCGGGGAGCACGCTGGCCACACCCGACGGCGAGGTTCGCAGGCCGTCGACACGAACGTCGACACCGTCAGTGGGTGCGGTCGTGACGGGCGTCGTGGTGACCGGAACCGTCGTGGTGACCGGAACCGTGGTGGGAACCGGCGTGGTGGGAACGGGCGTGGTGACCAAGGGCGCCAGACCCGACGGCAGGGCGGGCGCGACGACCGTCGGCGGGAACAAGCCGCGCAACATGATGACCGGCACATCGGAGCCACCCCAGACGGTGACGTGCGAAGCCGGATCGGCTGGATCGATCCGCCCTCCTTCGAACCGCCCGGTGACGTAGACGTTGCCCGACGTGTCGACGGTGACCGCCTGAGCGGTGTGGTTGCCCACCAGGGAACTGAGTTCACGGACGCCCCAGATCTGGTTGCCGCTCGCATCATGTGCCCAGGCCGACATGGTCGTGTTGGCGCCACGTCCCAGGAACCCCGCAGTGACCACGCGGTCCTCGGGTGCCAGCGCCAGATACCGCGCGTTGGTCCGCAGCCCGCCCACCTCGACGGCGTTCACCCACAGCACACTGCCAACGGGGTCGAACTGGGTGAGCAGGATTTGGCCGTCCACCGGCACCGAGTACACCGAGGCCCCTACGGTCACATCACCGGTCACGTTCGAGGCCACCGTCACCCGACCCTGTGAGTCGGCCACCACGCCGTAGACGACGTCGAGTCCCGCACCGCCGAACCGCCGCACCCAACCCGGCGCCAGTCTCCCGGCGTCGTCGAGTTTCGCCACCGCAACGTCGACCCCGCCGAAGGGGGCCGGGAGCGCCTGCGTCATGTCGGTGGCGACGATGGTGGCGGCACCGTTGACCCGAGCTGTCACCAGCACACTGCCCGAGCGGTCGACAGCGATTCGCTGTGCCTCATCGGCCGCCGAACCACCGAAGCGGGCCGACCACGACACTGAGCCCGTGGACGTGAACCGTGCCACGAGCACGTCGCCAGTGGTGGTGTCGCCCAAGGCCGCCGGTGAGGTGGTGGCTCCGACACTCACCGCCCCCACAACCGTGGCGATGGCAATCACGGAACCGCCGGTGGTGACCGCCAGGTTGGCCACCGAGTCGGTACCAGCCGCGCCAGCGATCACGTCGACCCACTGCAGCGCGCCGTTGGCGTCGAGGCGGGCCACGAATCCATCCCTGCCTCCCGCCGCCGTTCGGGTGACCAACGGCGAGGCACTGAAGGTTGCGGTCTCCATGAACTCGCCCGCCACGTACACGTGGTTCGACGCATCGACCACCACCGAGGACGCGGCGACGACGCCCGGTCCACCGAAGGACCGGAGCCACACGGGGTCGCCCTGGGGGTCGAACTTGGCCACGAACGCATCGTTGGTGCCGGCGTTGGTGACCACCAACGCACCGGCCGACAACGTGGGCGACGCGTAGTAACCGGCGACATACAACGAACCGTCGGGTCCCAAGGCGATGGACTGACCAATGTCGATCCCCGAGCCGGCGAGCAGCGACACAGCGTGAGCCGACGTGTTCACGGCAGTGGTCCACGCCCGAGCACCGCCGCCCACCGACACTCCCACCAGGGCCGTGGTCACGGCGGCGACCGCTGCGAGGAGTAACTGCAGCGTCCTTCGCCGTGGTGTGACAGCGCTCATGCCAGCACCGTAGACGCTGGGCCGCCGCACCACACCAGGACGCAAAGAGAGGCCCTCCGATGGGAGCCTCTCTCATGACGTGTCTTGGCAGCTCGTACGGGATTCGAACCCGTGCCGTCACCTCGAGAGTGCGATCAGCTCAGTCCGTCCCGTGTCCCGACACATCGAGCAGTTCTCCCACCGTGGCCGCGCTCACTAGCGCGGATCCCCGTTGGCGCGTCGGTCCCTCGATCGTGCGACCTCCGTGGTGATTCATGGGCACGCCAGGGGCAACGGAGGCCGGAAACGGAAAGAGACCCTCCGAAGAGGGCCTCTGACCACCTGATGCTTCTGGCAGCCCGTACGGGATTCGAACCCGTGCCGCCACCTTGAGAGGGTGGTGTCCT
>CAYMUC010000039.1:0-24068 GCA_964393535.1 uncultured Ilumatobacteraceae bacterium | reverse complement strand
GACGAGGTGACCGACTACTTCAAGGCCACCGAGGACCTGCAGGAAGCGATCCACCGCGTGAACACCGAGGCGGACGTGATCTGGGTGGACGGCCACAGTGACTACGGCCATGCCTTCGAGGTGTTCTGGGAGCGCTATGGCCGAGATGTGGGGCCCAAAACCACGGTGTTGCTGCTGGGCGACGCCCGCAACAACTACCACGCGTCGCAAGCGTGGGTGGTCAAAGAGATGCGCAAGAAGGCGCGTCACGTGTACTGGCTGAACCCCGAGCCGAGGAGTTACTGGAACACCGGTGACTCCATCGTGGGTGAGTACGGAACGCACACCGACGGTGTGTACGAGTGCCGCAACCTGCGCCAACTCGAGGGCTTTGTCGAGAAGTTGGCATGACCCGATTGATCCTGGTTCGCCACGGCGAATCGGAAGTGACGGTCCGGCGCGTGGTCGGTGGGCCCCGCAGTTGTGTGGGTCTGTCGGATCTGGGGCGTCAGCAGGCCGCCGCCTTGCGTGATCGCCTTGTGGCGACCGCCGAGATCGCGCCCGACGTACTGATGGCCAGCACGTATCCACGGGCTATCGAGACGGCGGAGATCATCGCTCCGGCCTTCGGCGGGCTCGAGGTACTGCGTGACGCCGCCTTCGGCGAGCACGATCCAGGGCCCGAGTGCGACGGGCTGACCTTCGAGGAGTTCGTGGAACGCCACGGCCGACCCGACTGGGAGTCAGATCCTCACGCCGTCACGTTCCCCGGCGGTGAGACCGTGGCCGAGTTCCATCACCGCGTGGGCTTGGCGACCTCACGCCTCTTGCGCACCTATGCCGATGCCACGGTGGTGCTGGCCTGCCATGGAGGCGTGGTCGACGCCGTCCTGCGCATGGCGCTGCGTACCGTCAGCACCGGTGGGTTCGAAGTGCACACGCTGAACACCTCGCTCACCGAGTTGGTGCACGTCCAGCCTGGCCGTTGGCGATTGGTGCGTTACAACGACGTGGCGCATCTGGCGGGACTTCCCTCCGAGACGCCGCGCCGCACCGCCGAGTGACCTAGAGACTGCTGACCACCTCGTGGTGGTCCAGTCGGGGCAGTCGCTCCTTGAAGGCATCGGGACCGGGGTGTCCGATGTTCATGATGGTGATGGACTGAAGCGAGGTCCCTGCGAGCAGATCGGCGTCGACGCCCGCAGGATCGAAGCCGTTCATGGGGCCGGCGGCCAAGCCAAGGGCTCGCACACCCATGATGACGTACCCCACTTGCAGCCAGGCCTGGGCCTTGGCCACCTGGAGACGGAACGCGTCATCGGCGTAGAGGGCTTCCACCCCCGGGACGTGGGGGAACGTGCGGCCCAGATGCGTGTGGAACTGGGTGTCGGCGGCCATGATCGCCACCAGTGGGGCGGCTGCGACCTTGGGCTGATTGCCGGGGAACATGTGGGTGATCAGGCGGGCACGGGCCTCGTCGCTGCGCACCAGGACCATGCGCAGGGGTTGCACGTTCATGCTGGTGGGGCCCCACTTCACCAGGTCGTACAACGCCTCGATCTGGGTGTCCGACACCGGTTCATCGGTGAAGGCGTTGGCCGTTCGGGCCTGCCGGAACAGCAGGTCCTGCACCTGGGGGGCGAGGGCGAACAGCGAAGAGAACTCGGACGACATGGCGACTCCTGAGCAAGGGGGACTTCTCGACTGTAGCGAGAGCCGAAGGTGCTCTTGACGGACACTCGCTGTTAGGCAAGGCTTACGACATGGCATTGGTTTGTCATTGTGAAGCCGTCAGTGAACGCTCAGTCCGCAAGGCCATCCGCCGTGGCGCATGCTCGGTGGAGGCCGTGGCCGAACTCTGTGGTGCTGGTTCACGATGCACCGGTTGTGTGCCAGTGGTGCAGGAGTTGCTCGACCGCTATCGCAGTGAGGCCGGTGTGGACGTTCGCCTGGCGAGTTGATACTCGCACTCCGACTACCCCCTGAGGATGCATCATGAAATCGAACCCCGAAGTGGTCGCACTGTTGAACGATGTCTTGACTGCCGAACTCACGGCGATCAACCAGTACTTCATCCACGGGAAGATGTGCGGTAACTGGGGCTTTCGGCGACTGGCCGAGCACATCGTTCACGAGTCCATCGACGAGATGAAACACGCCGATGAGGTCATCGATCGCATCCTTTTCTTCGACGGTGTGCCCAACATGCAGCGCTTGAACCCGGTGCGGGTTGGGGAGACGGTGGCGGAACAGTTCCGCCTGGATCTGGACCTCGAGTACGCCGCCGTAGAACGGCTCAACCGCGGTATCGCTCTGTGCGTTGCCGCCGGCGACAACGCCACCCGTGAACTGCTGGAGCGCATCCTCGTGAGCGAGGAAGAGCACATCGAGTGGCTGGAGACCCAACTGACCGCCATGGAGCAGGTGGGCGAGCAGAACTACCTGGCGCAGCAACTCCACTCCTGACCGCGTCGGTCACGGTCACTACGCTCGGGCGACATGCCCACGACTCCGCCTCCCGTGACACCCGCCTCGTTGGAGGGCCGCCAACTGGAACCAGTGCTCCGTGAGCGAGTGGCGGTGGTCATCGGTGGTCACAGTGGGTTCGGGTTGGCGATCAGTCGTCGCTTCATCGCTGCTGGTGCCCGGGTCGTCATCGCCGGTCGGCGTGCCGATGTGCTGGCCGAGGTGGCCGACGACATCGGCGCCGAGCACGCCCTGTGCGACATCACCGACGACGCCCAGGTGTCGGGTCTGGTGCACCACGTCACCACGACGTGCGGCGGGGCGGACATCGCCGTGAACTGCGCCGGATTCGAGCAATCCACGGCGCTCGCCGACCTGACTCCCGAGCGCCTGGAGCCCATGCACGCCGTGCAGTTCTCGGGGGCTCTGTACGTGATGCGGCACTTCGGCAACGCCATGGCCCAGTCGGGTGGGGGGGTGGTGCTGAACCTGTCGTCGCAGACCGCCCACAGCCCGGCCAGGGGCCTCACCGCCTATGCCAGCGCCAAGGCAGGGATCGAGTACGCCACCAAGATCGCGGCAGTGGAGTACGGCGATCGGGGCGTGCGGTTCAACGCCATCGCCGCCGGGCTCATCGAGACCCCTATGACGGCTGCCATCTTCTCGTACCCCCAGGCCATCGAGGCCGTGCGGGAACTCACCCCTGTGGGTCGCATGGGCCACCCCGACGACATCGCAGCGGCCGCTCTGTTCCTGTGCAGTGACGACGCGGCGTTCATCACCGGCCAGACGCTGTGTGTTGATGGTGGTGCGTCGCTGTTGGCACTTCCCACACCACAGATCCGTGCTGATGTGGCTCGTCGATGGGCAGAGGCCCACGGTGACAGCGCCTGAGGTGACACGTCCGGATGTGATCGTGGTGGGTGCGGGCAGCGCTGGGTGCGTGGTTGCGTCCCGGCTGAGCGCCGACCCTGCACGCCACGTGCTGTTGCTCGAGGCGGGTCCCGATCACCTCGATGCCGGTGGCGTGCCGGTGGAACCGGTCGGCGTCCGTGGGCCTTCCATGTTCGATGCCTGCGCCGAGCCGGGACGCCTGTGGACCGACCTCTGGGCCGAGGCGGTGCCCGGTGTCGCTCGACGTCCGTATGCGCGAGGACGTGGGGTGGGTGGGTCGTCGTCGGTGAACGCCATGGTGGCCTTGCCCGGTGTTCCCGAGGACTACGACACCTGGGAGCGCGACTTCGGTTGCGCCGGGTGGGGCTGGGCCACCATGGGTCCCGCGCTGGCATCGCTGCCGGTGCCCAGGCACACCGCACCCGAGCGGGAGTGGGGGCCGGTGGACCGTGCCCTGTTGGAGGCCGGGCAGGCGTGGGGTGCCAAGCCCGTGCCGCTCACACGAACCCCGCACGGCGAACGAGCGTCGGCGGCCGCGGTGTACCTCGATCCGGTGCGTGAGCGCCCGAATCTCATGGTGCGCGCGAACAGTGCTGTGAGACGGGTGTTGATCGAGGGGAGCCGGGCGACTGGAGTGGAGTTGGTCGACGGTGAGGTGATCGACCTCGCCGGACCCGACGGCGAGGTGGTGCTCTGCGCTGGTGCGGTGCACAGTCCGGCAGTGCTGTGGCGTTCGGGAGTGTCGCTGGCGGGACTGGGGCGCGGTCTGGCGGACCACGCCTCGTGTGGTGTGACACTGCAGTTGCGCGAGCCGGTGGAGGCCACGGGCCTCGCGGTGGCCGTGTTGGCACAGGTCTCGCTGGGTGATGTGGACGACGCGCTGCAACTGCTGCCGCTCAACCATCTGGGTCCCATGGCACCCGGGTTCGCGTCCTTGGCCCTGGCGCTCATGGCCACGCACTCGCGTGGTCATGTCGAGTTCCCCGCCGCCGGGTCCGATTCAGAGCCTGTGTTGCATCTGGGCCTGCTCACCGACGAACGGGATGTGGCGCTGATGCTGCAGGGGGTGGAGATACTCCGGCAGGTGCTCGATCACTCGGCCTTCACGGGGCTGACGAGCGCCCTGTTCCTCGACGATCAGGGCACCCCCTTCGACCGCCTCGGTGACGACGCCGACGAGGTGGTGTCGTGGTTGCGATCCCGCACGGGCGACTACGTACATGCGGCCGGCACCTGTCGCATGGGTCCCCGCGACGACGAGTCGACCGTGGTCGACACCCGGTGTCGAGTACACGGTGTTGCAGGACTGAGAGTCATCGATGCGTCGGTAATGCCATCGCTACCCCGGGCCAACACCCATCTGCCGACCCTGGCCGTGGCCGAGGTGGCGGTCGCTCGCTGGTGACGCTGTGGCGACGACGCCTCAGCGCAATGCCGTGAGCAGTTCGTCCATGCTGGCGTGGAGATCGTCGATGAGATCCCATAGGTCCGGAACCAGTTCCCGACACGCCACGAACCCGAAGTCGAGGCGACCGCAGTAGCTCTGCACCGTCATGTTCAGGCCTTGACCGTCGGCCACCGCTGACACAGGGTAAAAGTGCTCGAGTTGGGCACCCGCCGCGTACAGCGGCTCGGAGGGACCTGGGACGTTGGAGATGATGAGGTTGAACGGCGGGTTCAGCCGGTCGGCGATGCGCAGGCGGCTGTACATGCGCATGGCGCGAGCGGCGACAGCCGGGGGAGCGAACTGGGTGAAGTCCATCAATGCTTCGGCGGGGATGGCGTCGAAGTCGGTCTTGGCGCTCACCATGGAACGCTGGACGCGCCGGAGGCGTTCGACCGGGTCAGCCACCTCGGTGGCCAGTTCGGCGAGCAACCCTGACACCCGGTTCTGATACGTGTCGCTCTCACCGCCTGAGCGCACACTGACCGGCACCATGGCGATGAGCGGCTCATCGGGCAGCGAGTCGTGGCGGATGAGGTAGCGCCGCAGCGCCCCGGAGCACACCGCCATCACGACGTCGTTGAACGTGCATCCCACGGCACGGCGCACGAGGCGGGCGTCTTCGAGGGGCATGGACGTGTAGGCGAAGCGACGGTGGCCCGAGATGGGCCGGTTCCACGGTGTGCGAGGGGCGGCCGTCGGGGGCAGAGCCGGTGGCCGGTCGGTCACGACGCCGCGCTGTTGACGAAGCCGCCGCCGCAGTTCACGGCCCAGAGGTCCGGGCATGGGTTGAGCCATGAGATCGGCAAGCACGCGCACACTTCCCGAGCGGGTGTTGGCGGCCACCTCTCGCACCGTGCGCACCGACAGGCGGACCATCTTCTCGGGTCGGCGCAGGTACTCCTTGGCGGTGCGCCTCAACAGGTCCAGGTCGGTGGGTTGCGCTTCGCCCTCCCACCTCGCCACGGCGGTGCCGGGGCGGACGTCGGGGTTGGTGTCGAACAGCGACGCCAACAGGGTGGCACCCGAGGCCCCATCGATGGTGGCGTGATGGATCTTGGTGAGTTGTGCGATGAGCCTGCCGCCATCGACACCCTCGAGCACGTACAACTCCCACAGGGGGCGCCGCCGGTCGAGGGGGCGTGCAATGAGCCTGCTGACCACCTCGGACAACTGCTGAGGGGTGCCCGGCGGGGGGACCGCAGCGTGGCGGACATGGAAGTCGATGTCGAAGTCGGGGTCCTCGATCCAGTACGGCAGATCGAGCCCGAGGGGCACTTCGACGAGTCGTCGGCGGAACGGGGTCAACTGGTCGAGTCGTTCTAACAGCAACTGCCGGGTCGCCTCCAGCCCTGCGCCTCCGGGGACCGATGTGGCATCGAAGAGGTTCAACGAGCACACGTGCCCGTACATGGTGGGAGTCTCCATGTTGAGGAAACTCACATCGACCCCGCTGAGTTGCCGCATCTGCGCAGGTTAGGGCGCATTTTTCGCTCGTGCCGTACCGGAGAGCGGGGGAGAGTAGTCGCAGGGTGGACGAGGGAGCCGATGGGGCAGAATGGCGGCATGACTGCAGCCTCGTACGAACTGGGACTGGTGGAAGTGGGTCAGGGCTGTCACGCCTACCTGCAACCCGACGGCAGTTGGGGGTGGAGCAACGCTGGATTGATCACCGGCGACGGTGTCTCGCTGTTGGTGGACACGCTGTTCGACCTGCGCCTCACTGCCGCCATGTTGGACGCCATGGCGCCGCTCACGGCGACCGCCCCGTTGCGTACGGTGGTGAACACCCATGCCAATGGCGATCACTGCTACGGGAACCAGTTGGTTACGGGGGCGGAGATCATCGCCACCACCGCCACCGCCGAGGAGATGCCCGAGGTGCCGCCGGCGATGCTGGCCGCCTTGAACCATGCCGAGGGAGAACTGGGTGAGTTGTTCCGCAGTTTCTTCGGGGCGTTCGACTTCGACGGGATCGACCTCACGCTGCCGACGCGTACGTTCGACGGCCGACTGGACCTCGAGGTGGGTGGCCGACAGGTCGAGTTGATCGAAGTAGGGCCGGCACACACCCGAGGTGATGCTCTGGTGTTGGTGCCCGGTGCCCGAACGGTGTTCACCGGCGACATCCTGTTCATCCGTGGGACGCCCATCGTGTGGGCCGGACCGCTGTCGCGTTGGATCGCTGCGTGCGATCTGATCCTGCAGATGGACGTGGACGTCGTGGTTCCGGGACATGGTCCCGTCACCGACAAGGAAGGTGTGGTGGAGGTGCGTGACTACCTCTCGTTCGTGGAACACGAGGCCACCGAACGCTTTCACGCCGGGATGGATGCCTGGGACGCTGCGCGAGATATTGCCCTCGGCTCGTACGTCGAGTGGGGTGAGTTCGGCCGATTGAGCGTGAACGTGGAGGCGGTGTACCGCAGCCTCGACACCACGCATCAAACCCCGGATGTGGTGGAGCAGTTCCGCCGGATGGCCATCCTCGAGCGCGGACGGTGACTGCGGCCGGGCGCAGCTTCGACGCCGATGTGGTGGTGGTGGGTGCCGGGCCCGCCGGCTGGGCCATGGCTTCGGCACTCGGGCGTGTAGGGGTATCGGCGATGGTGGTCGCTTCTGACCCGTCGCAGCGGTGGCCGGCCACCTACGGCATGTGGGTGGACGAGTTCCCGTCATGGATCGTCGACGGGAGAGGAGACTCTGGGCCGGTGTTCGGTCATGAGTGGCCAGAGGTCAGGGTGGCGGGCATGGTGGAGACACGTCTGCCTCGTCGCTACGGTCGCCTCGACAACGACGCATTGCGGCGTGCTCTCGGCTCTGTGAACACCTTGGCAGCATCCGTGCGAGGAGCCACGCACCACGCCTGGGGTAGTCGCGTGCACACGTCTGCCGGCGACCTCGAGACGCGCCAGGTGATCGATGCCACGGGTGCTGCGGGGGTGTTGACGGTGCCGCGACCGGCCGATGCCGCCCAGGTCGCCTACGGGTTGGTCGTCCCGAGCGGTGCCCTCCCTGAGCCCTGGCGCACCGGGGGAGCATGCACCCTCATGGACTGGCGACCCGTGGGCTCCGATGTCCCCGACGGCCCGGGCGATGCAACGTTCTTGTACGTCCTCGACGATGGACAACGGGCATTGGTGGAGGAGACCTCGTTGGTCCGGCGACCGCCTCGGACCCCCGACGAGTTGCGCGTGCGTCTCGCCCGTCGACTTGGGGCGGATCTGACCTCTGACGCTCTCGACGTGGAGGTGGTGCACATCCCGATGGCCTCGGGTCGACCGCGCCACCAACGCCACGATCGGGTCGTTGCATTCGGGGCATCAGCGGGATACGTACACCCAGCAACTGGCTATTCGGTGACGGCGTCACTTCGCAGTGCTCCACGGGTGGCTGCTGCGGTGGCCTCCACCCTGGCCATGGACGATCGCCAACGGGCTGCAGCCCTCGTCGCCGATGCGGTGTGGCCGGTTGCGCAGCGACGGGTGCGGGCACTGCACGACGTGGGATTGGCGGCGTTGGAACGACTGGATGGCGAGGGACTACGAAGGTTCTTCGATGCATTCTTCGAGCTGCCCACCGAGCAGTGGTCGGCGTACCTGCAGGTCCATGCCGACCCAGGCGCCATCACCCAGACGATGACGGGGGTGTTCCGACGCCTGCCGTGGCGATATCGCCGGGTGCTGATGTCGGCCCGACCGGCGGGACTCTTGGCGGCTTTGGTGCCCGGCGGCTCGTGATCGAGCGGCGCATGGCGAACACCCAGCCGACCACTGCCAGAGCGGCGAAGACGAACCACTGAACGGCGTAGGAGAGGTGTGGGCCCTCGGTGCGCTCCGGGCGAGGCACAGGCTGCAAAGGCGCTGGCTGTGCTGGCTCGCTGGCCTCCAGCGTCACCGACCACGCGGCCAGGCGCGGGGCAACATCGGTGGGTAACTGCACTTGTAGGCGATCGAGATCGAGCCGCTGGAATTCCGTGAGGCGCCCTGTCGACGGGTCGCTGACACCACCGAAACCCCGCTCCTCGCTGGGTCGCATCAGGCCTCGCAACAGGACCGTTGGGCCTGGCACCGGGGGTGGCTGTTGGGCGAGAGCCACGAAACCGCGGGTGACCGCCACCACCGTGCCGTCTGCGGTCTCCACCGGCGTGACCACGTTGCGGCCCGCCACACCACCCTGGGACCGGTTGATCACCAGCACTTCCAGTTCGGGCAACCAACGGCCCTCGACCACCACGGGTGTCCACTCGAGATCACCGTCACCGGCCGCCAGGACCTCACCGAATGGACGAGGTGTCTGCTCGGTTCTCGACGTGAGCAGTGCGTTGAACTCTCGCCGGTGATCGAGCCGATTCAACTGCCAGAACCCCAGCCAGGTCATGACCAGCACACCTACGACCACGAGCAGATGGAAGCCCAGCCATTTCGGCGTCAGAAACGTGCGCCACATCCCTCGGAACGGTATCGCCGTCGTCGCTTCGTTCGGCGGTGTGCCACGCTGGAGAAGTGAGCGTCGAGCAACCCGACTTCCACCTGCCCCACGACGACAAGATCGCCTGGATGATCGAGACCCACGGGTTCGCACTCGAGGCGGTGCCAGCCCGGGGCGATGTGGTGCCTCCGGTGCCGGGCTACACGTACACCATCGGGTTGACGGCAGCGACGGGCTTTCCCGAGGTGGTGGTGATGGGCTTGACGCCCGCGGCATCGCGTGGGCTCATCGATCTGGTGGCGAACCTGGTTCGCGACGGGGTGCACCTGCCGCTGGGGGTGGCACTGGTCGGGGTCCTGGACAACGACCTCCGGTGCCTGCTGGCGCCGGTGGACGTGGCCGAGTGGGCGCCATTGTTCAGCACGGCCTGTGTGTGGCACCGCAGTGACCACTTCGCCATGGTGCAGCTGTTGTGGCCCGACAAGGCCGGGGTGCTGCCTCATGAGGAGGGTTTCGAGCAGCGCCTGCTGTACGCCCAGCCGGTCATCGGCGATCCATCGCCGCAGTCGGACGACTGACCCGTGCACCGCGGCCTGGCCCGCACGGCGGCGCGGGTGGAACGCTTGGTCCGCCACCGCCTCGATGCACACAGTCTCATGCCGACGGTCCCGCTCGCTGTCGAGGTCTCACAGGCCCGCTTCGAACCGGGAGGTGACCCCGGTCCCCTCACCCTGGTGACGACGCCTCACCGTTGGGGTCCGCCGTGGCACACCACCTGGTTCCGCCTCACCGGCACCGTGCCCATTGCGTGGGAGGGTCAGCGCGTGGTGGCGCATGTGGATCTCGGGTTCATCGGTCGTGGTGACGGGTTTCAGGCCGAGGGCCTCGTGTGGCAGCACGGTCGACTGCGACATGCACTGCAGCCCGACCGGCGGACGGTGATCGTGGCCGACCCTGCCCAAGGCGGTGAGACCGTGGACCTCTGGATCGAGGCGGCGTCGAACCCGATCATGGCTGATGACCCGAGCGACCTCTCGTACCGCCCCACGGTGATGGGCGACCCGGCGACGGCACCGCACCGAGCGCTGTACGAACTCCGGGTGGCCGAGTTGGCGGTGGAGCAGGCCGAGGTGATGGCGTTGCGGCGAGAGTTGCTGGTGGTAGCCGACCTGCTTGCCGATCTCGAGGCCAGGGACCCTCGCTCGTCTTCGTTGGAGCGCCTCCTGGAGGAGGTGATCGCCGCGGTCGACCTGGACGACGTGGTGGGAACTGCATCGGCAGCACGGGCAGTGCTGGAACCGGTGGTGGGCCGCAGAGGTGCCGAACGTCGGCACCGTGTGGTGGCCGTGGGGCATGCGCACCTCGACACGGCGTGGTTGTGGCCAGTACGGGAAGCCCGTCGCAAGGCTCGTCGTACCTTCGCCAACGCCGTCGATCTCGCCGAACGCCACCCCGACTACCGGTTTGCTCACTCCCAGGCCCAACACTGGGCTTGGGTGGCTCAAGACGATCCGGAGCTGTTCGCCCGTCTGGCACGTCAGGTGGAGGCGGGACGGGTGGAACCCGTGGGCGGCATGTGGGTGGAGGCCGATCTGAACCTGTCGGGTGGTGAATCGTTGGTGCGACAGTTGTTGCACGGTCAGCACGCCTTTCATCACTGGTTCGGTCGTTGGTGCACGGTGGGGTTCCTGCCCGACGACTTCGGCTACCCGGCCACGCTGCCGCAACTGTTGGCCAAGGCCGGCTGCACCTCGTTCTTCACGCAGAAGCTCTCGTGGAACGAGACCAATCGCTTCCCCCATCACACGTTCTGGTGGGAAGGCATCGACGGTTCTCGCGTGCTGACGCATTTCAGCCCCATCGAGACGTACAACGCACTGGTGATGCCGAGCCAGTTGCGTTTCGGCGAGAGGAACTTCGCCGACCACGCCGTCAGTGGGGTCTCGCTGATGTGTTTCGGGCATGGCGATGGCGGTGGTGGACCCACCGCCGAGATGCTGGAACGCGCCCGCCTCATGCGTGACTGGGACGGCGTGCCGTTCGTGGAACTGGGGACCGTGGAGGGCTTTTTCGACCATCTGCACAGCACGGTGAAGGCGGCCGACACGTGGGTGGGTGAGATCGTGCTGGAGAAGCACCGTGGCACGTTCACGTCTCAGGTGGCGACCAAACAGGGCAACGTGCGAGCAGAGGAAGCACTGCGCGCCGCCGAGTGTTGGACGGTGGCCACCGGGCACCAAGTAGCGGAAACCCTTCGCGACTTGTGGCGCGAGGTGCTGGTGCAACAGTTCCACGACATCCTTCCCGGATCGTCCATCGCCTGGGTGCATCGTGAGGCCGAGACGGTGCTGGCCGAGGTCGCCGGCATGGCCGAGGCGATGATCGGCGCTGCCCTGGGGGTGCCATCGGCGGTGGGCTGGTGCGTGGCCAACGCCGCGGCGGTGCCGTGGAACGGTGTGATCGTGGTCGACGCCGTCCCCCTCGCCACACCGGGGGATGCTGCCCAGGTGTTGAGCGATGGGAGGTGGGCGGCAGCGGTGACGGTGGATGCCTTGGCCAGCACTCCGTGGTCTGCCGCCCTCTGCCACGTCGGGGTGCCGGTGGAGGCGGGTGCGACACCCGACGGTGGGGCGTGGATGGACAACGGGACACTTCGACTCGAGGTGAGCGCAGCGGGCCGAGTGGTGGACGCGACCGACCGGCGATCACCGGAGCCCCGCCGGGTGTTGCGTGCTTCATCCCAGGGGGCGCGCCTGGTGTTGCACGGCGATCAACCCGCCGAGTACGACGCGTGGGACATCGACCAACCCGACGCCCGCCGAGTGCCGAGGGAACTTCCCGACGCCGTCTCGGTGGACGTGATCGAGAGCGGTCCTGTGTTGGCCCGAGTGCGCTGTACCCACCGTTGGGGTGCGACGTCGGTGGTCCACGACATCACCCTCACCGCTGGCTCATCGCGCGTGGACCACCAGATCGATGCCCAGTGGCACGAGTCTGAGCGCCGATTGTCGTTCGTGCTGCCGGTGGACGTGGCCGGGACCCAGGCCACGGCTGGCGTGCAGTTCGGGCACGTGAGTCGGGCCCGACACACGAACACCTCGTGGCAGGCGGCGCACTTCGAGCAAGTGGCCCATCGCTTCGTGCACGTGGGTGAGGCGCGTTTCGGGGTCGCCCTGCTGTTCACCGGAGCGCGTGGCGTCGATGCGAACCACCCTGATCGGCATCTGGGGCTGAGCCTGCTGCGATCGTCCCGGTACCCCGATCCCGAGGCCGACCGAGGGGCGCGCACGGTGGCGTGGTCGTGGCTGGTCACCTCGGGTGACCCGTGGGGCGACGGTGTGACCACCGGCTTGGAAGTGGAAGCGCAACGGGTGCAGCACCCGCCTCGGCTGGTGGGGCAGGCGTTGTCGAGCCTGGTACGTCATGATCTCCGGGGCGTGATGGTGGAGACCATCAAGGCCGCGCACACCGACGACGAGGATGTGATCGTGCGCCTGTGGGAGTGCGAAGGCGGGCGCAGCACTGGCACCCTGAAGGTGGCGTTACCTGACGCTTCAGTGATCCGTGTCGCCGTGTGCGATCTGCTCGAGCGCGACCAACACGATCTCGCCGTGAACCCTGACGGGTCGGTGTCGCTCACACTGGACGCGTTCGAGGTGTTGACATTGCGCATCGGGCTGACCCGACCCGGCGGCGGCGTGACGGCCAAGTAGCGTCGGAGACGGTGTCGGCTGTGTACGACGACGACAGCCCGTGGGCTGCTGAGGTGGTGTTGGCCGACGGTGGCCCGGTGCACGTGCGTCCCGTGCGCCCCGACGACATCGAGCGATACGAGGCCTTCCATCAACGCCAGTCCAGCGACAGTCTGTACTACCGGTTCTTCTCGGCCCGTCCGAAGTTCAGCCAGCGGGAACTGGAGCGATTGGTCACCGTGGACATGGCCGACCGTGCGACGCTGCTGGTGTTCGACGGCGACGAGATGATCGCGGTGGCGGGTTACGACCGCTGGCCGGGCCGTGATGATGCCGACGTGGCGTTCCTGGTGGACGATCGCCACCACGGCCGTGGCGTGGCCACCATGCTGCTCGAGCATCTGGCTGCCGTGGCCCGTAGCAATGGGCTCAACCGGTTCACCGCCGAGGTGTTGGCCGACAACCGCGCCATGTTGTCGGTGTTCTTGAAGGCGGGGTGGCCGGTGCAACGGGCCTTCGACAGCGGGGTCATCGACCTCGTGTTCCCGCTCGATGCCACGCCCACGCTGGTGGAGTCGATCGAACGGCGCGAGCAACTCGCCGATGCCCGCTCCCTCGCACGTCTGTTGTTCCCTCGGGGTGTGGCCGTGGTGGGGGCCAGCGACTCGCCCGACAGCCCGGGCTGGGCGTTGCTGCGCAACCTGCTCGCGTCGGGCTTTCCCGGCGCCGTGTATCCGGTGAACCCGCACCGGGACCATGTGGGAAGCGTGGCGTCGTTCGCCCGGGTGAGCGATATCCCTGGACCGGTGGATCTGGCCCTGGTGGCGGTACCGGCCCATCAGATGGCCGACGTTGCAGCCGACTGCGCCAGTAAGCGGGTTCGCGGTCTGGTCATCTGCTCGGCGATGTCCGACGCCGACAACGAGGTGGTCGACCTCGTCCGGTTCGCCCGCCGTCATGGCATGCGGGTGATCGGCCCCGCGAGCATGGGCCTGCTCGTCACCGGCGAGGCGCCACTACACGCACATCTGGCCCGCAGTCGCGTTCATGCCGGACCCGTGCCCGTTCGAGCGGGCGGGGTGGCGGTGTCGTTGCAGTCGGGTCCGCTGGGTGCATCGGTGCTGGACCTGGCGAATCGACTGGACATCGGCCTGTCGTTGTTCGTGTCCCTGGGAGACAAGGCCGATGTGAGCGGTAACGACCTACTGCAGTACGTAGAGGATGATGCTTCCACGACGGTGGTGGCCATGTACACCGAGTCGTTCGGGAACCCGCGTAAGTTCGCCCGAATAGCCCGGCGCGTTGCTCGGCGTACCCCGGTAGTGGCGGTCTGGGCAGGTGGTACCAGTGCCGGTGGGGCCAACGAAGCGTTGTTCCGTCAGGCCGGGGTGATCGCAGTACCGACTGTGCGTGATCTGCTGGACACGGCGCGGGTGCTGGCATGCCAACCCGTGCCGGCTGGCGACCGGGTGGCCGTGATCACCAATGCTGCCAGTCCAGCGGTGCTGGCACTGGATGCGCTTCACCGCGAGGGCCTGGACGCCACGGTCACCGACCTCGGGTGGCAGGCCGCTTCCGATGACTTCGCCGACACCGTTCGGGAGATCGCCGAAGGAGGCACTGCCGACGCCGTGATGGTGATCCATGCCCCGCCGGTGGCTCGTGATGTGTCGGCACCGGTGGCGGCACTGGATGCCGTGTCCGCCGAACTGGACGTCCCCATGGTGGTGGTGCTCCTGGGTGGTGAGGACGGCCCGTTGCGTGCCGGTTCCTCGGTGCCGGTGTTCACGTTTCCCGAACCCGCCGCTGCCGTGCTGGGCCGCAGCGTTCGGCTGGCTCAGTGGCGGCGACGCCACGACGAGGACCTCCGCAGCGAAACCCCTTCCGTGCTGGACCTCGACAGCGCCCGCACCGTGGTCGAGCGAGCACTCGGAGCGCGCCCCACGGGCACGCTGCTTCCCGTCACCGAGGCTCAGGCGTTGCTGCGAGCTGCTGGTCTTCAGGTGGCGGTTGCTCGCTCGGTGGCGTCGGTTCATGACGCCGTCGCGGCGGCCGAGGCCATGGGCTTCCCCGTGGTGTTGAAAGCTCTGGGGACGGTGCGGCGCGGTCGGGGCAGCGGTGGAGGAATCCGCCTCGATCTGGGCAGCGCCGACGAACTGACCCGGGCGTGGCAGCAGTTGGTGGACACCTTGGGCGAGCTCTCCATGGTCGAGGCACTCGTCCAGCGTCAGGTCGACTCGGGCGTGGAAGTGCGGTTGGCTGCTCACGTGGAGCCAGCGGTGGGACCGGTGGTCACGGTGGGTCTGGGCGGAGTCCATGCGGCAGCCATTGGCGATGCTGTGCACCTGTTGGCGCCCGTGGGTGCCGCCACAGCACGCGATGCCGTGGCCCAGGCGCGCGCCGCCGTGGCCTTGCGCGATGCCGGCGTGGAGTCGGCATCGCTCGAGCAGGCGATCGTGCGAGTGGGTGCCCTCATGGCGGCCTGCGATGAGGTGGCCCGGGTGGAGTTGAATCCGGTCATCGTGTCGCCCGCCGGTGCCTGGGTGACCGATGTGGCCATCAACATCGCTCCGCCGGCGGAGCCGAGGCCCGCCATGCCGGTGCGACGACTGTGAGTCCCCGCTACCGTCGTGGCCATGGCCCCTGCAGTACTGGTCTTCGACGGTGACTGCGCCTTCTGCACCACCAGTGTGCACTGGTTGGAGCGCCACCTCGCCCACAAGCCGGTGATCGTCGCCTGGCAGCGTGCCGACCTGACCCGACTGCACCTCACCCCGCAACGGTGTTCGGAGGCGTTGCAGTGGGTGGGCTCGAACGGCACGCATCGACAAGGGGCCGCTGCAGTTGCTGCAACGCTGCGCTACGCCGGCAAGGGTTGGGCCCTGGTGGGGTTCTTCCTGGATGCACCCGGCATCAGGTGGGTGGCCGAGCGGGTGTACCGGTGGGTGGCTGCCAACCGGCATCGACTGCCGGGCGGCACGCCCGCCTGTTCGCTCGAGGGGCGACTCAGCGCACCGCCCGCAGGCGAGGTGTCCGGTCGTCCAGTGCCCACGGAGCGTTGAAGTCGGACAGACGGTCGAGGAACGGCTCGCTGGGCAGCGCTTCGGGTCCCAGCACTCCGACGCCGCTCCAGGTTCCTTCAGCCAACAGTTCGAGGGCCACGGCAGGGTTCAGCGCTGTCTGCCACGTGACGGCCTGGTGGCCGTGGACACGCATGGACCACTCGTTGTCGACCACGTGGTACAGGTACTGCTCCCGGTACTGGCCGTCGCGACCCAAGCCTTTCACCAGGGTCCCGGCACAGGTGCGACCGGTCATGCGGTCACCCAGGGTCGCCGGGTCGGGGAGCACCGCCGCCACGACGTCTCGTGGTGAGACCTCGACGCCGCGCACCCGTGTGCTGGAGGTCGAGGTGAGACCCAACTTGTGCAGGGTGCGCAACACGTCGATGAACTCGTCGCCCAGGCCGTACTTGAACGTCACCCGACCGACGTCGAGCCACCGTGGCATCAGCACTACTTCCTCGTGCTCCACGTTCACACAGGTCAGGGCACCGATGCCCTCGGGGAAGTGGAACACCTCGGGTTCGCTGAAGGGTTCGGTGGTGAACCACCCGCGCTCCCGTTCGTACACCAGGGGAGGGTTCAGGCATTCCTCGATGGTCGTCCACACCGAGAACGTGGGTGCGAAACCCACGCCGTGGACCTGGAGATCGCCGCCGTCGCGCACACCGACCTCATCGATGCGTTGGAACAGGTGATCAGCGGCGTAGCGAGCGAACACATCTGACAGTCCGGGCTCTACGCCCATGGCCACCAGTGCCAACTGGCCGCGTTCTTCCCACTGGGATGACGTGGCCAACTGCTCGGAACCCAGCAGCACGCCGACTTTCTCGTGCGGATGCGTGGGGTGCGGACGTGACATGTGCATGGCCATGTCCAGGTACGTGCAACCCGCTGCAAGGGCTGCTTCGAAGATGGGCGGGTTGAACCGCGGATCGCAGGCGTTCACCACCGTGTCCACGCCGGTGGCGGCGATGAGTGCCGTGATCTGCGACTGGTCCGATGCGTCGACGTGGGCCGCGGTGACCCGCTCACATCCGGTCGAGGCAGCGACTCTCGTCGCTCGGACCCCGTCCACATCGGCGGCGACGATGGCCTCCATCACCCCCCGCTTGGCCAGCAGCGATACCAACGCTGCACCGACTCCTCCGGTACCGACCACCAGGACTCGCATGGCGTCATGGTAGCAGAGCAGTCCTGCCGTGCTGAGTCATCAGTCAGGAAATCTGTTCAGTGACTCAGGAGGAGGGTTCTGAACTGGTGCTCAATGGATGTATACCGCCACCATTGAGCACCGAATCAGGAGGGAGAACGGATCAGTAAGTCAGTCAGCGGTGTCAGGCAGGGTTGGGCACGGGGTGCACCGACGTCGCTACGTTGCTGTAGTGGTCGCCCAGTCCCGCCCGATGAGTGGAGCAGATGATCGATGGTGTGACTCGTGCGGTCGGCGCATCACCTGGCGCAAGGCCTGGGCCGAGGTGTGGCACGAGATCCGTTGGTGCTCTGATGCGTGTCGGCGTCGCAAGGTGAGAGCCGTGGACACCCAACTCGAGTCGGCCATTGCAGTGTTGCTGGCGGCACGAGCTCGTGGCGCCACCATCTGCCCCAGCGAGGCGGCACGGGCCGTTGGAGGCGAGGACTGGCGTGAACTCATGGAACCAGCCCGAGCGGCTGCACGCCGCATGGTGGTACGTGGTGAACTGGACATCGTGCAAGGAGGTCGCGTGGTCGACGGATCCACCGCCAAGGGCCCCATCCGTCTTCGTCGCCGGGACAACGCCACATGACCTCGACCCGTGAGGTCCCGTTGCCAGAGCCTGGTTCGGAGGTGGCGTGGGTGCGGACCCACCTGGGCCAGGTGTGTTGGGAGGCTCCCGCCGATATCGCAGCGTCGCCGCGTTGGCGGGGAACCCAGGCCGCCGCCGATGCTGCCGTAGCGGGATTGGAGTTGAGGGGTTACGCCCGGCGGCGCAATGAGGTGTGGCCGCCCGACGCACGCGGTGCCACAGGACTGTCGCCGTGGATCCGCCATGGCCTGTTGAGCCTGGCGGACCTGTGGAGTGTCGCTGGATCGGCACCTGCTGCCGATGCCGAGAAGTTCCGCGACGAACTCGCCTGGCAGGAGTACGCCCGGCATGTGCGGGCGCGCTTGGGTGATGCCATGCGTAAGCCGTTGCGCGCACTGCCGGTCAACGGATCGGGCGGCGGCCGCGCCTGGGACCGAACGATGGTCTGCGTGGACGAGACCCTGGTCGAACTGGAGCGCGACGGTTGGATGGTCAACCAGACGCGCATGTGGTTGGCCTCGCACTGGACTGTTCGACACGGGGCGCCGTGGCGAGACGGCGAGGACGACTTCTTTCGACACCTGCTCGACGGGTCCCGTGCAGCCAACCGCCTGGGGTGGCAGTGGACCGTGGGGTCGGGCACCGGGCGTCCCTACGGCTTCAGCCGCCAACAGGTGCAGCGGCGGGCACCAGCGTTCTGCCAGCGGTGTCCGCACCGACACCGGTGCCCCATCGAGAACTGGCCCGAGACCGGCGACGTGACATCGGTGGAGGCGCCGCCTTTGCTGCGACGGGATCCCGATCCCGATCTCACCGCAGGACCTCGGCGGGCTGAACGTTCGACGGTGCCCGAGGCAGTGTGGCTCACCGCCGAGTCGTTGGGCGACGGCGATCCGGCGTTGGCGGCGCACCCCGACCTACCCGTGGTGTTCGTGTTCGACGAGCCACTGCTGGCGCATCTGCGACTGTCGGGAAAGCGCCTGGTGTTCCTGACCGAGCGCCTGGCCGAACTCGCCACTCGGCGACCGCTGGAGGTGTTCGTCGGTCGGCCCGCCGAGGTGGTCGTCGACCGAGCCGTGGCGGTGACGTTCGCCCCAGTACCCGGCTTCCGTCGCCTCGTGGACGCTCATCCACCGGCAGAGTTGCATCCCTGGCCCTGGTTGCGCCGGCCCGGCGCTGGGTCGTTGAGCAGTTTCTCTGCCTGGTGGGGAGGCGGACGTGGGCGCGAACGGCGACTACCGTCCAGGTCATGACGCACCCCGTGCTGGCGGCCGAGGAACCGCAGTTGCTGCCCGGCGTGTGGGACGCCCTCAGCGTGAAACTGGCGGCCCAGGCCGGATTCGCTGCGGTGTTCGTCTCGGGTTATGCAGTATCGGCCACCCTGCTGGGGCGAGCCGACCGGGGGTACCTCACCCAGACCGAGATGGCCGATGTGGCACGCCGGGTGTGCGCGGCGGCTCCCCGAGAGGTCGCCGTGGTGGTGGACGCCGATACCGGCTACGGCAACGCCCTCAACACTGTGCGCACCGTGGAACTGTGGGAGCAGGCCGGAGCTGCCGGACTGTTTCTCGAGGACCAGGTGTGGCCGAAGCGTTGCGGGCACATGGAGGGCAAAGCGGTGGTCGAGCGCCACGAGTGGCTGGCGAAACTGTCGGCTGCGGTGGATCACCGCACGCATCTCCACGTCACAGCCCGTACCGATGCCCGAGCGGTGTATGGCCTCGGCGAGGCGTTGGAACGCGGTCGGATGGCTCGTGACGCCGGGGTGGATGCCGTGTTCGTGGAAGCCCCCGAATCGGTGGAAGAACTGGACGCCATCGCCACTGCGCTCCCCGACGTGACCCTGGTGGCGAACATGGTGGAGACCGGCCGCACGCCGCTGCTGAGCCTCGACGAACTTGCGGCACGTGGTTTCCGCCTGGTGCTGTCACCACTGTCGCTGCTGTACAGCGCCACCGTGGCCATGCAGCGGGCTGCCAGCGTCCTGAAGGATGCGGGGACGTTGCGGGAGCATGTCCACGACCTCATCGCCTTCGAGGACTTCGCCCGTCTGGTGGGTGTAGACCAGGACGAGGACCTCGAGCGTCGCTACGGCGCCGTGCCGCGCAACGACATCTCCAACCGCTAGTCTCAGCCCAGTTGCATCCGGAGCGGCCCTGTGGGGCCCGGCAACCTGGGCGGACGCCCCAAGGTGCCTTCCGGTCGGGTTCCGGCCGGAGATGTGGCCGAGCGATCGGCAACGAAGCGTCCCCGGAGGCGACGCGAGACAGACGCCGACCCGGAGGACCTGATGCTGCAACCCGTGCCGCTTCCCGCATCGGGTGCTTGGCGCGCCGGCGCACCAGCGGGGAGTCGCCAGTTCCTGCGGATCGCCGAAGGTCACCCCTTCGCCCTGGAGGGTGGGGGAGTGTTGTCGGGGATCGACGTCGCCTACGAGACGTGGGGTTCGCTGAGCAGTCGCGCCGACAATGCCGTGCTGTTGTGCCATGCCTGGACCGGTGACAGTCACGCTGCGGGACCGGCCGAGGCAGGTCACCCCACGCCCGGTTGGTGGGAGGGGATCATCGGCCCCGGCCTCGCCATCGACACCGACCAGTGGTTCGTGGTGTGCGCCAACGTGCTGGGCGGGTGCCAGGGCTCCACGGGTCCGGCGTCACCTCACCACGACGACGGACGTCCCTACGCATCGCGTTTTCCTGTGGTCACCATTCGCGACATGGTCCGCGTACAGGCACGCCTCGCCGATCACCTCGGTGTGCGGGTGTGGCACAGCGTCATCGGTGGCTCGATGGGCGGTATGCAGGTGCTCGAGTGGGGCATCACGTTCCCCGACCGCGTTCGTTCACTGGTGCCGGTCGCCACCTGCGTGCAGGCCAGTGCCCAGCAGATCGCCTGGGGCGGTATCGGAAGGCGGGCCATTCGTCTGGACCCGAGGTGGCAGGGTGGCGACTACTACGACGCCGCACCCGGCGAGGGTCCGTGGCAGGGCTTGGCCCTGGCACGCATGGTGGCGCAGGTGACCTTCCGCAGCGACAACGTGTTCACGGAACGGTTCGGTCGTGACCTCGCCGATGCCGATCATGACGGCTTCGACCTCTGGCAACGCTTCGAGGTGGAGCGGTACCTCGACTATCACGGCGAGAAGTTGGCACGACGCTTCGACGCCAACAGCTACCTCGTGATCGGTAAGGCGATGGATCTTCACGATGTGGCCCGCGGCCGCGGCAGCCTGCGCGCCGCCATGGCCCGTCTCCGTGTGCCGGTGTTGTCCATGGGCATCGACAGTGACCTGCTCTACCCGCTGTACCAGCAACGTCAGATCCACGACTTGGTGGTCCAAGCCGGTGGCCACAGCGAGTTGGTGGTGCTCGAGTCACCGCACGGCCACGACGCCTTCCTCATGGAACTCGACCAAGTGGGTCCACCGCTCGAGAAGTTCCTCGAGGTGGTCGCTGCGTCAGGTCGCTGACGTCGGCTCAGCTGCCGGCAAGACCGTCGAGCACGGGCCGGGCCTTGCTGGTCAGGGGAATGCGCATCACGAGGCGATCCGTGGAGCCGGCTCCGACTGGCGTCAGGACGTAGAGGGCACGGCCCCTTTTTGCGTCCACTGTGCTCTGCACCAGGCGCCATTCGCCTCGCAGCGCGCTCGCTGCGACACCTCGTGGTCGCGTGATCACCGTGCGGTCCACGGTCACTGCCGCCCGCACCTCGCGCCAACGGCCCGACGGTTGACCACCGGTCGGCATCGGCTGGATGCGGGCGGTGAAGCGGTGCCCGTCCTTGGATGCCCAGTGGGGTTCCAGACGCATGGCCCACCACAGCGCCAACCCACCGACGATCAGCGCCACCACGGTCAACACTGCGTCGAACACGTTCCCAGCATGGTGCAGTGGGCAGCGTCGGGCCACACTGGCGGGGTGCCCGAACTCCTAGAAGCCGAGATGTATCGGCGGGCACTGGACCGTGTTCGCGGCTGGACGGTGGAGGTAGTCGGCGGGGACGACCCCTTGGTGGTGCCCGAGGCGGAGTCTGTACGCGCGGTGCTCGTCGGGTCGGTGGTGCGTGAGGTCACGCGCCACGGCAAGGTGGTGCTGATGCACAACGGTCGCGCCACGGTGGCGCTGCGATTCGGCATGACCGGGCGTCTGATCGTGGGCGACGACGACCCGATCCCCGCACTGGCGTACGGGCCGTCCAAGACCAGCAAGGCCTATGACCGGTGGACCATGCGCCTGTCCGGTGGTCCTGAACCCCTCACCGTGCGGCTCAGTGATCCTCGCCGGTTGGCTCGTGTCGTGGTGGATCCCGATCTGTCGGGGTTGGGTCCCGACGCCGCTTCGGTGGCGCCGCAAGCACTCGCCGATCGCATCACCAGCCGCCGAGGCGCCATCAAGTCGGTGCTGATGGACCAGGCGGTGGTGGCGGGTCTGGGCAACCTTCTTGCTGACGAAGCGTTGTGGCGGGCCGGTATCGCTCCGGCCCGCCCAGCCGATCGTCTGGCGAACGATGAGGCACTCCGCCTCGCCGAGGTGATCCCACCGATGATCGACGAGTTGCTCCAGCGCGGCGGCAGCCATCGAGGTGACCTCTCGGTGGAACTCCGCACGCCCGGCGCTCGTTGTCCTGTGGACGACACCGAACTGGTACGGCGTAGCATCGGAGGCCGCACCTCGTGGTCGTGCCCCCACCACCAGCGATGAACTCCTTCACCTCCCTCTCCACCGTCATCGCTCAGACCGGCGACGTCGTGAACGACCCGGCCAACGAGCGCGTCGTTCGCCTGATCGTGGCGGGCCTCGTGGTTCTCGGAGTGCTGGTGCTGGCTGTCACGGTGTGGTTCTGGCGAAGCACCCGGCCCGAGCCCGAGGCCCTGGCACCCTTGGAGGCGATGAGCCGACGGGACTTCCTTCGCCTGCCCGACGACGAAGCCCGTCGGGCGTTCCTGGAGGCGGCTCGTCAGCGAGGCGACGAACCTTTGCCGGAACTGCTGCTCCCCGCCCCATCCGTTCCGTCCGAGGATCACACCGTGCCCATCGATCCGTTGCTCCATCCCCGACCTCCGGTACCGTGACCGTCATGAGTGGTGGCCTGGATGTGGATGCGATGATCGCCCGGTTCCGTGAGCGGGCGTTGGCAGTGAAGCGGCGCCCCCTGCCGCCGGTGGCGGGGGAGGAGCGTCAGTTGTTCATCGAACAAGCACAGACCGACTTTCGGGATTACGCCATCATCGGTGATGCCGTCGCTGCCATCGAAGACGGCTTCTTGGTGTTGCGAGTGGACCTCAGGCCGCCCGAGCAGCGTTCGTGACCGTCGTCGACGCACCCCCCGGGCGTCGGCACGACAACCTGCCCATCGTCGCCTCGGCCATGGCCATCGTGGCGTGGGGTTTCGGCCCTCTCACCGTGCGAGGCATCTCGGCCTCGGCCCCCACCATCGCTCTGTTCCGGTTCACCGCGGCCCTGCCGATCTTCTGGGCAGTTGCCTACGTCACGGGCGGTCGACTGAACCGTCGACTGCTTCGCAGTGCAACGGCTCCGGGTCTGTGTTTCGGTGCCTCGTTCATCACCTCTTTCGAGTCGTTCCAGCGAACGTCCATCGCCAATGCCACGCTCATCGGCGCGCTCACACCGGCGGTCATCATGCCGATCGCCGCTCTCACGATGGGAGACCGTCTGGGAGGCCGACGTATCGGTCTCGGCGTCCTGGCCATGGTCGGCGTCGCCATCACGGTGCTGGGGGCGTCGAACTCCAGTGGCGCCTCCTTCGACGGTGACCTGTTGGCGGTGGGCACCCTGTTGCTGTTCAGCGGACAGTTGCTGCTGGTGAAGCGTCGTCGGGACCTGGGGGCCCACTCGTGGTCCATGGTGGCGGCGGTCTCCACGGTGGGGTTCGTCGTCGTGCTGCCGTGGTCGTTGTTGATGTCGAACGACTACGGCGCCTTTGGCGGAACAGACTGGGTGTTGCTGGGTCTCATGATCCTGGGTCCCGGCCTCGCCGGGCATGGTCTCATGACCTGGGCGCAGGGCCACATCGATGCGTCGGTCACGGCGTTGCTCATGTTGGGCAGTCCCGTGATCTCGGCCCTGGGGGCATGGGTGATCTTCGATCAGGCCCTGTCGGCGTGGCAGGTCGTGGGTTCCGCCGTGGTGCTGGGTGCCCTGGCGGCGGTGGTCCTGGGACACCGTGTCGAACGCTGAAGTTGTCCCATCCCCCCATCGCCTTGGTACAGTTCAGGTCCCAACGCGGACGTGGCTCAGCTGGTAGAGCATCACCTTGCCAAGGTGAGGGTCGCGGGTTCGAATCCCGTCGTCCG
>CAYMUC010000038.1:0-25187 GCA_964393535.1 uncultured Ilumatobacteraceae bacterium | reverse complement strand
TGACGCGCGACATCGGTTTCCTATGTGATGAGACACAACACCGTCACCCGCTCACGCGAACGGCCGCCCCTTCCGGGCGGCCGTTGTGCGTGAGCGAAAGCATCACGACGGGAATCGGGAGGAGGACTGCCGGTGGCAGTCCGACGGCTCCCGTCACCCGCTCCATGTGACGGCTGCCGGTGTCGAGCGTCGACGCACAGGGGCCCAAAGACCCATGGCCAAGGATCGGCTTCCACGGTTAGGTTGTTTCGACGTGCCGTGTTGACAACACTGGCGGCACGGATACGGGAGTGGGGAAGTCCGTTTCCTGAGAGGAATCGAGCACCATGGCACAGGGTCGAGTCACGCTGACACCGGCAGACTTCGTCGAGGCGGCCACCGCCTACGTGAACGAGCACGGCCTCGAATCGCTGACGATGCGATCACTCGGCGAGCAACTGGGGGTGGACCCGACAGCGCTGTACCGGCACTTCCCCAGTAAGGATGCCCTGCTCACGGCCATGCTGGACGACATGATGGGTCGCATTCTTGCCGTCGACGTCGGCGTCGACCTGCCGCCGCGTGAACGGCTTCGTGCGATGCTCTTGGGTGCGCGACAGGTGTTCTGCGAATGCCCCAATCTGGTGGGCGCCTTCATCACCAGTGCCGGTCAGATGCCCAACGGCTTCGAGGTGATGCGGCGTGGTATCGCCTTCCTCGAGGAGATGGGCTTGCGTGACGATGACCTCGTGCATGCCATGCAGATGCTCGAGGGGTACGTGATCGGCGCTTCGGTCTTCGATCTGGCAGGTGCTCCCCACCACCTCGAGGTTCGGCGCCTCCGCTACCGGGCAGTAGAACACCCGGCGTACGACGCGTTGTCGCGCGACACCACGGACGTCAGGACCTCCGCCGAGGTCGCGTTCGCACACGGACTCGAGGGCCTGTTGGACGTGTGTGAACGCTTGGCGACCACCGTCTCCGCTGGGCACTGATGGCACTACCGTGTGGCCATGGCTGCACGGGTTCCCAACAAGATCCTTCTCACCGAAGACGAGATGCCCACCCAGTGGTACAACGTCGTCGCCGACCTCCCCGCACCACCGCCACCGCCGTTGCATCCCGGCACACTGCAGCCTGCTGGCCCCGAGGACTTCGCGCCGTTGTTCCCCATGGCGCTCATCGAACAAGAGGTCACCACGGCCCGCTACGTGGACATCCCCGGCGGTGTACTGGACATCTATCGGTTGTGGCGGCCCAGTCCGCTGTTCCGGGCCCATCGCCTCGAACAGCTTCTCGGCACACCAGCTCGGATCTATTACAAGTACGAAGGCGTGAGTCCGGCCGGTTCCCACAAGCCCAATACCGCCGTGCCGCAGGCCTACTACAACCACCAAGAGGGCGTCCGGAAGCTGACCACCGAGACCGGTGCCGGTCAGTGGGGCACCTCACTGGCCTTCGCCACCGCCCAGTACGGCATGGAGTGCGAGGTGTGGCAGGTGGCCGCGTCGTATCGCGCCAAGCCATACCGGCGCACCATGATGGAGGTGTACGGCGCCACCGTGCATCCCAGCCCGTCGAACGTGACCGACTACGGCCGTTCACTGCTGGCCCAGGACCCCGATCACCCGGGCAGCCTCGGCATCGCCATCAGCGAGGCCGTGGCCATGGCGGTGGCCGACCCCAACACGCGCTACGCGTTGGGCAGTGTGCTGAACCACGTGCTGATGCACCAGACGATCATCGGCGAAGAAGCGCTCCTTCAGTTGGCCAAGATCGGTGAAACCCCCGACCTGCTGGTGGGTTGCACCGGCGGCGGCTCGAACTTCGGTGGTCTGTCGTTCCCGTTCCTGCGGGAGAAGCTGGCCGGACGTATGAACCCCACCATCCGTTGTGTGGAACCGGCCGCCTGCCCCAGCCTCACCAAGGGCGAGTACCGCTACGACTTCGGCGACACGGCCGGCATGACGCCGCTCATGAAGATGCACACGCTTGGCCACACCTTCATTCCCGACGCCATCCACGCTGGCGGACTCCGCTATCACGGTATGGCTCCCCTGGTCAGCCACATCTACGAGTTGGGGTTGGTGGAAGCCGTCTCGGTTCCCCAGATCGAGTGCTTCACCGCCGCACTGCAGTTCGCCCGCACCGAGGGCATCGTGCCGGCACCCGAGCCCACTCACGCCATCGCGGCGGCCATTCGTGAGGCCCTGGCCTGTAAGGAATCGGGCGAGGAGAAGGTGATCCTCACCGCTTTGTGCGGCCACGGCCACCTCGACCTGGCGGCCTACGAGAAGTTCCTGGCGGGCGAGATGGTCGATTACGACCTCAGCGAAGCCGACATCGCAGCAGCCATGGCCCAGGTACCCGTCATCGCCTGAACCCGTTGTCGGTTCGGCAAGACTGGAGCGATGGCCAGTCTGCTGCCGCCCGATTTCGATATCGGGATGCTGGAACCCTCAGAGCAGCGCGTCTGTCGAGCCTTCCTGTCGGGTCTGGGCGACGAGTGGCTGGTCATTCCCAAGGTGCCCATCTGCGTGGATCGCACCGACAGCGAGATCGACGTGGTCTTGGTGTCGGCCACCCACGGTGCCGTGGTGGTGGAGGTGAAGGGCGGGACCATTGCGCTCGAGGCGGGGCGTTGGATCCAGAACGGGCGTGCCCTGGACAAGTCACCCACGGACCAGGTCACGGCGGCGAAGCACCATCTGGTGCGTCGCATGAAGGGCATCGGGTTGGACCTCGACGGTCTGTTCTTGCGGCACATCGTGGCGCTTCCCGATGTGGGTTCGGTACCCCCAGAAGGGTTGGGGCCCGACGCTCCGGCCGAGATCATCTTCGCCAAGGACTCCCTCGCCGAACCCGCCTATGCCCTTCAGGCGGTTCACCGGGAACACGGGCCGGTACCCGCCGACCGCATGGAGCGCTTCGTGCGGGCCCTGCGTCCCGACCTGCACCTGGACGGTGACGCCGGGCGGGTGATGACCCGCACCATGTATCGCATCGACGCCACCACCCGTACGCATCTGGCGGCAGTGCGGTCGTTGGACGCCAACCGCCGCGTGCTGGTGACCGGTGGCGCCGGCACCGGAAAGACATGGCTGGTCATCGATTGGGCACTGCGGGCCATCGAACGGGGCGAACGCACCCTGGTGGTGTGCTTCAACAAGCCCATCGCCGACTATCTGGAGCGCAAGCTCGCCGACACTCCGGCCGTCGTGGGCACCTACCACGAGATCGTGGCTCGCCTACTGGAACCCCACGGGTTCGTCATCCCCCCTGATCCGCCCCCCAGTTACTGGGAGCACGAACCAACAGCGGCGCTCATGGATCATCTCGACGCCGTGGGTACCCCCTACGACACGATCATCGTGGACGAGTGCCAAGACTTGCGGCCCCACTGGTGGGTGTCACTGGAAGCGCTCATGGATCCCCATGGTGCACGGCGTCTGTTGATGACCGCCGACCCGGCCCAGGCCATCTACGTGAAGCCGTTCACTCCCCCCGAGGGTGCCGTGGTGTTCGAGTTGCACCACAACCTGCGCAGTTCGGCGTCGGTGGCCGAGGTGGTGAGTCGACTGGGCGGACCGCCTCCGCTTCCCGAGGCGCCCGGCCGTGTGCCGGTGCGGCACCTTGCAGCAGGCGGTGCCAAGGAACGCCGTAAGCGCGTGCGTGATCTCATCGCCGAGTTGACGGGACACCACGGCGTGCCCCGTAGCCAGATCCTCGTGCTGACGCTGCGCACCTGGCTGCGCGACGAGTTGCTGGACGCCGCCGCCCAACGCCCCGAGGACTTGCCGCTCGCCCGCTGGGAACACCGCAGCGAAGACACTGTGCTGTGCGAAACCGTGCACCGCACCAAGGGTCTCGAGCGGGCTGCGGTCATACTGGTGGGTGGCCATGACGACGCCGATGCGCAACTCGTGTACATCGGTGCCAGTCGCGCCATCTGGTCGTTGACTCTGGTGGGCCAAACACAGTTGGCCCAGATTGCCGGTGTGGAGGTACACCCGTGAACCATTCATCGCTGCCGTTCCGATCGCGCCTGGGTGTGTTGATGGCTGCCGGAGCGTTGGTGGCGCTCTCAGCCTGCGGGTCACAGGACGAGGCCACTCCGACCACCACCGTGCTCGCGTCGTCGACCTCCTCCACCACCTCGACCACACTCGCCACCACCACGGCGGCACCCACCACCACTGTTGCTCCACTCGCCACGCCGGAGCTCCAGGCCACGATCCAGACCGCGCTCGATGCTTGGCGTGAGGGCTCGGGTGTACCAGGAGCAGCGTTGGTCGTCTCGCTTCCCGATGGAAGCGAAGTCTCGGTGACCAGCGGTGTACGCGACCTCGCCACCAGCGAGCCCGTCCGAGCCGATGAGTACTGGCGGATCGCCAGCATCACCAAGCCCATGGTCTCAGCCGTCGTGCTTCGCCTCGTGGAACAAGGCCTCGTGGAACTGGATGCGCCGGTGTCGCGTTACCTCGGCGCGGGGTGGGCGCAGGGCTACTCGTTGGACGGGGTGGACTACGGCGATCAGGTGACCATCGCTCAAGTGCTCTCCCACACCGAGGGCTTCAAGGAGTACGCCTTCGATCCAGGCTTCTATCTCCTGGTGACCAGTCGGCTGGACGTCCCCATGACCCCACAGGAAGTGGTGGAGTGGGCCGTGGGGGAAGGTCCCCAGTACGTGCCCGGGACCGGGTACCTCTACAACACCGTCGGCCATGTCGTGGCAGGGCTCGTCATCGAAGCCGTCACGGGAGAGCCAGCCGAGTCGGTCTTGCGTCGCGAACTGTTCGAGTTGGCCGGTGTCACCGATCTGTACCTGACGCCGAGGGAGTTCCCGCCTTCCCGTGTGCCGGCGGGGTACGTGCAAGGCCTTCTCCGTGATGCCTTGGACCTTCTGCCAGGGCTGGCTCCTTATCGCGACCAGGCCACAGTGGGAGAGTTCTACGACGTCACCGCGGTTCCCCAGGCGGCTCTGACCTCGGCACCGTTCACCGGCGGGGGACTCGAGGCTCAACTCGATGACGTGGCCCGAGTGTTCCGGGCGATGTTCGACGGGACCGTGCTGACGCCCGAGTCGGTGGAAGCCTTCACGACCACCGTGCTGGACACCGACTACGGCCTGGGTATCACGGTGGGTCAGGTGGACGACCTCGAGGTGTACTCACATGGTGGCGGCGTGCCGGGTTTCCGGTCACACGCCCTCTACAGCCCTGACCTCGATGTGGCTTTGGCGATGTCGTCGAACCTGATCCCCATCGATCCCGACGCTGGCGTGCTCGCGGACGAGGTCCTTCGCCAGGTGCGTGCAGCGCTGGGGGGCTGAGGCTCAGGCTGAGGCGCTGGCAGCCAGCGCCGCCTGGCGACGTTCGCTCATCCGGCGAGCGACGCGCTCGCTCTTGGCGAGCCGGGCCATGAGCCGCTCACGGGCTTGTTCCGCCTCGGCGTTCAGGCCCTCGAGCTGATCCACCTTCCAGTGCCGCAGGACGACGGGCACCAAGATCTGATCGTGGTGCACGGCCAAGTCGTAGATGCCAGCGCGAGCGATGGCGGTGGCATGGCGAGGAAAGTCGGGAATACCCACGCCGGGCATGGCGAACTCGGCCACCTGGCGTTCGATGGCGACCACCATCCCGTTGGGATCCACCTGCAGCGCAGCCTCGGCGAGGTCGCGGTAGAAGAGTTGATGCAGGTTCTCGTCGGCCGCCACCCGCATCATCACCTCATAACCGACGGGATCCCCCAACATCTGACCGGTGGCCCGGTGCGAGATCCGGGTGGCGAGTTCCTGGAGCGCCAGGTAGGCGAAGCCGTCTTGAGTGGTCGGGGGATCGGGCGTGACGCCACCCGAGACCTGGGCCATGCGGCTGCGCTCCAACTCCACCGGATCGATGGCCCGGGTGGTCATGAGGTAGCCGTAGATCACCATGGCGTGGCGACCTTCCTCGGCTGTCCACCGACGCACCCAGGTGCCCCACGGGCCATCGGGACCGAACATGCGCTCCACGGAGCGGAAGTAGTAGGGAAGGTTGTCTTCGGTGAGCAGGTTCACCAACAAGGCACTACGGACGGCGTCATCGAGTTCGGCACCGCCGAGATCGGCCAGTTCGGGCGACCAGGCCTGGTCGGGATCGTGATCACGTCCGCGGCTGTACGGCACATACTCGTGAGGGAACCACTCCTTGGACGAGGCCAGGTGGCGATCGAGCAGTTGCCCCACCGTCGACTCGAGCTCGTGGAGGATGGCCGTCTGGGACAACATGAAGGCACTCTACTGCGGTCTACCTACCTGTCGGTAGGGCGGTCACTCGAGGAGAAGCCCCTCCAGCGTCCGGTGCAACACTCTGGCCCATCGCGTCTCGGCGCTCCTGCCTTCGGTATAGACCAGAGCCTGCGACAGGGACCACGACCTCAGGAGTGTCGCCGTCGCTTCGGGATCGACATCCCGCCGCACGAGACCTCGTTCCCGCACCGCTCGCAGTGCTTCGACCAACGCGCCCTGTCGGACCTGCTCACTCTCGGTCAGGGCCTCCCGTGCGGACGGCCGAGTGCGTGCCGCCACCAGCAACTCGGCCCGTGCCAGATGCACCGGTGCCTGGGCCTCGCTACAGAGTTGCTGCACGTGGGCCGAAATGGCCTTCTTCACCGCCGACACGGACTTCGCCGTCTGGAGTTGCTCCACGAAGTGGTCACCGCCCGAAGCCTCCCGTCGGTACCGCTCGATGAGTGCGGCCTCGGCCAGGCCTTCGCGGCTGCCGTAGTGCACGTACAAAGCCGACACCGAACACCCGACTTTTCGGGCGATGTCGTGAACCCGAAGCGACGCCTCGCCCCCTTCGGCCAACGCCTCGACCGCCTCATGGAGGATCGCTTCTCGAATGCCCATGACACTCCCCGCTCGCCGCTCGCCGCCGTGGCGCGATCGCTGCCACCTGACGTCATTCTTGCATCCCTATTGCGGTATGCGTGATGCGAAGAATGTTTATCAGAGATCCGGCGGTGGCGGATCTGGAAGGAGACCGAGCCGATGCACCTCGTCGATACGGCGGAGGGCTGCCTCCCACAACTCCTGTGAGCCTCGCGAAATCGGAGTATTCCGAGCGACGACCTGGGGCCGGGTGATCCCGTGGCGGACCCAAGGCGACCCTTCCCCCGATGCATGATTCAGCAGCACCGGTTGGAGGCGGTCGACGGCATTGGCGAACCGACTCTCGGCGGTCTCCATGGCCTCGTACTCGTTCCACAAGGCATGGAATACCTGGGCTTGATCGTCTGGCAGCAGACCGAACAGACGCCGAGCCGCCAGAGCTTCACGTTCCACACGTGACTGTGCGCCCACAGCGTCATAGGCAAAGGTGTCGCCGGCGTCGATCTCCACGAGGTCGTGGACCAGACACAGACTGAGCACCCTCACGAGATCGACTGGTTCGTCCGCCCATTCGGCCAGCACCAGTGCGAACAACGCGAGATGCCACGAGTGCTCAGCGGTGTTCTCCTGGCGGTGGTTGCCCACGATGGAGGTCTGGCGCAGCACCTGCTTCAGTCGGTCGGCCTCGAGGAGGAACTCGATCTGCTGCTCGAGGCGGCTCGTGCGCTCGACAGGGTCGACGCTGTCACTCACGGCTCATCCCGAGATCAGAGAACCCAATGCCCACACTGCGGCCACGAAGCCCAGTAAGGCCATGGCCAGACTGCGTGCCACGGGCGCTCGGGTGAGATCCCCCTCGCCTGCCGTGCGTTGGGGAGGTCGGATGACCGCCAACAAGTTGCCGGCGAACAGTGCGCCACCCAGGGCCAGTACGAGCCATGCGAGAAGGTCTTCACCGAGAAACATCGATCACAGTCTGGCCGGACCAACGCCAGGATGCGCACCCGCATCCCGGGCCCGTCTCTCCATGAGTCAGACTGGGAGCATGGGGTTTCATCACGTCGCTCTTGCCACGCGTGACACGGCGGCCACACACGACTTCTACACACGCATCATGGGGTTCCGACTGGTCAAGGTGGTGACCGGTCCCACACCGGGAGCGAACGACGGTTGGTCGAAGCATTTCTTCTACGACACCGGTGCCAGTAGCGACGCCGGCATGATGGCGTTCTGGGAGATCCACGACGATCAGGTGGGCACTCAGTACCAGGTGGATCTGAACCGAGCGACTGGTCTGCCCTGGTGGGTGAACCACCTCGCCTTCGACGCCCCCACCTTGGAGGCTCTCCACGAGCGCCGCGATCACTGGCGCAGATGCGGTCTCACCGTGCTGGAGGTGGACCACGAGTTCTGTGTGAGCGTGTACGTGCGCGATCCCAACGGGAACATGGTGGAGTTCTGCCATACACGCCGGCCCTTCACCGAAGACGAGATCGACCGGGCCCAGCAGGTGTTGCTGAGCCCGGAGCGACCCGAGTTCGATGCCGAGGCGCAACCCACGGTGTGGCCGCCACTGGTGGACGACTCGACCCACTGAACTACGGGCCCGACAGCCCACCCTTGGCGGCGTTGTCGAAGCGGGTGTAGGGGCCCAGAAACACGAGTTTCTTCGTGCCGATGGGACCCGAGCGGTGCTTGGCAACGATGACCTCGGCCATGCCCTTGTCGGCCGAGTCGGCGTGATACACCTCGTCGCGGTAGAGAAACATGACCACGTCGGCGTCCTGCTCCAGCGATCCGGATTCACGCAGGTCAGCGAGCATGGGCCGCTTGTCGGATCGGGTTTCGAGATTTCGGGACAGCTGGCTGAGCGCCACGATGGGCACCTCGAGTTCACGTGCCAGGATTTTCAGGTTTCGGCTGATCTCCGACACCTCGAGCTGCCGATTCTCGGCCGACGACCGTCCCTGCATGAGTTGCAGGTAGTCGATGACGATGAGACCCAAGCCCCCGTAGCGGGCCTTCATGCGGCGAGCCTTGGCTCGGATCTCCATGACCGTGACACTGGGATTGTCGTCGAGATGCAAGGGCACTTCGAGACGACCGATGGCGCGACCGACCTTGGACCAATCGGCCTCGGTGAGTCTGCCGGTGCGCAGTTTCTGGGAATCGACGCGTGACTCGGACGACAGGATTCTCTGGGCCAGTTCGCCGTGCCCCATTTCGAGCGAGAAGAACAGCACCGGCAGGTTGGTGCTCTGCGCGACGTGCGTTGCCATGCCCAGGGCGAAGGCCGACTTTCCCATAGCGGGCCGTGCTCCCACGATGACGAGGTTGGAGGGCTGCAGGCCCGACAGCAGTTCGTCGAGATCGTGATATCCGGTGGGTGTCCCGGTGATGGCACTGCCGCGCTCGAAGGTGACCTGGAGTTGGTCCATGGTGAGCGACAGCAGTTCCGACAGCGTGCGCGTACTGTCGGTGACCCGACGCTCGGCCACTTCGAACACCTTGGCCTCTGCCTCGTCGAGTGCCTTGGTGACGTCGTCGGGTTCGTCGTAGGCGAGTTCGGCGATCTGCGAAGCAACGCCGATGAGACGCCGCAACATGGCCGTGTCCTGCACGATGCGCGCATAGCGGGCCACGTTCGACACGGCGGGGGTGGTGTTCTGGAGTTCCAGCAACGCCGACGAGCCGCCGATGTCGTCGAGGAGGCCCACCCGCCGCAGTTCGTCGCCCACGGTGACCACGTCGACGGGTTGACCCGCCCCCGTGAGCACCCTGATGGCGTCGTAAACATGCTGGTGCCCGGGCTTGTAGAAGTCGCTGGGCACCAGGCCCAACTCGGCCACGGTGCCCACCGCCTCACGGGACAACAGCAGGGCCCCCAACAGCGATTCCTCGGCCTCGAGGTTGTGGGGCGGCACCCGTTGATCGGTCCGCCGTTTGGGATCTCGCGCTCGTTCAGCCATGGATCTCCCACTGTGGTGCAGCAAACCTGGGGATCACCAGAGGATGACCCTGTGAACTGTCTGTGGACAGTCTGTGGAGATCGAGGGCGCACCCAGAGGTGCGCCCTCGGATCACGCCGGAACGACGTCGACGGTGATGGGGAACTGCACGTCGGAGTGCAGTCGTGCCGTCACGCTGTGCTGACCGACCACCTTGATGGGATCGTCGACATGCAGCATGCGACGATCGAGGTGGATTCCGGTCTGGCTCTCGACCGCCTCGGCCACATCGGCCGTGGTGACCGAGCCGAACAGTCGGCCGCCCTGGCCCGCCTTCACGGAGATGGTGATGATCTTGGGCACCAACGCCTGAGCAATGGTCTGGGCCGACTCGCGGTCGGCGGCATCGCGGAGATCGCGAGCCCGGCGCATACGCGCAGCCTGGTCGACGGCTCCTGGGGAGGCCTTCAGAGCCAGTCCGCGGGGCAGCAGGTAGTTGCGGGCGTGGCCGTCGGCCACGTCCACGATGTCGCCTCGCTTGCCGAGGCCCGACAGATCGGAACGAAGAATGACCTGCATGACTCAGACCTCCTCGGTGTCGGTCGTGTCGACGTCCATGCCCTCGGCACCATCGACCAAGTTCTGATCCTCGAGGACCTCGGCAGGAGCCTGCGACTCGCGACGAGGACCGCGATCGTCGTCGCGAGGCGGACGAGCGGTGCGCTGGGTGGCGACACGCTTGCTGTAGGGCAGAAGCGCCATTTCACGGGCGTTCTTCACGGCAGTGGCGATGTCACGTTGCTGCTGCACGTCGTTACCACTGACTCGGCGCGAACGGATCTTGGAGCGATCCGACACGAACCGCTGCAGCAGGTTCACATCCTTGTAGTCGACGTACTCGACCTTCTCGGTGACGAGAACGCTGGTCTTCTTCTTGAACTTCTTGTTGGCGTCTTTGGGGCCGCGCTGGCGGACCGGCTTCTTCTGGGCCATGAGATTCTCCTGACAGGGTGCTGCGAGCAGCGACAATTGGGGTAGTTCAGAACGGCTCTTCGTCGCCGTAGATCGGATCGATGGGACCGGAGCCCTCGCTTCGGCCACCGCCGCCACCGCCCTGACTGGCGGTTCGTTCCACCTTGGCGGTGGCCCACCTGAGGCTGGGGCCGACCTCGTCAGCGACGATCTCGACCACAGTGCGCTTGTCACCCTCGCGGGTGGTGTACTCGCGCTGCTCGAGTCGCCCGGTCACGATGACACGGGCTCCCTTGGTCAAGGATGCGGCGACGTTTTCTCCCAACGTTCCCCAGACGGTCACGTTGAAGTACGAAGTCTGATCCTGCCACTCGCCGTTCACCTGGTAGCGGCGATTGACAGCGACGCCAACGGTGGCGACGCCCCGGCCGCCGCCGGTGAAACGTAGTTCGGGGTCTCGGGTGAGATTCCCCACGATGGTGACGGTGCTATCGGCCATGACAAGCCTCCTGGTGCAACCGGTGATGTATCACCGGGGTGGTTCTCGGGTTGGCGCCTCAGGCTGCCGGAACCACGATGCCGCGTCGTGCGGCCTCATGGTCGGGGAGTCGGAGGAGCTTGTGGCGGACCACATCGTCCGCAATGCGGAGCGTTCGCTCGAGTTCGTCGAGAGCTCCACCAGCGGCGACGAGTTCGAACACCGCGTAGTAGCCCTCTTCCCGCTTGTCGATCGGGTAGGCGAAGCGGCGCTTCCCCCACCAGGCCGGCTGACCGTGCACCGAGCCGCCTGCAGATTGGATACCCGACGTGACCGTCTTGACCCAAGCGTGGGCCACCGGCTCGTCGAGGTCCCCCCGCAGGATGACCATCAACTCATAAGCACGCATACGTGATATTCCTCCCTTCGGACCCGTTCCGGCCGATCCGGAAGCGGGGCCCCCGTAGGGGCAGGGTCACTGATGACCGGGAGACTCTAGCGGTCGGCTCCATGAACGGACACGCTGACATGGGGGTGTGGCAGGGTTTGACCGTCGAGATGGTCCGATCGGTGGATACCACCAACGAGGGTCAGTTGGATGCGACCTGTCGGCGACTCGACCCTCCGAGGGGGACCACCCGCAGGAGGTGATGCCACGCACAGGTACGACAGGCTTCGACGAGGTAGGCCGTGAACGGTTCACGACTTCGCTTGAATCGCTCGAGTTCGGCACGTGTGGTGACGCAACGACCGTGCCGCGGCAGGCGCGGCCCGAACACGTAGGTGACGAGCACGAGATGGTCCTCGGCGCAGATGGGACACGGAGTGCTGGTGGCGGTTCCCAACTGACGCGCTGCCCGCATGAGTTCGGGATGGGCGTCGCACACCTGATCTCGACGCAGTCGGCCACGGTGGTACTCGTTGATGAGGTGACGCCGTGCCAGACGATGGTCGACGGACCCCGACCTGTTCATCGCCCCTTGCAGCGACTGCTCGCTGAACGTCATGCCGATGCACGCTAGCCAGACAGCGTCCACTCGGGTACCGATGGCCCCATGATGATCCGCCAAGTGTCACCGCACAGCAGGCACACTGGGGAGGTGACCACGACAGCACCCACCATCTGGTACGGCGACGCTGTTGCCGACGAGACCGACCTGCGCCTGTGTGGCGATGTGAACGGGAAGCGTGTGATCGAGTTGGGGGTGGCCCCGCCTGGGACCAACGCCGTGGAATTCGCAGTGCACGGTGCCAAGTCCATCGCCGTGGATCCGTCACCTGATCGCATCGCCGACGTACGGCGAGCGGCCGAAGCCAGCGAGGTTCAGGTGGAATGCCACGTGGGCGAGTTGGCCGATCTCGGTTTCGCCACCAGTGGATCGGTGGATCTGGTGGTGTGCAGTCATCGTCTCGGCGACGTCGAAGACATCGCACGCCTGCTGCGTCAGGTGCATCGTGTCTTGCGTCCCGAAGCCCCACTGATCGTGGCCGTCACGCATCCCGCGCACGCCATGTTGGATGCCGGTGGCGAGCGGGTGGAGCGACCCTACGGCCAGGGTGCCTTCGCCGTCTCTCGAGTCCTCACCGCCTTGCTGCGTGCAGACCTGCGAGTGGACGTGGTCCACGAACTGCGCTCTCGTCCCGACGCACTCGTGCCGAGCACCCTGGTGATCAGGGCGCGGAAGTTGGGTGTGTGAGGTTTCCGAAGGGTTCGAGGAGTTCAGCGGGGCGGGGTCGGCCGAACAGGTAGCCCTGGGCGCGCGGACAGCCGATGTCGCGCAGCCGTCCCAACTGCAGGGGGGTCTCCACCCCTTCTGCCACCACCGCCAGACCCAGCGACGCACCGAGATTCACCACGGCCTCGACGATGGCCGAGTCCTCGGAGTCCAGACCCAGACCGCTCACGAAGGCTCGGTCGATCTTGATGGCCTCGACGGGGAAGCGCTTCAGGTAGGTGAGCGACGAATAGCCCGTCCCGAAGTCGTCCACAGCGAGGTGAAGGCCCAGTCCCCGCAGGGCCCGCAGCGAGGCCACTGCGGTGTGGACGTCGGTCATGAGCGCCGATTCGGTCAGTTCCAACCACAGTTGATCGGCCGGCACTCCGGTCTCGGTGAGGGCCTCGGCCACCACGTCCACGAACCGAGGGTCGATGAGTTGGCGAGCCGACACGTTCACGGCCATGGTGCACGGGGCGAAATCGCCACCGGGGTCATCGCGGTACCACTGCGCCAGTTGTGACAGCGACGAACGCAAGATGCTGGCACCGAGGTCGCCGATGAGACCACGCTCCTCCGCCATGGGCACGAAAGCGTCTGGCGTGAGCAGGCCACGCTCCTCGTGCCGCCAGCGCGCCATGGCCTCGTAGCCCACCACCCTCCCCGTGTCGAGGTCCACGATGGGTTGGAAGTACGGCACCATCTCGCGCCGTTCGATGGCCATGCGCAGTTCGTGGCGGCCGAAAAGAGCGCGTAACTCGGCCGTACGGACTTCGGCGGTGGAGATGACCACCCTGTCGCGGCCCAACTCCTTGGCCCGGTGCAGTGCCACATCGGCATCGCGCAACAAGTCGTCACGCCGGACCGTCACCGACGGGTCGGCCACGGCGACGCCCACACTGCAGGTCACATCCAGCACCAGATCCAACTCCGGGAACTCCACCGCAGCCGACAGGGCCCGTCGGACTCGTTGCGCCACCAGGTCGGCAACATCGAGGCCGGCATGACGCAGCACGATCGCCAGCTCGTCGCCACCGAAGCGAGCCACGACGTCCCCGGGGCGCACCGACGACGACAGACGGGCGCCCATCACGGCGAGCAAGTCGTCGCCGATGCCGTGTCCCAAGGTGTCGTTGACCAGTTGGAAACGGTCGAGGTCCACGAGGATGACCGCCACCGGACCGCGATCAGCGCTGAGCAGAGCGTCGTCGACGGCGTCGAGGAAGCGCCGTCGTGTGGCCAGTCCGGTGATGTCGTCGACGTCGTGGCTCACCGGCGGGACGCTAGCCGTGGGTGTCACTTCCCTGGTTGCACCAGGGCCGCGAACGATCGGAACACGACCTCTGCCACTGCCTCGGCATCGGGTTGCTCGCCGAAGAACTCCTGCAGCACCACCCCGAACGCCACGGCCTCGAGAAAGGTGGCGACCGCCAAGGGGTCGAGGTCATGAGACACCAGTCCCAACTGCTGAGCCCGTGCCACGAGGTCCCGAACCTCGAGCATGATTCGGCGTTCGAGTTCGATCACCGCTTCCCGTAGATCGGGGCGCGTTTCGCTGGCCGCCAGCACACTGATGCGCACCAGACGGACTTTCTGTCGGGCCGGATCCACGATGACTCGTGCGATGGAGCGAATTCGTTCGATCACCTCGGCCACATCGCCAGACCCCTGTTCGATGGCGTCGAACGCGTTGGCCAGTGGTCCGGTGAACAATCGCGGTTGATCTCGAAGCCGGGCGAACTGCGCTGCTCGAATCAGGCCGTCACGATCACGAAAGTGGTGATAGATCGCTCCGTACGACACCCCGGTCACCGCGCTGATGTCGGCTATGCGCACAGCGCTTTCACCCTCGGTCTCGAGCAGACGTACGGTCTCGTTGATCACCGCATCGATGGTGTCGATGGCTCGTTGCTGGACGGCACGGCGACGAGGCGGGCGCTTGGGGAGCAGGTGCTCCGGCTCGTCCGAGGTCATGACGACGACCCGGGGGCTTGCTCGGCCCACCAGGCGTCCAGGCGGCGCCTGATCTCGGCCTCACCCACGATCCCCTCCTCGAGGCGGATCTCCATGAGCATGTCGAGTGCGCGCCCCACCACGGGACCGGGCTTCACGCCCAGATGCTCCATGACCTGACGGCCATCGAGTTCGGGACGCAACCTGGCCAACTCCTCGTGTGCCGCGAGTTCGGCGATACGCAACTCCAACTCGTCCATGCGTCGGCCCAACATGGCGGCCTTCTTCTCGTTACGCGTGGTGCAGTCGCAACGGGTCAACACGTTCAGTTCGTTCAGCAGTGGGCCGGCGTCACGCACGTATCGACGCACTGCGGCATCGGTCCAACCCATCTGGTACGTGTGAAAGCGCAGATGCAGCGCCACCAGTTCGGTGATGGCCTCCACGTCGTCGTTGCTGTAGCGCATCTCCTGCAACCGAGAGCGGGCCATGCGCGCTCCCACCACCTCGTGGTGATGGAACGTGACCCCCTTGCCCGACTTGAAGCCGCGTGTGCGCGGCTTACCGATGTCGTGGAACAACGCCGCCAAGCGGGTGATGCGAAAGTCGAAATCGGGCTTCATGTCTCGCCGCACGTTCTCCACCACCGCCAAGGTGTGGGTGAGCACGTCTTTGTGGCGGTGAATGGGGTCCTGCTCCAAGCGCATGGCCGACAGTTCGGGAAAGAACTGGTCGGCCAGACCGGTGTCGATGCAGAACCACAGACCGGCTGCCGGGTGCTCCACCGTCAGGAGTTTGTCGAACTCGTCGCGGATGCGTTCGGCCGACACGATGGACAGGCGACTCGCCATGGAGCGCACGGCTTCCACCACTTCGGGTACCGGCTGCAACCCGTAGCCGGCCAGGAACCGAGCGGCGCGCAACATGCGAAGGGGATCGTCGCTGAAGCTCTCCTCGGGTGCCAACGGGGTGCGAAGAGTGCGAGTGGCGAGGTCAGCAGCCCCGCCGAAGGGGTCGACGAGCACCGGGTTGTCGGTGGTGAGTTCCAACGCCATGGCGTTCACTGTGAAGTCACGTCGCGACAAGTCGGCGTCGATGACGTCGGAGAACTGCACTTCGGGCTTACGCGAGTCGGGCTGGTAGGCCTCGGCCCGGTGCGTCGTGATCTCGAAAGTGACGCCGTGCCGCTTGGCACCGATGGTCCCGAAGCGCTCGCCCTGGGTCCAGATGGCCTCGGCCCACCCGCTCAACAGCGACTTGATCACCTCGGGTCGGGCATCGGTGGTGCAGTCGAGGTCGCGGTCGCCGCTCTCGCGGCCCAGCAGCAGATCGCGCACCGGACCACCCACCAGGTACAGGCGGTGGCCCGCAGTCCTGAACCGCTCGGTGAGCGGAGCCATATCGGCAAGAACCGGACGGAAGCGTTCAGGAATCACGTCACCACAACCCGTGCTCGTACCAGAAAGATCGAACCGCCTCAACGGCACCGTGTCCGGGCCCACCCGTCGTGGGTGGCTCGGGCACGAGCGGCAGCGAGGCCAATGCACCCAACACACCTGCCGTCGACAGCCGAAGGGCGTCGAGGTCGTAGCCGCCCTCCAACACCACCAGGCGACGACCGGCAGGGACCAGCGTCATGAGACGCTCAGTCATGAGGGCGTAATCACCGGCTGACAGCGCCAGATCGGTGATGGGATCGTCGCGATGCGCATCGAAACCCGCCGACAGGATGAGCCAGGTGGGTGCGAACCGCTCTGCCACCGGAATGATGACGTCGTCGATGGCTCGCAGATACACGTCACCGGTGGTGTGAGGTGGCAGTGGGATGTTCAGCGTGGTGCCGACCCCGGCACCATCGCCCACTTCGCGAACTGCACCGGTCCCCGGGTACAGCGGCCATTGGTGCAAAGAGACGTACAACACACGCGGGTCCGTGTAGAACGCGGCTTGGGTGCCGTTGCCGTGGTGGGCGTCGTAGTCGACCACCAACACTCGCTCGCCACGTTAGGCCAGCGCGGCGGCGGCCACGGCCACGTTCGACACCAGGCAGAATCCCATCGCCTGATCAGGGGTGGCGTGATGCCCCGGTG
This sequence comes from uncultured Ilumatobacteraceae bacterium, assembly GCA_964393535.1. Lineage (GTDB taxonomy): Bacteria > Actinomycetota > Acidimicrobiia > Acidimicrobiales > Ilumatobacteraceae > CAYMUC01. The sequence continues at coordinate 8,178 of CAYMUC010000038.1, read as the reverse complement.
GACGCACGGCGCAGAACGCAGCATCACCGCGTCCAGCGTCCAGGGACTCGATGGCGCTCAGGCAGGCCCCAGCCGCCAACTCGGCAGCACGCCAACTGCCGGGCGACGCCACCGTGTCGGGGTCGAGGCGGCCACCACCGTGCTCTGCCAGGGTCTGTAGGGCATCGAGGTGCGCAGCGGTATGGACACGCTCGAGTTCGGCCCGGGTGGCAGCACGCGGCTCCACGGGCACCAGAGCCGATGCCACATCGGCCCGGGCAGCGCCGTCGAGAACCGCCTGGAGGCGTTCGGGGCGCTCGGGGTGGCCCCGACCTGTGAGATGCTCCAGGTACGCGGCGTGGGTGGCGAACAACACGGACACGGTGGTGTCACGCTAACGGTTGCCGGACCTCCCCCGACCAAACGGGACTACCGTGCGATGTCGATGGTGTCTCCCCACGAGCGACGAGTACCCCACGGAGGGGACCTGACCTTGGTGCAGGCGCATCGGGCGGTGGCTCAGGTGAGGCCGTGGTCGCACGACCGAACGGTGGCACTGATCACCATCACCGAACCACGAGGCTCGTCACTGGCAGTCGAAGTGCCCATCTGGATCCAGCAACTGCTGAACGCCGGGTACCGGAGGGCTCGCACCTCGGCCGTGGATCCTCAGACGGCCACTGCGTTTCAGCGCCACGGCTTCGAGGTGTTTCAGGCGTTGACCGTGCTGAGCGTGGGTCCAGTCGGCCTGGCACGCACCGAGACCGTTCCACCTGACAACACGCCGGTTCAGCAGTTGCGCTGGGGGGCGGACGCCATGCAGCCGCGCCGACGCGTCCGCGAGGCACTGGAGGTGGACCGCTTGGCCTTCGGCGACGCCTGGTGCCTGGATCCGCAGGGTTGGAGGGATGCTGTGCGAGCCACCTCCCGACGGCGAGTCGCCTACGTGGAGGATGACGACGGCGTGGTGATCGGCTTCGCCATCTCGGGTATGAGCGAGCATCACGGGTTCCTGCAACGCCTGGCCGTGCACCCCGGTCGACAGCGCCAGGGACTGGCTCGCGCGCTCGTGGGCGATGCCATACGTTGGACGTCATCCTCGGGTGCTCGGCAGCTGCTCGTGAACACCGCCGTCGACAATGCGCCCGCCCTGGCGTTGTATCGATCCATGGGCTTCCGCGCCCAGCCCGAAGGCTTGGTGGTCCTCGAAGCCGAGTTGCGGGCAGTGTTGGAGTGACCTCGGTGATGCAGGCACAGGGACCATCGACCCGAAGGCTGTGGCTGGTGCTGTGGCTCTTCGGCGTGCTGTGCGGCACGGCGTGGACGACCGCCGTCGGGCCAGCACACGCGCAGAGTGGCGAGTCGGTGACCTGGCGACTGGTGGAACACCCCCTCGACGTGCGGCCCGACGACGTGGCACGCCTGGTGTTGGAGGTGCGCGGCGACGTACCCGACCGGGCCACCGTGGTGGTGCGGGTGTTCGAACCAGTGGTCTCCCGTGACCGACTTTCCACCGCTCTCGCCGGGGACACGGGCCCCACTCAGGACCGCATCACGGTGAACTGGGCCGACCTGACGCGTACTGGCGACGGCTCCATCGAGCTGCTGGTGCCCACGACGTCTGGGCCGCTCCAGCGCGGAGTGCTGCGGCTACCGGCGGCTGGCGTGTACCCCGTGCGCCTCGAACTGCGGGCGCCGCCATCACGGGGTACCGACGGTGCGGTGTTGGCGCAGTTGGTCACCTTGTTCCACGCCGTCACCGACGAGACCGAGTCATCGAACCTCGACATCGCCTACCTCGCCACCGTCACATCACCCCCGGCACGCCAGGTGGACGGCGCCGTGATCGTGGACCCCCGAGCGCGGCGCATGCTGGACGACGTGGCCGACATGGCCGAGGCGACGGATGTGCCGTTCTCGGTAGCGCTACCGCCCGAATTGATCGAGGCGTTGTCGGTCGGTTCCGACGACGACCGCGCACTGTGGCAGCGACTCGCCGACGGCCTCGCCGATGACGATGTGCTGGCCAGCCCGGCCGTGACCCTGGATCCATCGACCGCCGTTCGCAGTGGACTCAGCGACACGTACACCACCCTGCTTCGCCGTGGCGAGGATGCCGTGGTGGCAATGGTGGGCCGTGGCAACGTCGAGCGAAGCCTCCAGGTGATCGGCGGAGACATCGATGTTGGGGGGGCAGTCCTGCTGCGCGACCTCGGGGCACGGTCCGTCGTGCTCACACCTGACGCACAGACCGCCTTGGGTCTGGGGGTTGGCGACACCGCGCTGGCCGACCCCACCCTCATGGTGGCCTTGCCCTTGGGTGGCAACAGCGAACTGCCCGCAGCCTGGGTGGACCCGGCGTTGGCGCGCCACCTCACACGTGCGATGGTCGATGTCGAGCAGCAGGTGTTCGAGTTCATCGCCGAACTTCTGGTGATGCGTTACGAATTGGTGGATCGCGCTGGCGACGAGGGCGACGGCTCGCGCGCCAATGCGGTCCTCAGTCGGCGTTCGCTGGTGCTCTCCACCCCCGACGGCTCCCCTGCTCCCCCGGAGTTGCTCGCCACGCTGCTCTCCCGCATCGACGGCACCCCCGGGCTTCGCGTGGTGACGGCCTCGCAGGCCAGCGCCACCACCGGGGTGGCCATCGCCAACGGCCTCACCGTGACAGTGGATCTGCCCGACGCGGCCGGACGAGATCTCACCGAACGCGCCGAAGACCTGTTCGTGTTGTCGTTGGATGCGTTCACCGTGGCATCGATGCTTCCCGAGGGCGATGGGCGACCGTTGTCCTGGGGTGACCAGTTGTGGCGATTGGTGGCTCTCGAACTCGATGATCGCGAGGTAGAGCGCGGCCTGGACCACGTTCGCGGTCTGCTCGACGAGGTGCGCAACGCCGTCAGGGTGGCATCGGCCAACGACGTCACACTGGGCGGACGTGTCAGCGTGATCCGCTTGAAGTTGCGCAACGACGCCGACTTCGATGTCAGGGTGGCCGTACGGCTGGAGAGTGCGAAGTTGGCCTTTCCCGAGGGCCAGCAACTCGTTGACCTCCCGGCCTCGACCACGCTGGATGTGGAGATTCCCGTGGAAGTGCGCAGTAACGGCCGCTTCCCCGTGTCCGTGACGTTGCTGACTCCCGAAGGTGATGTCCCCCTGGGAACCCCCGTGGAATTCGCAGCGAGGGCGACAGCCCTGACCGGACTGGGACAAGTGGTCACCGTTGCCGGGGGTCTGGTGCTGGCATCGTGGTGGTTGCGCCACGTACGAATGCGACGCCGAAACCGCCCACAGGTCGGGGAGGCCGAAGGGGACACGCCATGAACGCCGAAGCCACCGTGGTCCCGGGCCGAGTGTGCATCGTGACCGACAGCGCCTGCGATCTGCCCGAGGATGTGGTGAACGACCTGGGCATTCTGGTGGTGCCGTTGACCATTCGTTTCGGGGAGCGTGAGTACGTGGACCGCCGCGAACTCGACGCAGTGGGCTTCTGGAGGCAGGTGTCACAGTCGTCATCACTGCCCGAGACGGCGGCGCCTGCGCCAGGTGATTTCGCGGCCGCATTCCAACGCGCTGCGCAGGCCGGTGCCACAGAGATCGCCGTGATCACGCTCTCGGGCGACCTGTCGGGAACGCTCTCCAGCGCGCAGGTGGCAGCCCGGGAGGCCACGCTTCCCATCGAGGTCATCGACAGTCGATCCGTGACCATGGGCGAAGGCCTCACCGTCATGGCCTGTGCACAAGCCGCAGCACGAGGCGCATCCCTCGACGATGTGAGCGCGCTTGCCCGGGATCTGGCGTCACGCACACGAGTCATCGGTGCGCTCGACACACTGGAACATCTGCGCAAGGGCGGCCGGATCGGCGGGGCGAAAGCGATGTTGGCCTCGGCGTTGTCCATCAAGCCCCTCATCGACGTTCGCGACGGCCGAGTGGAGGAAGGCGGTCGGCAACGGACCCGTTCCAAGGCGCTGGCGTGGTTGGTGGAGCAAGTGCGCACCAGTCCCCGTATCGAACGTCTGGCGGTGATGCACGCCGAATGCAGCGACGTCGACCGCTTGGTCGACGCCCTCCGAGCCTTGGGGCGCCCCGAGATCACGGACTCCCTGGTGGTGGGTGATCTGGGGGCCGTGGTGGGCACCCATGCCGGACCCGGGACCATCGGAGTGGCGTTTCACCTCGCTCGCTGACGACACCACACCCGAGGGTGCCCCGATCGGAGTAGGCCGCCCTACTAGCGTTCGGGTCGACCATGTCCGAACCGTCCCGCCTCGCTGCTGCTGCACCCACGGTGCTGGCCGGTCGTTACCGTCTGGAGCGACTGGTGGGTCAAGGTGGCATGGCCGAGGTCTGGGAAGCCACCGACACCCTGCTGTCGCGCCAGGTGGCGGTGAAACTCCTCAAGCCGCATCTGGCCCACGATCCGGTGGTGGGCGAACGCTTTCGGCGCGAGGCCGTGGCGGCGGCTCGCCTCAGTCACCCGAACGTGGTGGCGGTGCACGACACCATCGACGACGGCGGACGCCAAGCCGTGGTGATGCAGTTCGTCAAGGGCCGAAGCCTGCGGCAGTTGCTCGACGAGAAGCGTCGACTGTCACCAGAGCACACGGCCCATATCGGAGCTTGTGTAGTGGCCGCCCTCGACGCCGCCCATCGTGCGGGCATGGTGCACCGCGACGTGAAGCCGGGCAACATCTTGTTGGCACCGAACGGACAGGTGCTGTTGGCCGACTTCGGTATCGCCAAGGCCATCGGCGGCGGTGAGCACGACCTCACCAATGACAACATCATGATGGGGACGGCGAAGTATCTGTCACCCGAGCAGGTTCGAGGGCAACCACTCGACGGCCGTTCCGACCTGTACTCGCTGGGCCTGGTGTTGTACGAGTGTCTGGCTGGTCAGGTGCCGTTCCAGGGAGACACCGATGCCGACACGGCGTTGGCGCGCCTGCAACGGGATCCCACCGACCTCACTCGACTGCGACCCACCCTCCCAACCGCGCTGGTGGACACCATTCACCAACTGCTGTCGCGCGAACCCAGTGCTCGACCAACTCATGGTGCTGGCGTTCAGAGAGTGCTCGCCGAGGTCGCCAAACCACTTGCGGGGCATGTCCCACCGCCGCCGGAACGACGCACTTCCGATTCCACCACTCCTCCGGGAGGGGTGATCCCGCCCCCCGAGCCGAAAGTGTCGTCCTCTGGACGTCGGCGATCGACCCTGCTCCCGTTGTTCGGGGTCGTGGCGTTGGCAGTGGCGGCGGTGCTGGTGTGGTGGTGGTGGCCAGCATCGGAACCAACACCCGACGATCCCGTGGTCACGGCAGCACCAGGTGTCACTGTGGCTCCCCCGCCCGATGCCACCTTCGTCTCGGTCCGAACGGTGCGCTCCTACGACCCCATCGGCGACGGTTCCGAGAGCGACGACCAGTTGGGGTTTCTCCTCGATGATGACCTCGCCACATCGTGGACCACGGCCTGCTACGAGTCGCGTTACCTCGGCGCCAAGTCGGGTGTCGGCGTCATCGTCGAGATGGATCGGGCGCCGTTCGGACAGATGTCCATCACCTTCGAGTCAGCCCCATGGCAACTCCAGGTGTTCGCCGCCGATGAGGTCCCCGACCGCTTCGAAGGTTGGGGCAGTGTCGTGGGGAGTGACTTCTCGACGGTAGCCCGGACCACCACGGTGACCCTGGGTGGTGAGGGTCGTTACGTGCTGCTGTGGTTGCGTGAGGTGGGTCGCAGCGAGGTGTGCCCGGCCAATGCTCCGTTCCAGGGACGCATCGCAGGTCTCGGTTTCGATGCCGTCGGGTGATCCTCGCTCGGACGAAGCCCTGCTCACCGCCATTCGCAGTGGTGATCGCAGTGCGCTCGAGCACGTGCTGCGTCGTCACCAGAGCATGATCTGGGCCATCTGTCGACGGATCACGGGCGACGAGCACACCGCGGCCGATGCCTCCCAGGAGGCGATGATCTCGGTGGTCAAGAACCTCCACCGCTTCGACGGTCACTCAGCCCTGCGCACATGGATCTACCGCGTCTCCACCAACGCCGCCCTGGACGAGGTGCGACGGCGAGGTCGTCGACCCGAGGTGATGGCCGACGAGTTGCTCCACCGACAGTCCGGCACCGTCTCGAACGGCGAATCCGTCGTGAACGATCGCATGCTCGTGGACGCAGCACTTGCCGAGTTGCCGCCCGATTTCCGTGCGGCAGTCGTCCTTCGGGACCTTGCCGACCTGGATTACGCCGAGATCGGCGACATTCTGGGCGTGCCACCTGGCACGGTGCGCTCCCGTATCGCGCGCGGGCGCCGCGCCCTGGCTACACGTTTGTCCTCCCATGAGGGGAACCCTTCGACCACGTCAGAGCGTCCAACCCCCGGGTCCCCACCCGAGACGGCCACCTCATGAGTACCGAACCTGCACCCGACGACGACATCGAACTGGACTTCGAGCAGCGTCGGCGCGTCCGGGAAGCCCTCCGTGACGTCCCTGCGCAAGCGCCACAGGTGGCCGCACTGGCAGTGGAGACCGCCATGAGTCATTGGGTTCGCCCCACTCGCCGCCGCCAACCGTTGTGGCTCCTCGCGGGAGCAGCAGCCGTCGTGGGCGTATTGGGCGTGGTGGCCGTCAGTCGCCCCGACACCACCTCCCCTGGTGACATCGCTGCCCAGCCGGCTGCCACAGAGATGAGCAGTGCCACCGAGATGAACGTCGCTGGCGATGTTCGCATGGCGGGGGCGCCTACCGACGCGGGTGACCTCGAGCCAGTGCGTGCGTTGGTTCGGACCGCCCCCACCGTTGACGCCACTTGCCCACTCGAAGGGGACGAACGATCCTTCGGAACGACCACGTGGAGCGAGCTCATGGTGGAGGTACTGGCCGATGCCGAGGCCAACACGCTTCGGGTTGTCGATGCCACGACGTGCGAAGTCCTCGTCCAGGTGCCGTTGACGCCGTGAGAGCGGGCGCGCCCGAGCGCTAGCCTCCACCCCATGGCAGGACCTTCGTTCACCGATCCGGGTTGGGCGGCCAAACAGGCCGACACCATCGTCCGAGTCGTCGACCAGGTGCGCGATCGCACCACCCGACCGCTCGTCATGCTGGCCCGGGGAGTGGTCTTCGGCACCATTGCAGTCGCTGGTGGCCTCACCGCTCTGCTGCTGTTCCTCATCGCCAGTACCCGTGGTCTCCAGGCCGTCATCGAGTGGCCCTTCAGTCATGCCACTGCAGTGTGGGTGTCGTACCTGCTGCTCGGCGGCATCCTGCTCCTCGCCGGTGCTCTTCTGATGCGCCGTCGCCACACGGTGAGCGCCGCATGAGCCACCGTCGCGTCATCATCATCGGGTCGGGTCCCGCTGGTCTCACGGCCGCCGTCTACACCGCTCGTGCCAATCTCGAGCCGTTGGTCATCGAGGGCGAACCGTCCTCCACCTCCGATCAGCCCGGAGGCCAACTGATGCTGACCACCGAGGTGGAGAACTTCCCCGGGTTCCCCGAGGGCATCATGGGTCCCGAGTTGATGGGACGCATGCGTGAGCAGGCTCAGCGCTTCGGCGCCGAGATGCTCACCGAGAAGGTCACTCGCGTCGATTTCTCCAGCACGCCGCACCGGGTTTGGGTGCGCGACACCGAGTACACGGCCGACGCTGTCATCGTGTCCACCGGTGCGCAGTCGCTCATGTTGGGTCTCCCAGCCGAAGAGCGGCTCATCGGTCACGGCGTCTCCACCTGCGCCACCTGCGACGGCTTCTTCTTCCGTGGAAAGGAGATCGCCGTGGTCGGCGGCGGTGACTCGGCGGTGGAGGAAGCCACGTTTCTCACGAAGTTCGCCTCCAAGGTGTACCTGGTGCACCGTCGCCACGAGTTGCGTGCCTCCAAGATCATGCAGGACCGGGCGTTGGCGAATCCCAAGATCGAGATGCGTTGGAACAGCAGTGTCACCGAGTTGTTCGGTGACCAACATCTCGAGGGCGTGCAACTCACCGACACGGTCACCGGCGACACATCCAGGTTGGACGTGGCCGGACTGTTCATCGCCATTGGTCACCGGCCGAACACCGACCTGTTCCGTGGTGTCCTCACCATGGAGGACAACGGCTACCTCGTGACCGAGCCAGGTTCTAGCCGCACCAACATTCCCGGGGTGTTCGCGTGCGGCGACGTGCAGGACCACACCTACCGGCAGGCGATCACC
>CAYMUC010000037.1:0-25271 GCA_964393535.1 uncultured Ilumatobacteraceae bacterium | reverse complement strand
ACTGGTCACCTGCGAGCCGTCACGGTCCAACTTGGTGAACAGCAGACCCCTGCGACCTCGTACGGCCAGGTTGTGATGGATCTGCAGCGCCAGCGTGCTCTTGCCCGAGCCCATGGTGCCGAAACTGAATCGCAGCGTCGCCATGTCGACGACCAACCGTAGTCGGCAGGCTCAACCGCCCAGTTCGTCCAAAACCGTCAACACCGCCGGCCCCAGCAGCACGATCAACAACACGGGGAAGATGCACACCACCAACGGCAACAGGATCTTCACCGGCAGCTTCATGGCGTGTTCGGCCGCTCGCTGGCGGCGGCGGGCACGAACCTCCTCGGCCTGGATGCGCAAGGTGTCCGACACGGGCACACCCAACTGCTCGGCCTGGGTGAGTGCCGTCACCACGGCACGCAGGTCGTTCACCCCGGTGCGCTCGACCATGTCGGTGAGCGCCTGTTGACGCGTGGCACCCAGACGCAACTCTTGCACCACACGGGCCAACTCTCGCCCCAACGGCCCGGCGTCACTGTGGGCGCACCGGGCCAGCGCGGCGTCCACGCCCAGGCCGGCGCGTACCAGCACGGCCAACTGGTCGATGGTGTCGGCCACGGCGTGCATCATCTCCAGTCGCCGACGCTCACCACGACGCACCAGCCACACATCGGGCGCCATCCAGCCCAATGCCGCCGCACCCACCAACGCCAACGCCCGACCGGTGGAGGGCCCGAGGGCAAATCGCACGGCGAACACCGCACCCAGTGCCAACGCCGCCATGAGACGCGCACCCAGCAGGGTGGCAGCGTTCCACCGCCCGGCCAACCCGGCACGATCGATACGCCGCTGCCATCCTGCCAACCTTTGGCGAGGTGACCACCGGGTCAACTGTTCACCCACCCATCGCATGGCGGGCACCATCACTCGACCAGCCGTGGGTGCACTCAGCGAGCGCAGCCGAAGATCGGCCTCGTCGCCGCCCGACGGACCGCTGCGGGCTCCGGTGACCGCCCACCAGGCCGTGACCATCGCCGCCATCACCGATGCCGCCCCCACCACGGCCAGCGCTTCACCGCTCATGACCTCACCCCCGAACGGACCAGCACCCGCATCCACCACCAACCCAACACCATCAACACTCCCGACAGCCCCAACAACGCCGGCCCCGGCCCGTCCAACATGGGCTCCAGATAGCCGGGACTGGCGGTGCTGAGCACCAGCACCAGGCCCGGTGGAAGTGCCGTCAGCACCACCGCCGACACCCTCCCCTCGGCGGTGAGGGCCCGCACGTCACGCACCAGGTGCAGACGCTCCCGCGCGGTCTGGGCCACCGTGTCGAAGATCACCGCCAAGTCGCCACCCACCTCACGGTGGATCTCCATGGCTGTCACCGCCCAGGCGAAGTCACGGCTGGCGGTACGAGTGGCCATGCCCGCCAGGGCCTCGGCCGGGGCACGTCCCAGACGTATCTCGGCCACCACCCGGGTGAGTTCCTCACCGGCTGGGGCCTCCACGCTCTTGGCCACGGCGTCCAGTGCTTGGCTCAGGGCGTACCCGGCGCGCAGTGCCGACGAGATCGACACCAGCAGGTCGGGCAGTTGCTCGGCGAAGGCCCGTTGGCGGCGTTGCACACGCATCTGCACCACGACCCAGGCCCCCACGACCACACACAGTGCCGTCAGCACGCCAACGGGTGCCGAGGCCAACGCCCCTGTGACCAGTCCGGCGGCCGCAGCGAAGGTGACCGCACCCATCACGGCCTCGCCAGGTCGCACGGCCACACCGGCGGCTTCCAGCACAGCACCGAGGCTTCGCCGGCGCCCTGCCAACGCCAACAGGCGCTCGGCACCACTGCTGAGCCGTGACGCCACGGCCCCCACCCCCGAGGTGCTGCCAGGCCGCGGCCACAGCACCACCACGGCCAGCGCCACACCCACGAACCACGCCGCACCCCCGCCCAGCAGCAGTGCCGTCGAGGCCTGCGCCGGGGTGGTGGGCTGTTCCACCACCGGAATGGTCGTGGTGACGGGGGCCGTGGTGGCGGGGACCGTGGTGACGGGAATCGTGGTGACCACCGGAACCGTGGTTGCGGCGACCGGCGGTTGCAGGCGCGCTGCCAACGCGGCCAGGCCGGCGTCGTCGTCCACGGTGATCACCCGACCGCCGCCGTCGCCCACCAGTGCCATCAGACGGTCACGGTTGGTGTCGCGGGTGGGCACCTCCACGGCCCACACCTCCACGCCCTGCAGTGCTGCCACGGCGTCGTCCAGGGTGGCGCCACCCCCCGAGTCGTCACCGTCGGCGATCAGGACCACCAGCCCGTCGGCCGCGCCCGGGCGTTGGCCCAGCAGCGACGCCGCCACCATCATGCCGTCGTGCAACGGGGTGGGTCCCCCCACCCCCAGGCCTCCCATGGCGGCGACGAGGTCGCCGCTCGAGGTGCCCCAGTCGGCGATCACCCGGGGTGGCCCGCCCACGGTCACCAACGCCACGGGTGTGTCGGGCGCAGCGCGCAACAAGTCCTCCACCACCTGCTCGCTGCGGGCCAGCACCTCGGGGGCACCCAGGCTGCCCGACACGTCCAGCACGATCACGACCGACGTCACTGCCGACGTCACGGCCGCCACCCCACCCGAGGCCCGAACGAGGCCGGTACCCCGGTGGGAACCAGTCGCCGAGCATCGGGCTGTGCCGGGTCCAGCACCATCAGGTCGCTGGTGGTGATCACATCACCTTCCAGTCCCAGTACCTCGGTGATGTGGGAGATGCCGCGGTGCCCGTCGCGGAACCGTTGCACGTGCACGATGAGGTCCAGTGCCGAGGAGATCTGGTCACGGATGGCCCGGCTGGGCAGTTCCAGACCCGCCATCAGCACCATGGTCTCCAACCGCGACAAGGCATCCCGTGGGCTGTTGCAGTGCACGGTCGAGATGGACCCGTCGTGGCCGGTGTTCATGGCCTGCAACATGTCCAAGGCCTCGGCGCCGCGCACTTCACCCACGATGATGCGGTCGGGCCGCATACGCAGGGCGTTGCGCACCAGATCGCGCACCGTCACCTGGCCCGACCCCTCCAGGTTGGGGGGTCGACTCTCGAGGCGCACCACATGGGGCTGACGCAACTGCAACTCCACGGCATCTTCAATGGTCACGATGCGCTCGCCGTCGGGTATGAACCCCGACATCACGTTCAGCAACGTGGTCTTGCCCGTACCGGTTCCCCCGGTCACCACGATGTTCAGCCCTTCGGCCACGACCGCCCGCAGCAGATCGGCCACCTCGGCGGTGAAGGCGCCCATGGCGATCAGGTCGTCCACCTGGAAAGGGTCCACGGCGAACTTCCTGATGGTCAGCGCAGCGCCGTCCACCGCCAGTGGCGGCACGATGGCGTTCACACGCGAACCGTCGGGTAGTCGGGCATCCACCATGGGCGACGACTCGTCCACCCGCCGGCCCACCCGGGCCACGATGCGGTCGATGACCCGGCGCAGATGCTCCTCGGAACTGAACCTCACCTCGGTGAGCTCCAGGCGTCCGTGGCGTTCCACGTACACCTCGTCGAAACCGTTCACCATGATCTCGTCCACGGTGCGGTCGGCCAGCAGAGGTTCCAGTGGGCCCAACCCCACCACGTCGTCCAACAACTCCGCCGTCAACCGTCGGCGGTCGTCGTCGCCGAGCGGCACACCCGCCCCGGCGATGAGCTGTTCCAGTTCGCGTCCCACGAGTGGTCCCAGTTGTTCGGCGCTCACCTGGGCATCGCCAAGGCGGGCCCCGAGTCGCTCGATCAGTTCACCGTGCAGACGCGCCTTGAGGTCGTGCTCGGTCACACTCATCGCAGCGTCGCCCCTGCCACGTGGCGGGTGAACCACACCTGGCCGAACTCGACCGCCGCCACGATCTGCTCGGCCTGGGCCGAATCCACGGCGACGGTCACCAGCACCTGGCGCTCGGGGGCGTCGGCCACCGTCGGGTCCACATCGGCGTCGTCGTCCCCACTGGTGCCAAGACCCAATCGACTGCGGTCGGCGGAGGTGATCTGCACGGCGATCACCGGCACACCCGTGAGCGTCAGGGTGCTTGCGGGCCGAGGCTCCACCTGAGACACCACCACCCCCACCACCTCACCAGGACGCAACTCGCCGCCCACGGCTCGTTCGGGCGCCACCGCCACGGTGAGTTCCTGCAATCCCTCGGGCACCTCGGCACGCGACAACTGCCGTCGTGGCACCAGGCGAGCGCGCTGCAGTTGATCACCCGGCAGGAGGTCGGCGGCTGCTGTCAACGACGAGTCCGCTGCGACCATGGCGTCCAACTCCTCCAGCGTGGTCAACGCCCCCACCGCCACCAGACGCACCGGTACCGTGGCCACCTGCACGCGTGAGCGCACCTGGTCGAAGGCTGCTCCCTGGGCCACGGCCTCGGTCACCACCAGCACCTCGGTCTGGGCTTCGCCGGCCACGGCATCGGCCCGGGCCGATCGCACATAGGCCACCAGCGCTGCGGTGCCCACACCGGCCAGCACCACGGCGGCCACCAGGGACAGGACTCGTCGTTTCATGAAGGTTCCTTTCGGGGGTTGATCGGACTGCGAGAGCGAGGGGCGTCAACCGACGAGGCGCGTGGTACGCACACCGAAGTCCGGTCCGCCCAGCGAGCCCCCGGTGGTGGACACCCGGGTGAACTCGCCACGCAGGCACGTGCCGCTGTTGCCGGTGGCGGCCGGACACCGGAACCCCTGGGGCCAGGTGGCGCTGGGGAACCGGTAGCCCGTCACGCGGAACGCCGCGATGCCGGCGACTCGGTAGCTGCCGCCCGAACCGGTGCCCTGTTCGGCGTCGAACAAGGTGATCTCGATGACGGCGTTGCGCCAACTGGTCAGGTCGCTGCGACAGGCCTGCGAGGGCGAGTTCCCCGGCGCCGCCGTGAGCCAGTCACCGGTTTTCACATCGATGCTGCAACCACTGGCGGCCAACCACCCGAAACCGCCGGGCAGGTCCTGCCCCGAGGTCGATGCCGTGCACGTGCCCACACCGGGTTCACCCGAACCACCGACGCCGTGGAAGTACACGAACTGCGAACCCGACGGGAAGGTACCCGTGTACGGGTTGCCCCCCAGGACCTGGAACTCACACACCGACATGGCCAAAGGTTTGGTGTTGCCGCCGCTCAGGGCCCCCCAGGCCACCGTGGCCCGTGAACGCAACGACGCGCTCGACACGGCGTCGATGAGGGGTGCCAGCCGAAGCCGTACCTCCTCGCCGCCATCGGCGGTGGCAGTTCGGGTGGCCACGTGCACCCAACCAGTCATCTCGGCCGGGCCCTCGACGTCGGCCGGGCAGGCCGCCAGTCCGGGACCCTCACCACACACCAGGGTCACAGCCATGGCACCGTCGGGGTCGTTGCGAGGTGCCCATGTCGAGGCGGTCTGCGACGCCGACCCACAGTCGCCGTCCACACAGTCACGGGCCACGGCCAACGCCGCGGCCTCGGCCCCAGTGCGCAATCGTTGACGTTCCACGTGCAGCGCACCCAGGTCCACGGTGAGGGTGCCCACACCCAGCAGCACCACCATCATCAGCGCCACCCACAGCACCGCAGCACCGCGGTCGCGTGCGGGACGCTCGTTCACACTTCGCATGGCATCCTCGCCGTCGCCGTCAGCGTGGATGTGCCCAGCTCCACGAAGGGCAGTCGCCACTGGTGCTGGGCCTGCACCACCACTTCCGCATCACCACTGCCGTTGCCCGCACAGGCCCCCACGCCCACCGAGGTCACCTCGGCGGGTCCCGCCGTGGCGTACACCGCCTGTTCCACATCGACCCTCGGCGAACCCAGTGCCACCAGGCGCGCACCATCGCGGGCGGCACCTTGCAGGGCCACGCTGGCCCCATAGGCACGACCCGCCTCCACGATGCCCACCAGCAGCAGCACCAGCATGGGAAGGACGAGCGCGAGTTCCACCATGGCGGCCCCGCGCTCGTCCTTCCACTGTCCCCCCGGTCCTCTACCCGTGCGACGTGACGCCCCGACCGAGGGGCGTCGAAGCGTCATCGCCATCACAGGCTCCCGGCGAGATCCGAGAAGAAGGTGCTCAACGCGTTGCCGAACACCGTGGCGCCCACCACCACCACGAGGGCGATGACCGACACGATGAGGCCGTACTCCACCATGGTGGCGCCCTGGTCCTCGTCGGGACCGTTGACCTCGTTGGGCTGGCGAGTGGCCAGATACGACTGAAGGAACGTGAAGATGCGAGCCACGAGGGCCTCCTTGTTGTGTTGCCGACGGCCGCCCCCGTGGCTCCACGGGCGTCGGTGGCCGGATGCTCCCGGCCGTGGAGACATGCTGAACCGGGACCATTCCCCCGATCAGGGACACTCGGCCCTGGGCCGCAGGCTCTTGGACCGGAGTTCGGCAGGCACAAGTGGCATGCTCTGGACATGGCAGAGATGGGCTGGTCCACCACCACCGACGACGTGTTGGCGGCATTCGCCGGCGACGACCTCCGTGGTCGAACCGTGCTGGTGACGGGGGCGTCCACCGGCTTGGGCGAGGAAACAGCGCGGGCGCTCGCCTCGCGAGGCGTTCACGTGCTCATGGGGGTGCGCGACCTTGCGCGGGGCGAGGCCGCCGCGGCCCGGGTGACGGCGGCCTGTGGCGGTGATGCACACCTCACACTGGTGCCCTTGGATCTCGAGTCGTTGGCCAGCGTGCGCGCTGCAGCCGACACGGTGGCCTCGCTCACCGAAGGGCTGGACGCCCTGGTGAACAACGCCGGCATCATGGCCTGCCCCGAGGGTCGCACCGTCGAAGGCTTCGAACGCCAGATGGGCACCAATCACCTCGCCCACCACCTGCTGACCCGTCTGGTGACACCGTTGCTGGCGGCGGGCGCTCAGCGGTCGGGTCGCCCCAGTCGGGTCGTCGCGCTCAGCTCACAGGGTCACATGTTCGGCGATGTGGACCTCGACGACCTCGACTACCGGCAGTCGCCCTACGACCCCGTCATCGCCTACGGGCGCTCCAAGACCGCCAACATCCTGTTCGCCGCCGAGTACCACCGCCGCCACGCGGCGGAGGGCGTGTACGCCTACTCGGTCCATCCCGGTGGCATCCACACCGAACTGGGCCGCCACATGACCCGTGAGGTGGTCACAGCGCTCATGGCCAGCATCGGCGGCGCGGCATCGGTGCAGTGGAAGAGCATCCCCCAAGGGGCCGCCACCACACTGTGGGCCTTGCTGAACCCGGCACTCGAGGCCCGTGGCGGGGCGTACTGCGAAGACTGTGGCGTGGCCGAGGTGAACGACGAGCCGGGGGCCAAGACCGGGGTGCGGTCGTATGCCGTGGACGCCGAGCGGGCAACGCGACTGTGGGCGTTGTCCGACGCCGCGACCGGCTTCGACGTCACCGGGGCGCGCTGACCCGTGCGTCTGGTCATCGCCCGCTGCAGCGTCACGTATCAGGGACGCCTCGATGCTCAACTCCCCGAGGCGGTCCGCCTCATCATGCGCAAGGCCGACGGCTGCGTGGCCGTCCATGCCGACGGCGGTGCCTACAAGCCGCTGAACTGGATGAACGCCCCCAATCACCTCGACGACCGCGGCGACGCCTGGGTGGTGACCAACCCCAAGGGCGAGACGCTCACCATCACCTTCCACGAAGTGTTGAACGAGGTGGAGCACCACCTCGGCGATGATCCGGGCCTCACCAAGGACGGCGTCGAGGCGCACCTGCAGGAGTTGTTGGCCGGCGCACCCGAGGCCATCGAGGTGGGGCTGTCGCTCATCCGGCGCGAGTACCCCACCGCCATCGGTCCGGTGGACCTGGCCTGCCACGACTCGCAGGGACGGTTCGTGGCGGTGGAGGTGAAGCGCCGGGGCGAGATCGACGGGGTGGAGCAACTGGCCCGCTACCTCGAGCGTCTGCGCCTCGACTCGTCACTGGGCGAGGTGCGCGGCATCTTCGTGGCCCAGCAGATCAAGCCTCAGGCCCGGGTGCTGGCCGAGAGCCGTGGCCTGGCGTGGGTGGAAGTGGACTACGACGAACTGCGCGGGCTGCAGCCCGACGAACTGCGACTGTTCTGAGGCACGACATGACCAGACCTTCTGTGCGCGTCGTGGTGCGCGACTCCCCCATCCACGGGCGCGGGGTGTTCGCCAAGGACCCCATCGAGGCCGGCACCGTGGTGGAGCGCTGCCCGCTGCTGTACCTGGGCCCCGACGACATCGCGGCGGGCACCACGCTCATGGACTACGTGTTCGACGCCGGCGAGGGCGGGTCGTGGCTGGCGCTCGGCCTCACCAGCCTCATCAACCACCACGACGAACCCAATGCCGAAGTAGAGATCGACGCCATCGGCCAACGCCTGTCGCTGCGGACCGTCATGGACATCGACGCCGATGAAGAGCTGTTCATCGACTACGGCCCCACCTACTTCAGCGACCGGGGTTACGAGTAGCGCAGCAGTCCCTGGTCGATCACGACCCGGTCGCCCACCGCCGTCACGAACACCGCTTCGCCCGGTGCCGTCACCCACATGCTCACGGTGAGGGCTTCGCCGGGGAGCACCGGCGACGAGAAGCGGCCCTCCACATGCTGGAAGCGAGCCGGATCGCTGTCGCACAGCGTGTGCAGCAACGCCCGACCCGTGAAGCCGTAGGTGCACAGGCCGTGCAGGATCGGACGGTCGAAACCGCCCATGGCGGCGAACGACGGATCGCTGTGCAGGGGGTTGCGGTCGCCCGACAACCGGTACACCAACGCCTGGTCGGGTGAGGTCTGGTAGGTCACCTGGTGATCGGGCGCCCGGTCGGGTGGCACGTTCACCGGACCGCTGGGGCCACGGTCGCCACCCCAGCCGCCCTCGCCACGAATGAAGGCGGACATGGTGGTGGTGTACAGAGGCTCGCCGTCGAGCGTGGTGGCCTCGCCTGCCGACACCACCACGGCGGCCTTGCCCTTGTCGTAGATGGCGGTGATGCCCGACGACAGCAGCGCCTTGCCCTCGGCGGGCAGCTCACGGTGCAGGGTGACCGACTGCTGACCGTGCACCAGCATGGCGGGGTTGAAGGTGCCGATATGACGCATGGCGCTCACCCCGAAACCCGACCCGATGACCACCGGCATGGTGGGCAGGGCCCGCTGGGCCACGCCGTTGGTGTTCTCGGTGGTGAAGGCCAGTTCGTTCACGCCAGCGCCCACACCCACGGCGTACAGCAGGGCGTCCTTCGACGACCAACTCACTTCCACGGGTTCGGTGCGGGTGCCGACGGCGTCGGGATTGATGGGCATGGTCGTGTCCTTCCCTCGTGAATGGTCGGTTCGAGGCCCGGTCAGCTCTTGGGCTGGGGCGGGCCGCCGGGTTCGCCGTTCATGCCGGCGTTGGGCCGGCTCTGGGCCAGCAGTTCCTCCACCGCAGCGCCCATCATGGTGGGGTCGTCGATGGGTGTGGTGCGGGGACCGCGGGTCCAACCCTGGGCCACGGCCAACGTGGTGCCACTGGCCTCGAACACCCGGCCCGTCACCCCGGCCGACTCGGCCGAGCACAGCCAGGTCACGATGGGAGCGATCCACCGGGGCGACATGCGCTCACGGTCCTCGTCGGTCTGCGACGGCATGAGGTTCTCGGTCATGCGGGTGAGGGCGCCGGGCGCCACGGCGTTCACCGTGATGCCGTAGCGGGCCAACTCAAGAGCCGAGATGATGGTGAAGGTGGCGATGCCGGCCTTGGCGGCGCCGTAGTTGGTCTGCCCCGGGTTGCCGTAGATGCCCGACACCGAGGTGGTGTTGATGATGCGGGCGTCCACGGTGGCGCCGGCCTTGGTCTGGTCACGCCAGTACTCGGCCGCGAAGTGGCTGGGGGCGAACGTGCCCTTCAGGTGCACGTTGATCACGGCGTCCCATTCCGCCTCGCTCATGTTCACCATCATGCGGTCACGCAGAATGCCGGCGTTGTTCACCAGGGCGTGCAGGTCGCCAAAGGCGTCGACAGCGGTGCGGATGAGGCGCTCGGCGCCTTCCCAACTGGCCACGTTGTCGCCGTTCGACACCGCCTCGCCGCCGGCGGCCCGAATTTCGGCCACCACGCTCTCGGCGGGGCTCAGGTCGGTCCCCGTGCCATCCATGGACCCACCCAGGTCGTTCACGACCACCTTGGCCCCATGAGCCGCCAGCATCAGGGCGTGTTCGCGCCCGATACCCCGACCGGCCCCGGTCACGATCACCACTCGACCTTCACACAGACGCGCCACCATGCACTCCTTCTTCGTCACATCCCCAGCCCCCGGCACAGTACTCGCCGATTCCGCGTAGCCAAACCGACTTTTTTTGCGCGTCTGGCTACGCGGATTCCGCGAGAGGCGTGTGTGCGACACCCACCATTAGCCTTGAGGCTGCCATGACCGCCACCTACGACCTGCTCGTCATCGGCGCCGGACCCGCCGGAAGTGCAGCCGCCATCACCGCAGCCCGGGCCGGTCGGTCGGTCCTCGTGGTCGACAAAGCGGCGTTCCCCCGCGACAAGTGCTGCGGCGACGGCCTCACCACACTGGCCCTGCGTCAACTCGAGGACCTGGGGTTCGATGCGTCGCACGTGGCGTCGTGGTGCGAGGTGAACGGCGCCTGGCTGCGCGGCCCCACCGGCCGTGAGGTGTACGTGGGACTGCCCGAGGGTCGTGGACGGTACGCAGCGGTGGCGCCTCGCCGCGAACTGGACGCCGCCCTGGTGGCCCTGGCCGAACAGGCCGGTGCCACCGTTGCCCAGGGTCACGGCTTCACCGGGTTCGCACCCGCCACGCCCCACGACGTGCGGGTGACCGTGAACGGCATGGGCGAGGTGGCGGCCCAGTACGTCGTCGCGGCGGATGGCATGTGGAGTCCGGTGCGCAAGGCCTTGGGCCTCGACGAACCCGGCTACCTGGGCGAGTGGCATGCGTTCCGCCAGTACGCCCGCAACGTCACCGGCCCGGCCAGCGAGCACCTGTACGTGTGGTTCGACGACGATCTGTTGCCCGGGTATGCCTGGTCGTTCCCACTGCCGGGCGGGCGGGCCAACATCGGGTTCGGGGTGCTGCGCGACGGCAAACGCCGCATCCAAGACATGAAGTTGCTGTGGCCCGACCTGCTGGCCCGGCCTCATGTGCGCCGAGCGTTGGGCGACGGCTTCGAGATGGAGGACCGCCATACGGCGTGGCCCATCCCCGCCCGCATCCACGACACCGTCACCGGCAGTGGCCGGGTGCTGTTCGTGGGCGACGCCGTGCGGGCCACCGATGTGCTCACCGGCGAAGGCATCGGGCAGGCGTTGCTCACCGGCATCGAGGCCGCTCGGGCCATCACCAGCACCAGCACCGCCAGCGCCAGCGACCCCGCGGCGGTGCGCCAGGCGTATCAGCGGGCGGTGCGGCATCACCTCGTGGCCGATCACCGCATGTCGCAGGTGCTGGGCAAGGTGCTGTCCAGTCGGCTGGGGGCCCGAGGCGCCATCGGCGTGCTTGGCCGGGTCAGCGAGGCCAACCGCACCCGGTTCGCCCGCTGGATGTTCGAGGACGAACCCCGTGCCGTCATCGCCACGCCGTCGCGCTGGCACCGGGACTTCCTGGACCTGCCGGGCGCCTCGGTGTCTGGCAAACGGTAGTGAGGGCTGTGCCGCTCACGGCGTCGCTGGCGTGATCTACGGTTCGCATCATGCGCACACGGCTCACCGAACTGCTCGACATCGAACATCCGATCATGCTGGCCGGCATGGGCGGCGTGTCGTACCACCAACTCGTGGCAGCGGTCAGTGAGGCCGGTGGCATCGGCACGTTCGGGGCCTCCACCATGGGCGCCGACGAACTCGACGACGAGATCGCAGCGGTGAAGCAACTCACCGCCAAGCCCTTCGGTGTAGACCTGCTCACCGCCCTGCCCGGCCAGGTGGAGCGGGGCATCCAGAGCGTCATCGCCGGTGGGGCCAGCATCTTCGTGGCCGGCCTGGGCGTGCCGCGTGAGGTCATCGACCAACTGCACGCCAACAACATCCTGGTGGGGTCCATGTGCGGCAAGGTGCGTCACGCGGTGGCCGCCGTGGCCAGCGGCTGCGATTTCGTGGTGGCCCAGGGCACCGAAGGCGGCGGCCACACGGGCACCGTCGCCACCATGGCACTGGTCCCCCAGGTGGTCGACGCCGTGGGCGCCCAGGTGCCCGTGGTAGCGGCGGGCGGCCTGTTCGACGGCCGTGGTCTGGTGGCATCGCTGGCGCTGGGTGCCGATGGTGTGTGGCTGGGCACTCGCTTCATCGCCACCCCCGAGGCCCGCGCCGTGAACGGCTACA
Source organism: uncultured Ilumatobacteraceae bacterium (assembly GCA_964393535.1). Classification (GTDB taxonomy): domain Bacteria; phylum Actinomycetota; class Acidimicrobiia; order Acidimicrobiales; family Ilumatobacteraceae; genus CAYMUC01. The sequence goes on along the minus strand of CAYMUC010000037.1, from coordinate 12,965 downwards.
AAGAGACGCTGTTGGCCCTGCCCGAAGACGGCACGGTCATCTCCCGAGCCTTCACCGGCAAGACCTGCCGGGTGGTGCGCAACGACTGGACCAACCACTTCGAGGAGCACCCCGAGGAGTTGAAGAAGTTCCCCGAGCAAGCCATCGCCTCGGGTAAGGCCGGTGCCAACCACCTGGGTGCGCCGTCGGGCACCGAGGTGGACGTACGCCGGGAGTTCATGCCGTGCGGCCAAGGCGTGGGTGCCATCAGCGAACTCACCCCCGCCGGCGATGTGGTGCGCAACATCATGGCCGAGGCCGAGCGCCTGCTGGATCAGTTGACCTCGGTGAGGCGATGACGCCGCAGCAGGCGTCGGTGCTGCTCGAGCAGGTGCTGCTCGAGATGCGCCGCACCATCGTGGGGCAGCAGCGCCTGCTCGAGCGTCTGCTGGTGGGTCTGGTGTCGGGCGGGCACTGTCTGCTGGAGAGTGTGCCGGGCCTGGCCAAGACCCTGGCCGCCGACACCTTGGCCCGCTGCGTGGGTGGCACGTTCGCCCGGGTGCAGTTCACCCCCGACCTGCTGCCCTCCGACATCGTGGGCACCCGCATCTACCGCCCCTCGGGCGAGACCTTCGATGTGGAACTGGGCCCGGTGTTCGTGAACCTGCTGCTGGCCGACGAGGTGAACCGGGCGCCGGCCAAGGTGCAGTCGGCGTTGCTGGAGGCCATGGCCGAACGCCAGGTGAGTCTGGGCGGCACCACCTATCCGGTGCCGGCGCCGTTCTTCGTGATCGCCACGCAAAACCCCCTCGAGAGCGAAGGCGTGTACCAACTGCCCGACGCCCAGCGCGACCGCTTCATGATGAAGGTGGTCATGACGCACCCCAGCGCGGCAGAAGAGTTGGCCATCGTGGAACGCATGTCGGTGGCGCCGCCCCCAGTGCGTCAGGTCATCGACCTCGAGCAGCTGCAAGAGGTGCAACGCTGCGCCGAGGCCGTGACGGTGGACCGCAGTGTGGCCCAGTACGCCGTGGACCTGGTGCAGGCCACACGCCATCCCGTCAGCTACGGCCTCCCCGACCTCGCCAGCGTGATCGCACTGGGGGCCAGTCCCCGGGCCACGTTGGCGTTGGTGCGCGGCGCTCGGGCGTTGGCGCTCATGAAGGGCCGCGACCGCGCCACCATCCAAGACGTTTTCGACCTGGCACCCGAGGTGTTCCGCCACCGCCTGCTGCTCACCTACGACGCACTGGCACGTGACCTCACCACCGACCATGTGGTGCAACGGGTGCTGGGCAGCGTCCCCGCCGGCCGATGACCCACAGCGCCTCGCCGGACCCCGTGGACCAGGCTCGCATCGCCGAGACCGTGCGCCGGCTCGAGTTCAACGTGGACCGTCGCATCGACGGCCGCCTGCACGGCCATCACCGTGGCATCACCCCCGGCCAGGGCAGCGAACCCGGCGACACCCGCCTGTACCAACCCGGCGACGACGTGCGCCGCATCGACTGGAGCGTGACCGCCCGCACCTCGCAGGTGCACGTGCGCGACCAGATCGCCGACCGTGACCTGCAGGCGTGGCTGGTGGTGGACGCCTCGGCCGGTATGCGCTTCGGCACCACCACCACCGACAAGTTCACCGTGGCCACCGGCGTGGCCGCCGCGGTGGGGTTCCTGTCGGCCCGCCATCAGAACCGGGTGGGGGCCATGGTGGTGGCGGGGGCCGACGTGCAGGTGATGCCACCGCTGCCGGGTCGGGATCAGGTGCGCCGCATCATCGCCCACCTGGTGGCACTGGCCGCCCCTGCGCCGGCACCCACCGGCACCAGCGCACTGGCCACGGCCTTGGAACGCCTGGCCACCAGCGAACGCCGCCGAGGGTTCGTGGCGATCATCGCCGACTTCCTCACCCCCGGCTGGCAGCGACCCCTGGGCATTCTCGGCCAGCGGCACGACCTGTTGTGCGTGGAGGTGGTCGACCCCCGGGAACTGGACCTCACCGGCCTGGGTCAGGTGATGTTCGCCGACCCCGCCACGGGCCGACGCCGCGAGGTGCGCCTCACCCGCAGCGTGCTGACCCGCTACGCGCAAGCCGCCCGAGCACAACGGGCCGAGCACCGGCGCAGCATGCTGGCGGCAGGCGCCGACCATCTCGTGGTCAGCACCGCCGATGACTGGCTGGCCACGGTGGTGAACCATGTGCAACGCCGTCGCACCCAGGTGCTGCACCCCCGGGTGAGGCAGTCGTGATGCCCGATCAGTGGTTGGCCGGCGAGCGCCTGTGGCTGCTGACGGCACTGCCGGTGCTGGTGGCGGTGTACGTGCTGGCGCAGTGGCGGCGGCGGCAGCGCACCGTGCAGTTCACCAATCTCGCGCTCCTCGACGCCATCGCCCCATCACGGCCGGGGTGGCGTCGCCACGTGGTGGCGGCCGTGGCGTTGGCGGGCCTGGCGGCGGGCATCGTGGCCACCGCTCGCCCCTACACCACCCGCCTGCTGCAGGCCGAGGTGTCGGGCCGGGTGGCAGTGGTGCTGGACGTGTCGTTGTCGATGATGGCCACCGATGTGGCGCCCAGTCGCCTCGCCGCCGCGCAACAGGCCGCCATCGATTTCGTGGATCAGGTGGACCCCAACGTGGCGTTGTCGCTCATCTCCTTCAGCGGCCAGGTGCGGGTGCTCACCCCACCCACCATCGACCACGCCGAGGTGAAGCGAGGCATCGAAGGCCTCACCCTGGGCGAAGGCACCGCCATCGGCGACGCGCTGCGAGCCGCCGTCGACGTGCTGGTGGGTGCCACCTCGGCCGAAGGCGACCGCCCCGACCGGCCCGATGACGACGAGGTGCCGGGGGTCATCGTGGTGCTCAGCGACGGCACCACCACCGTGGGTTCGCCCACCCTGGATGGCGCTCAGGTGGCCGCCGACGCTGGCATCCCCGTGTCCACCATCGCCTTCGGCACCCCCAACGGCATCGTGATGCTGCCCCAGACCGGCGAGTTGGTGCCGGTTCCGGTGGATACCGTGGAGTTGGCAGCGGTGGCCGACATCACCGACGGCGACGCCTACGTGGCCCCCACGCTCGACAGCCTGGTGGCGGCGTACGACTCCATTCGCGATCGCCTGGCGGCCAGCCTGGGCGAGCCGGTGGAGGTGCCCGACGAGCAGAGTTGGCAGTGGATGCTGGCGGCCCTGGCGCTGTGGACCGTGGCGTGGCTGGCTGGCATGTGGTGGGTGCGCAGCCCGATGTGAACGGGCGGCCGGCTTGGTGCGCTACGCCCTCGACCACGGCATCGTGCCCAAGTGAGTGCTACGACGGGTGTATGACCGACGACGCCGTCGCACCTGACGCACTGGCCTACGACCCCCTGGCACCCGCCACCATCGCCGATCCCATCGCCGTGTACCGGGACCTCTTGGATCGGTGCCCGGTGCCGCACTTCGCCGGGTTCGACCCGCCGTTCTGGTCACTGACCCGCTTCGACGACGTGGCCACCGCCCTGCGCGACACGGGCACCTGGTCCAGCATCCACGGGCAGGGTCCCCGCTTCACCTCCCAGGGCGGGCTGTTCACCGACCCTCCCCAGCACACCGCCTACCGGCGTCTGCTGCAGAAGGCCTTCACCCCCAAAGCCGTCGCCGAGTTGGAACCCTTCATCGAGCAGTTGGCCCATGACCTAGTGGCCGGCATCGCTTCACGGGGCCAGGCCGATCTGCATCACGAGGTCGCCTACCCGCTGCCCACCATCACCATCGCCACCATGATGGGGGTGCCACCCGAAGACCGTGCCCAGTTCAAGGTGTGGTCCGATGCCGCAGTGGCCCGCCTGGGTAGCCAGGATCCGTCGTTCCACGACGAGGACCTCAAGGCGCTCAGCGCCTATCTTCTCGGCCACATCAAGCACCGGCGTGACCTACTGGCAGCCGGCGAGGCGTTGCCCGACGACCTCATCAGCGGCCTCGTGCGCGCCGAGGACGAAGGCGCCACCCTCACCCCCGCCGAGATTCTCGGCTCGTGTGTGCAGTTGTTGGTGGGCGGCAACGAGACCACCACCTCGCTCATCACCAATGCGCTGTGGCGCCTCATGCAGCGGCCCGAACTCATGGCCCGGGTGCAGGCCGACCTGTCGCTGGTGGAGCCGCTCATCGAGGAGAGCCTGCGCTACGACGCGCCGGTGCTGGGGTTGTTCCGCACCACCACCTGCCCCGTGACCATGCACGGTGTGGACATTCCCGCCGAGGCCAAGGTGATGATGCTGTATGGGGCGGCGAATCACGACCCGAAAGCGTTCAGCAACCCCGAGGTGTTCGACATCGACCGCGAGCCGTCAGAGGTGCGTCGGCAGTTGGCCTTTGGCGCCGGCCCGCACTACTGCCTGGGGGCGCCACTGGCTCGCCTCGAGGCCAAACACACTCTGCGGGCCATTCTCGGTGGGTTGCCCAACCTGCGCGCCGACGGGCCGAGCGAGCGCATCGCCCCGTTCTTCCTGTGGGGCCGCCACACCCTGCCTGCGGCCTGGGACGTGTGAGGGCGATCAGACGCTTTCGATGATGTCGCGCAACGTCTCGATGGTCTTGACGTCGTTGCCGCCCACCGGGTTCACCGACAACACCGTGACGCCGGCTTCCTTGTAGGCGGCGATGCGCTCGGCCACGTAACTGCGGGGCCCAACCAGGTTGGTCTTCTCGATCAGTTCGAACGGAATGGCCGCAGCCGCTTCGTCCTTCTTGCCGTCGAGGTACAGGTCCTGCACCAACTTGGCCTCGTCCACGTAGCCATATTTCTGGGCGACGGTGTTGTAGAAGTTCTTGCCCCGTGCACCCATGCCACCCACGTACAACGCGGCGTTGGGACGGGCGAAGTCGAGGATCCGAGCCTGGGCATCGCCCACCAGATCCTCGCCAATGGCCACCATGCCACCGGCGGAGATCTCGAGGGGCGCCAGCGACGGGTCACGCTTGGCGGTGCCGGCCTTCAGTTGATCGCCCCACACCTCGCCGAACTTCTCGGGGATGAAGAAGATGGGCAACCAACCGTCGGCCATCTCGGCGGTGGCTTCCACCGACAATCCCATGAGGCTGGCCCACCAGATGGGGATGCGCTCACGCTTGGGGTGGTTGATGAGCTTCAGCGCTTTGCCCAGGCCGGTGCCCTGACCCTCGGGCAGCGGGATCTGCACCGTCTGGCCCTGGTAGTCCACCTTCTCGCGGCGCCACGTCATGCGGCACACATCGATGTATTCCTTGATGCGCTGCATGGGCTGGGTGTACGGCACACCGTGGAAGCCCTCCACCACCTGCGGGCCCGACGCGCCCAGGCCCAGGATGAACCGGCCGTCACTGACCTCGTCGCAGCCGGCACCCGTCATGGCCATGAGGGTGGCAGTGCGGCTGTACACGTTCACGATGCCCGTGCCGATCTCCACCCGCTGCGTCTTGGCGGCGAGGTAGCCCACCTGGCTGATGGCGTCGAAGCTGTACGCCTCGGCGATCCACACCACGTCCAGACCGGCCTTCTCGAGCTCCACCACACGCTCGGCGGCCTGCTTGAACCCACCGGCGTAGTTGATCATCATCGACAGCTTCACGGTTGCCTCCCCGGGCCTACCCCACACACAACTTGGGGGACTCTAGAGCGCGTCGTTCAGGTTGCCCGAACGGAAGCCCTCGAGGTCCACCGTCACGTAGCGATAGCCAGCCGCCTTCACCGCTGCCACCACGGCATCACGACGGTCGATCAACTCATCCAGAGAAGCGGCATCTACCTCGATGCGAGCGATGTCGTCGTAGTGACGAACCCGCAGCGACCCGGTGAACCCCATGCGCCGCAGCGCATCCTCGGCACGTTCTACTCGGGTGAGCACCGCCACGCTGACCTCGGTGCCATAGGGCACCCGGCTTGCCAGACACGCAGCAGCGGGTTTGTCCCATGTGTCCACGCCCCACCGACGCGACGCCTCACGAATGTCGGCCTTGGAGAAACCGGCGTCCACCAGAGGGAATACCGCACCACGGTCCCCGGCAGCCTGCTGCCCGGGTCGATGATCCCCGAGGTCGTCGACATTCACTCCCAACATCACCACAGCCTGTTCGGCAGCAGCGACGGGTTCCAGCACGTCCATGAGGGCGCTCTTGCAGTGCCAACACCGCTGCGCATCGTTCAGGCGGTAGGCGGCACGTTCCATCTCGTCGGTGGATGTGGGGGTCCATCGCAGACCCCACTGTTCGGCAAGGCGACGGCAGTCGGCTGCTTCGCGCTGCGCCAGCGACGGCGAGATGGCGGTGACGGCATGCACCCGTTCGGCGCCCAGTGCCTTGAGGGCTGCGACGGCGAGGAACGTGGAATCGGCACCCCCGCTGAAGGCCACCACCACCCGTTGGTGCTCCTGCAGAAGGCGCTCCAAGTGGGCGAGTTTCACCTCCAACAGGGCTCCGTGCACCCCGTGATGTTGTCACGCCGCAGGGGTGTCGCTCATGTCGCCCGTGAGTCGAGCGGCACGACCACCCTGAACGTGGCCCCCGGTGTGTCGCCGGACTGGTCGAGGTGCACGGTGCCGCCGGCACGCTGTACGAGGTCGCGCACGATGAACAGACCCAGTCCGGTGCCGGCGCGGGTACCCGCTTTGGCGAAGGGTTCGAAGATGCGCTCCTCCATGCCGGCGGGCACGCCCGGCCCCTCATCGCTCACGGTCATGGTCCAGGTGTCGGCCGTCGACTGGGCGCTGATGCGTACCGTCGAATGTGACGGACTGTGCTTCACGGCATTGGTGAGCAGATTGACCATGACTTCGGTGAGCCTGCCGGGCGTCAACGCCGCTGGCACGGCGAGGTCCCACGGCCCGCCCTCCACCACCACGGTCACCTCGGCCGCTTGGGCCTGCGCTGTCACGACCGCCAAGGCCCGCCGCAGCGACGACTCCATGCTCTCGTCGGTGTCGGTGTCGCCCCGATGCGTCCCTAGTGGGGCAAGTTGGTCCACCACCGCCGTCATCTGATCGATGGCGGTGCACAGATACTCGGCCAATCCGCGTTGATCTTCGGGGACACGATCCCTCAGCAGTCGAGCGAAACCGCTGACCGCCTGCAGAGGTGAACGAAGTTCGTGTTCCAGGCGCGCCAACACCAGGCGCAGCGAGTCGAACTCATGATCACCCCCGGCTCCGTTGATTGGCATTTGTGATGCCGTTGTGGATACGTTGTGTCACACGACGGCTACTGCCAACCTAACGACGGCCCCTCGACCGGGGGCCTCGAGGCGCGCAAACCATCCTTACGGTGGACTTTTTGCGGCCGACACCCGTCCATCGAGGGGTGTTGCGGCCGCTCGCCCGTCAGGCCGCCAGCAGTTCTCACAACGAATAAACAACGTTCGACAAGAGTCGAACTACGACCCCCTGGGGCCTTACAGCACGAAGCGGTACCCGATACCTCTCACGGTCCGAAGTCTGTTGCGACCCTCGCGCCCGTCGCCGATCTTGGTGCGCACCCGTCGGACGTGTTCGGTGACCGTGGCCGTGAGCGTGCGTTCCTCATGTGCCTTCCACACCTCGCGACCCAACTCGGCGCGCGACACCACCTGACCTTCACGCGACACCAGATACGCCAGCAATTCGAACTCGATGGGGCTGAGCGACACCTCGGTGTCGTCGACCACCACCTCGCGGCGCTCGAGATCCAAGGTGAAGCCGTTGGCCCGGAAGCGAGGTCGGCCGCCACCGCGTCGCCCGGAACCGAGCATCGCCCGACGCAACAACGCCCCACAACGAGCCGACAACTCCCCCGGATCGACCGGCTTGACCACGTAGTCATCGGCCCCGATACGCAGGGCAGCGATTCGCTCCGACACCGCCCCCACACCACTGACCACCAGCACGGGAACGCTGTCCTGGCTACGAACACTGGCCAGGAACTCCAAGCCGTGCTGATCGGGCAGCACGAGGTCCAACACCATGAGGTCGATGTGCTCACGGTTGAGCACATCACGTGCCGACGACGCGTCGGCCACCTCCACCAACTCATGAGCCGGCGACCTGAGCGCCTCTACCAAGAACGCCCGATCCAACGGCTCGTCCTCCACGACCAGGACCCGGTGTTGCTGCGAAGTCGCCATCGAACCATTCTCCACCACGGTTCACCGCGGACATCACCGACTCACTCACCGAAATTTTCCTACGATGTCCTGGCCATCAGCAGGTATCCGTATGTCAGACTGGTCCCGTGCTGTTCGACCTGGAAGACCGACTGCTGAAGTTGGCGAAGAAACTCGTGTTCCACGAGTCGCCAGCCCCCGAACAGGTCACGGGTCGCCGTTTCGACGACTCGGGTTCCCGTAAGTCGTTGAAGCCCGAGGAGCGCCGTGCCGACGAGCGCGCCAGTGAGGCGGCGACCAACCTGCGCTCCGACGAGTCCGGTCCCAAGGCAGTCAGTCGAGCCAAGCAGTTGGTGGTGAGCCCTGGTGGCGGCGCTGTCGACGAACAGGTGTGGAAACGCACCGAGGCCGCTCAGAAATCGACCGCCGCACCGCTACCTCCGGCGGTGGCCGCACGACTCAGCCTGGCGTTGGGCCACGATGTCTCCGACATCAATGTGCACACCGACGCAGCGGCCGATCAGATCTGCCGCGAGGCGGGTTCTGAAGTGGTCGCTCGCGGACGTGACGTGTTCTTCAAGCGGGGCACTCCCCCGCCTGGTAGCCCCAAGGGCGACCAGTTGCTGGCGCAGGCGATCGAGCAGTTGAGCGTGGACTCTCGGGTCGCCGACGACGACCAGCCGATGCGCCGGTTCATGGAGAACGAGGAGGACTCCACCCAAGAAGAACCGGTGATGGAAGAGCCCAAGAAATCGGGCTGGGGCCTCATGGGCCTCGTGGGTGCAGCGGTGGCCGCCAAGAAGGCGTACGACAGCACCAAGGACGACAAGACCGAGGTGAAACCCGAGGCACCGGCACCCGAGACGGCTGCCGACCTCGAGAAAGTGGCCACCGAGGGTGAAAAGGGACCCGAGGGACCCAAGCCCGAGGCCGCCGACCTGAAGGCCGACGTGGATCCCACGGCCGATCGCTCCGAACTGGTGGAGCGGGAGCGCAAGACCAAAGAGGTGCTGGACGCCACCGAGGCGCAGTTGGCGGAGAAGGAGCAACTGCCCGACCACCCCGTGGTCGAGGAGCAGCGCGAGGCTCTGGGCGAGATGGCCACCGCAGCCACGGCACTGTTGGGCGATGTGCGCGAAGCCAAGTCCGAGGCGCTTCAGAACGGCACCGACAACGACGAAGAGCGCGAACCCGAAGCCCGTCAGGTGGCGGCCGATCTCGGCGTCACGACACCGTTCCGGGTGGCGGCCGATTACGAGGCCGAGTATCAGCGTCTCGCTGAGGAGCAGGAAGCCCAAGACGTCGAGGTCGACGACCACCGTCTGCTCATGGAAGTGGACGTCGATGACGCCGGCCAGGAGTTCGCCTCCAACGCCTTTGGTCCCGACCTGGGCATCACCGTGGACCGCGTCATGGAACTGGTCGACGAGCAACTGCAGGATCAGGTGCACGGCGTCACCGGCGAAGAGCGCGAGCGCCTGCTCGACGACATCGACAAGGTGAAGCCGCAACTGCCCGAGATCATCGAGCAGCAAGTGCGCGAGGCGGCCGAATCGAACAAATCCGAAGAGCAGGAAGAACTGGAGCTGCAGTTGCAGCAGGAGCAGTTGGAATCGGCCGAAGGTGAGCAGCAGAACGCGGACGACACCTTCGCCTTCGGGGCTCGCATCGACCTGCAGACCGGTCAGGTGGTGGTGACCACCAGCGACGCCATTCCGGCATCGGTCGATGCCGCACCGGCGGCTGCCGGCCCCACGACCACCAGCGGTGGTGGAGGCGGCGACGGTGGCGGCGGCGGTTCAGGTGGTGGCGGCGGCGGTGGTGGAGGCGGCGGGGCTCCCGCAGCCTGAGTCACCCAGGGCCTCAGGCCGTCATGACGGTCATCTGACCGGGCATGCTGAAGGTGATGGTGCCGCCCCAGGCGCAGTTCGCCATGCACGAGTTGTTCACCGCTGGCTTGCCACCGATCATCACGGTGGGCGAGCCCGGACTCCACGGCGCAGGCACCACCGGCTGACAGGGCATGGGCGTCAGTACACCGAGTGCGGCGGCTGTGGCCGCTGCGACCTGCGGGTTCGACATGGACATGCACACCCCGAATGGTGCGATGTTCAGCATGGGGACGTTGTCCATGATGTTGGCGGCGAAGGCTCCACAACCCTGGGTCATGCTCACCGGCAGCACCGTCAGGGTGCTGGGAGCGGCCCCGAACGTGCACATCATCATGGCTCCGTTCACCACCTGAATGCCCACGCACACACCTCCCGAACCCCTGTTCCGACAACGCCGGAAACTTTCTTTGGATTTCGCGCAGTAACTTTCTACCAGACGCCCCCTGAGTGTGGCACACTAGGTCCATCGGCCGGTCGCTCGCACCGACCATCGGCAGGAACGGAGAGTCACATGTTCGACGACGAGTTCGATCTCGAGGCGGAGCAACTTCTCACCAAGGAGCGTCCCAGCCGAGGGACCTCTCACGACACGGCTCAGGCCCCGGCGCGTCGCCGTCTCACTGTGGGCCGCGCCGACGACCCTGCAGAGCGCCTCGCCGACAAGATGGCCGACGGTGCCGTGAGCGATCTCAAAGCCGGTGGCCCCAGCCAGGTGCAGCGCTCCGCCAACAGCGATGTGTTGGGCGGCACCGAGGTCGACGATCAGGTGCAGCGCACCATCGATTCTCGACGAGGCGCAGGTTCTGCGCTTGGCGCTCGTGAGGCCCAGCACTTCTCCAACGCGTATGGCACCGACCTGTCGGGTGTTCGTGTTCACACCGATTCCACTGCCGACAAGCTCAGCCGGTCGCTGCAGGCCGATGCCTTCACCACCGGCAACGACGTGTTCTTCCGCAGCGGCACCTACAAGCCGGGCACCTCCAGCGGCGACCACCTCATCGGCCACGAGTTGGCCCACGTCGCCACCGAGAGCGGAGGCGGCGCCGCGCAGCGGTCCGTGCGCCGCTTCGTGTCGGTGAAGGACTTCAGCGAGTGGACCAACCTGGGCATGTTGTCCAGCAAGGGCACGCACAAGGAGAAGGTCATCGCCCTGCTGAACGAGTACGACGCCATCAAGAAGAAGTCCGACGCCCAGCCCGCCATGGTGCCGCTGTACACACAGATGTTGCAGAAGGTCAACGCCATGATCGACTGGTCCGAGGACTACCTCGACGAGAACGCCGACGAAAAGGGCAGCCCCGATAAGGGTGTCCAGAAGCGGTACGAAGGCTTCCTCAAGTTCCTCGGTCTGGCTATGGACCGCAAGGAAGGCATCGAGCAGACCATCGACAAGAAGAGCAGCGACCCGGAGAAGGCCAAGGCCCCCAAGGTCGATGCATCCGCTGCGAAGTTGCGTAAGCACACCGGTGGCGACGAGACCACACTGTTCACCAAGATCGGCCTCGGCCTGTCGCAGCAGGTGCCCGAAGACGGCGACTCCACCGAGTTCTCCATCGAGTTGAAGATCCCCGTGGGCGCTGGCGCCTTCGTGGGCGGCACGGCTTCGGTGTCGGCCGAGAAGGACGACGGCAAGATCAAGGCTCGCTGCCAACTCATGATCTCTGGCGGCGGCAGCGTGGGTATCGCCGAGATCAAGGGTGCTCTCGGCGGCTACGTCGAGGCCCAGGGCACCGATGGCGCCCTGGTGGGCGACCTGCTGCAGTACGCCCTGTACCGCCGCATGGCCGAGTCGAACCTGGTGCCTGCCGAAGTGCAGAACTACATCTTCGGTGGTGACACCGGCGCCAAGGGTGCCCGCCGTGCCGAGCGCAAGACGCTGGCCACCGAGAAGAAGGCCTTCGGCGAAGGCGGCGACGACGACAACTACGCAGAGTCGGGTGGTATCGCCGAGATCTCGGCCGAGGCCGGGTTGCAGGCGGCCAAGATCGGCGGTTCGGCCTCGTACACCGAGGGCAAGCGCACCGACAAGACGTCCCTCGAAATGAAGGGCATGACCGCAGGCGACAAGAAGGGCAAGGCCGATACCTGGGCCAGCCGTCTCACCGGCGGCGCCCGCGGCGCACAGGAGTCCACGGGCCGCACCATTCGCGGGTTCAACCTGGGCTTCGAGTTGTCGGCACCTGTGGAAGCCAGCGTCGGCTACGAAGCTCGCTGGATCTCCGAGCCCGGCTCGGGCGGCAAGCCCGGCAAGATGACCATGTCCGACAACAAAGTGTCCTTCGAGATGAACCTCACCTCCGGCCTCGCCGCGCTCACCTCCGACGACACCGCCGGCAAGATCAACGACGCCGTGTCGAAGATCATCGGCCAGATCGAGACCGAGATGAAGAAGGCCGACGCCAAGACGCTCGAAGAGCGTGAGCGCGTGCAGTTGGAAGCCGACATCGACGGCATGAAGGACGACATCACGGGCGAGATCGAGGGCAGCATCAGCGAGGCCGCTGGCTCCACCGGTATGCAAGACGAAGGCACCGACTACGAGGCCGAAGGCAAGGTGTACGAGAACAAGGGCTCGTTCTCCTTCGGTGTCGAAGCCGACTTCGCCGCCAAGGAAGTCGCCTTCACCCTCAGCGAGGAGACCAAGCGCACGCTGGACCTCGGTGTGGTCAAGGTCGAGGCCACCAAGAAGTCCAAGAAGTTCGAGAAGAAGAAGAGCTTCGCCGGCGGTAAGAAGTGACCGACGTCAGGTTCATCCACGCCACTGGCGAGATCAACCTGCGAGACCTCGACGTCACCATCGACAGCGACGGCGTGGCCCACGTGCGGGCCATGGTCGACGAGGGCGATTGGAGCCTCATCGAGCGATACGACATTTTCGGTGCCCGCTCGCGTCGGCGTGTCCCCAACGAGCTCACTGGCTCTGGTGAGGTGCGTATCACCATCGAAGGGCCTGAGGAGGCCCTCGACACGGGTTGGCAGCCCCACGCCGAGCAGTTCGTGATCGTGGAG
>CAYMUC010000036.1:0-25574 GCA_964393535.1 uncultured Ilumatobacteraceae bacterium | reverse complement strand
GTTCTGCGCCTTGATGGTGATGCCGCGCTCGCGCTCGAGGTCCATGGAGTCGAGGTACTGCGAGCGCATGTCTCGGGCGTCCACCGCCCCCGTGAGTTCGAGAATGCGGTCCGACAGGGTGGATTTCCCGTGGTCGATGTGCGCGATGATCGAGAAGTTGCGGATGCGGGCGAGGTCCATGGCCGAGCCCGATGCTACCGGTGCGGTTGGGGAGCGTTCGGATCGACTGGTAACGTGCTGCGCTGCCTGCGCCACGTGGCGCACCGAGTTCGAGTCGAGGACGACAACGCCGTGGCGAATATCAAGAGCCAGAAGAAGCGCAACATCACCAACGCCAAGCGCGCCGAGCGGAACAAGGCGGTGCGCAGCGAACTGCGTACCCGCGTGAAGAACGCCACTCGCTCGGCCGGCACCGATCAGGCCGACGGTGATCTCCGTATGGCCATGAAGCGTCTCGACATGGCCGCCGCCAAGGGCGTCATCCATCCCAACCAGGCCGCTCGCCGCAAGAGCCGCCTGATGAAGAAGCTCAACGCTTCAGCCGGCTGAGCCGAGCGACCAGCACCTCCATCACCAACTCGGGCGGCCAGTCGGTACCGCCTCGCAAGTCCATGTCGGCCGCCGCCAGCCATCCGATGGCTTTGGCGATGGAGGCCGAACCCCAGCGCCGCTGCAACTCCAGTGCCTTGCGGGCCTGGAACGCCTGCTGCGGGCGCAGTCCCAGCACCGCTGCTGCCGCATCGGCATCGTTGGCTCCCGAGCCGTCGAGGCGTGCCACCCGAGACACATGACCGTGCAAGGTGGCCAGGATCTGAAGCGGATGCCGCTCTCCGGCCCGCATGAGACGGTGCAGCACGTCGAGCGCCTTGGCCGTATCGCCGCGCTCCACTGCATCGGTCAACTCCCACGGGGGCACCCCGCCCGAGTCACCGAGGTGTGGTTCGACATCGTCGAATCGGATCCGTGCCCCCGGGCCGAATGCTGACGTCAGCGTGTCGAGCAGACCCGCCAGTCGCGACGGCTCGTCCCCCAACCAGGCAGCGATGGCGTTCGCCGCCGCGGGCTCCAGTCGCAGACCACTGGCGGCCAGTTCGGTGTCGAACCACTTCTGACGCGCTGCCTTACTGCTGGGCACACCCACGGATGTCGTGGTTCCACCAGCAGCATCGACAGCCGAGGTGAAGCTCTTCACCAGCCGGCCACCGGTGGACACCAGTACCAACTCGGTGGTGGGTGACGGCTCGGCGAGATAGTCGATCAGCGCGCCCAGTGGGCCGCTCGCCAGGTCACCCACACCCCGCACCACCACCACGCGGTAGGGAGTGAACAGCGGCGGGGTTTGCGCCGCGTCCAGCACCGCCACCATGTCCACCTCGCCGACGGCAGGGTCGAAGTCGTCGAGGATCAACGACGGGTCGTGCTGACCGATGAGTTTGTGGACGAGATCATGGGCCTGATTCCCCACCATCACCGCGTCGTCGCCGGTGATGAGGTGCACGCCCATGAACGCCGAACCTAGCGGCCGCGACGCCGACGCCACGCCCCTCGCAGCATGACACCGACCACTGCCGTCCACACGGCAACGTCCACCTGGGCCGGTGGCGCCAACCGCTGTCCGAGGTGAGCGACCATGTGGATCCACCACACCAGCCCCTGCACCGGAGTGGCCACCAGCTGCGCTGCGTCGGGCCACGCCGCACCGAGCGCTGCCAGCGCCGGGCCGCAGGTCATGACCGCACCGGCAGCAGGAACAGCCGCCACGTTGGTGAGCAGCGACACACTGGAGGGCAGACCGAACACGACCGTCGACACGGCAAGGACCCCCACCTGGGCGGCTGCCGTGGTGGTGAAGGCTGCGCCCGCCCAACGCCTCGCACGTCCACCGGTGTTCGGTGCCCATGCGTCGATGACTCGGGCCAGGCCGGGTGCTGCCAGGACCAGACCCGTGGTGGCCGAGATGGACAACCAGAACGACACCGAGCGAACCAGGAACGGGTCGATGGCCAACAGTGCGACCCCGGCCAGGGCCAACAGCCGAAGCGGCCGCCGGTCCCGACCGAGCACCGCGGCCGACGCTCCCAGCACCGCCATGGCACTGGCCCGCAATACCGACGGTTCGAAGCGGGTGAGCACGACGAACCACGCCACCACAGCCACGGTGAGCACCCACCTGAGCGTGCGGCCCAGTGAGGCGATGAAGGGAGCCAACACTGCCAGCAGCAACGCCACGTTCTGCCCGGACACAGCCGTGAGATGCGACAGTCCCGAACGTCGGAACGCAGCGACGGCACTGTCCGACAACGCTGCGTCGTTACCCAGCACCAGCCCCGACAGCAGCGCGGCGTGGTCGTTGGACCATCGGGCGCCCACCTCGGCGATGACACGGTGCACACGGTTGGCGGCGCGCGTCGCCGCGCTTCCCGCTCCCGCACCTGCCACGTGTTCCACCTCGAGTCGGCCCACCACATGGCGCGTGAGCAGAAAGCCCCGGCGCATGCCCTCCACAGGGTGGCGACGGCCCACCACCACTACCTGTTCGCCCGCCAGACGGCGCTCCAGGGAACGGGCAGCGATACCCCTTGCCCACGCCTCGTAGCGATAGCCATCCACCTCGAGCACCGCTCGCACGGCGTACCCACGGCGGTCGGGGTCGGTGCGCAAGGTCGCCACACCGGTCCAGGCACCCATGGGCACCTGCTGCACGGCCAGTTGTTGGGCGTGAGCCAGCGACGACACCGCAACGCACACGGCCACCAGCACCAACACCCGGGCACCGGGCCGCCGCAGACCCCATCGAAGGCCCAGCGCACCGGTCGCCGCAGTCACCACCATCAGCCACGCGGCAAACGGGCGCGGGTGCCAGGCTCCCAGCACGGCCGCTGCGAACAGTGCCACCACGCCGGCGTCGCTCCAGGGATGATGCTGTGGACGCGGGTACGCGTCGTACGATCGCCCCGTGGTCGACGCCTGGAACTCCCGTGACGACGGTGTATCGCTCACCGGGCACCCCGGGGTCTCGTCATCACAGGTCGCCGACATGCACCCGCAATCCGTGCTGCCCGATGGTTGGGGGGACCACCGTCGTCGCGTGCGGCGCCGCGGGGCCTTCGCGGCGCTGATGCTGCCCGCCATGGCAGGCGTGGCCGCAGCGATCCTGCTGTTGAGCGGTGCCGGGGGCTGGAGCGGCCTGACGGGCCTGGCGTTGGCCGTCGCAGCCGCCCCCTTGCTCCCCATGGCCGGGGTACCGGCCACGGCCGACCCCAACCGCGTGATCCTGGGCGGCGTGGCCAGTGCCGTGCTGTGGCTGCTGCTCGGTGCTGTGGCTGCCCGCCGCGCCACTCGCACCCCGGGTGCCAGTTGGCCGGAATGGCGACGTGACTACACCCGACTGGCACTCGGTGCCGTGGTGGGCGGTTGGGCGTCGCTGCTGCTCGCCGCCATGGTGGTCGGCGTGCGGCTTCGGTGACAGGTCGACTCGGCCACCGGGGCTCAGACGCGTACGAGATCACGGAAGCCCTCCAACTTCGCCGGTCCGATGCCGGGCACGTCCAGAAGTGAGTCCACCGACGCGAACGGCCCGCGCCGTTCGCGGTGCGTGATGATGGCCGCGGCCGTGGCCGGCCCCACCCCGGGCAGCGTCTGCAGTTGCTCGGCGGTGGCCAGGTTCACATCCACGGGAAAACCCGCTTCGACTCCTGCGGCGCCGACTCCGGCACCGTCGGCCGATGTCGGACCCACCTCGGTGTCGAGCGCAGAGGGCACGTGCAGTCGCTGACCGTCCTGCACCCGTGCCGCCAGGTTCAGGGCGTGGATCTGAGCGTCCTGGGTGGGCCCGCCCGCGGCGGTGACGGCGTCGGCCACCCGCGACCCGGCGGGCAACTCCACCAGACCGGGGCGTCGCACCTCCCCCACCACGTGCATCACGACGCGCTGTGCCTCGGCGTCAGGGGCCGGACGAGCACCTGCGGCCCCACTGGTGGCCGTGCTGGTGACGGGCGCGGCGAAGGGCAGTCGGGCCTCCACCGGCTGCGCCGCAGGCCGCAGCAGCCACCACAGCACCACTGCCACCACCACCACACCCCCGGCGACCGTGATCACTCGACCCAACCCCACGAAGCGCACCTCGTCGAGCAGACGCGAAGGCGCGCGGCGCCACCAGGCGTTCACCGGCGGTGGTCGTTTCGGGGGGAGCCCCATGGCATGCCCTCGAGCACTGCCGACGGCGAACCGGCGGCGCAGCGTTTCGGGGCGCCCAAGCGCCAAAGGGTCACCAGTGGTGACCGTGAAGGCGGACGAACCGCCCTAGACCAGTCGTGTCAGAACCAGGGGTTCAGAACAGTCGAGCGGTGAGTTTCTTGCGGTAGTCGGCTGTGCGTGGGTCGTGGGGTCCCATCACTTCGAGCACATCGACGAAGCGTTGGCGTGCCTCGTCGTCGGTCTTCACCCGATCCAGCAGTTCGTCGAGTTCGGCGCTGTAGTCGTCGTCGGGTTCGGCACCCAGGCGGGCCTTGGCGGCCACCACGCGCACCGCTTCGGTTTCAGGAATGCGGGCGAGCAGCGCCAAGGCTTCCTCGTTGCGACGATCGGCCACCAGCAACTCGGCCAGGGCCACGATGACGGTCTCGTTCGCGGGGTCCAGTTCCAGTGCTGCCCGAAGGCTGGTCTCGTCGCCGGCGGCCACCAACGAGGCGATGACCTGGTCGCTCTCGGTGGGCATGAGTGCGTCGACGAACTGCTGCACGAGGTGCTCGGGCTGTGCACCCATGAACCCGTCGACCACCTGGCCGTCTCGCAGCGCGTACACGGCCGGGATGGACTGCACCCGAAAGGCCTGTGAGATACCCGGGTTCTCATCGACGTTCACCTTTGCCAACACGACCTTGCCGCCGGTGGCGTCGCACACGCGCTCGAGGATGGGGCCCAGGTTCTTACAAGGACCGCACCATGGTGCCCACAGGTCGACCACCACGGGCGTGGTCATCGAACGCTGCAGGACCTCGGTTTCGAAGGTGGCGTCAGTGACGTCGAGAGCCATGGGACCCGACGATACCCGCAGGGTTCCACCTGGCCTCGATCTGTCGGCGACGATCCACCTCGCGGCTGATCTCGTCGCGTGTGTGATCCGCCGACCATCCCCACAGAGGTGCCGCCACCGCCGCCACCGCCGCCACCTCTTCGAGGGTCACCCGCCCCAGCGTTCCCAACACCAACCGCCGGTCGATCACGTCGGCCAAGGTGCAGGCGGCCTCGCACGTGATGGCGTGCACCACCTGCGCTGCGATGTCCAGGCGGTCGGGCGCGGCCGACAGTGGGGCCCCCAAGGATGCGTCGTCGGCGACGAGACGCATCACGGCGTCGGCAGCGGTGCCGTACAACCGGCCCAAGTGCTGCCGGTGTGAAGCGTCGAGGTTCACCTCGGGACGCGCACGCACCAGTTCGTGGAGGAACGGGCCGGCGTCGGCGGCCCACCCGAACGCGTCGGCGGCGGTGAGGCGGCGGGTGGGTCGGCCCCGGCGACCAGCGGCGAGATGCGCCAACTCCGGTGCCCCCAACAAGGTGTCCACCACCTCCTCACCCAGCGACCGGGCGGTGGTCCACTTCCCTCCCCCGATGGACCACAGTCCTTCCACGCCCGACGATGCATGGTGGTACAGCTCGTGGCGACGACTGGTGTGGTAGCTGTCGCGACCCTCCTCCACGATGAGGGGGCGAATCCCCACCGTGACGGCTTCCACATCGCTGTGGTGGAGTTGGAACTCGCTGGGGCCGATGGTGGCGTTCACCGTGGCCAGCAGTTCATCGACGTCCACGTCCTGAGCGTGTACTTCGTCGGGGTGCTGGGGGTCGGGCGTATCGGTGGGGCCGATGAACGATCGCCCCATCCACGGCGACACGATGACGTGGCGTCCACTGGGCGCCCGTGCGAACACTGCGTCGCGGACCACGCCCTCACCGCCAAGTGGTCGGGTGAGCAGATGCACACCGCGCGACCGGTTCACCCGCACCCCCAGCGACACGCCCAAGCGTTCCAACACCACATCCATCCAAGGGCCCGCCGCATTCACCACCGCCTTGGCGGTGACCTCGTGGCGCACACCGGAGATGCGGTCGTGCAGGACCACGCCACACACCCGCACCCCACCTTCGGGAAGAGGCGAGGTCAGAAATCCCTCGGCGGCCATGTGGTTCACCGCCACCGCACCCGCCTGCACCGCCGAGCCGGCGAAGGCCAGCAGCAGACGTTCGGGGTGCAGGTTCAGGGTGTCGTGGTAGGCAAACGCCCCTTGCAGATCGTCGGCCTGCAACCACGGGACCGCCTGCAACAGTCTCCGACGCGACAACCACCGCGGCCGAGGAATGCGCAACGACGGCGGAGCCTCACGATTGCGGTCCCACGCCAGGGCGGTGTACAACCCAACGCCGGCGCCGATGAGGGCTGCGGGGGGCTTGGACCATCGCCAGGCCGGCATGAGAAAGCGGGTCTGGCGCACCAGATGGGGGGCTGACAACGCCAGGATGCGCCGTTCGCGCAGGCTCTCTCGCACCACCCCGAACTCGTAGGTCTCCAGGTAGCGAATGCCTCCGTGGAGGTACTTGGTGGTGGCGGAACTGGTGCCCGCACCGAAGTCACCCTGGTCCACGACCAGGGTGCGCAGCCCCCGCCACGCCGCCTCGCGCGCCACCATGACACCGGTGATGCCGGCGCCCACGACCACCAGGTCGAAGGGTTCGCTCAGGCGATCGGTGCGGCGCTCGATGAGCATGACGGCGAGGGTAGGGCTTCAGCGAGCGGCTTCGCCCACCAGCACGGGACGATCACCACTGAGATCCACCTGGTCGAACGAGGTGATCGCCAGGTGATCGCCCACTCCGCGATCGAAATACTGATCACCCGGGCGGCGCACCCCCACGGTGTGCCAACCGGCCTCCCGAGCGGCATCCAGTTCCTCGACCAGGTCCGACAGGAACACGGTGTGAGCGGCATCCACACCGCAGGCGGCATCGATCTCGGCGCTGATGCGACGGTAGGAGCCGGGTTGCTTCTTGGGTCCGGCGGTCTCGGTGTCCCAGTGCCCCGAGAACAGCGGCAGCAGATCGCCCTCGGGGGTGTGGCCGAACCAGGCGTGCTGGGCGGCCAGCGAACCCGACGAGAAAATGTGCAGCCGATGCCCGGCGCCATGCCAACGCCGCATGGCCGCAATGGCGTCGTCGAAGAAGTGCGAGGTGAGATCGCCGCAGGCGAACCCCTCTTGCCAGATCCAGCCCTGGAACGCCTTCAGTGGGGTGATCTTCTGGTCGCCGTCCAGCCAGTGATGCAACCACCACACGCAGCGGTCCACGTCGGCGTCGGGTTCACCGGCCAGTGAGCGCACCGCCGCCAACTGTCGCTCCACGTCGGCACCCAACACTTCGTCGTGCTGGTGGGCGGCGATCCAGGTGGCGAAGCGTTGACGGCTGTAGGGGTACAGCGTGTCGTGCACGAACCCCGTACTGGAGGTGGTGCCTTCGATGTCCAGAACGATGGCGGTCAGCATGTGCGGTCGCCGTTCAGGCCGTGGCCACGAGTTCGTCGAAGGTGGGGAACGACGCCGCGATGCCGTCGCCGGTGAAGTCGCCCACCCATCCTTCGGGATCCTGGAAGAACCGGATGGCGGTGAAGCGGGGCCGGGTACCCATGTCGAACCAGTGCCTCGTGCCTCGGGGCACCGACAGGTAGTCCCCTGCCTCGCACCGCACGATGTGCACGTAGGTGGCACCGTCGGGTCGGGTGAGCCTGAGGTAGAACGCTCCCGAACCCTCCACGAAGAACCGCACCTCGTCGTCGGCGTGACGATGCTCGGCGAGGAACTTCGTCCGGGCGGCAGCCGCCTGCTCGAGGAAGGCGGCATCGTTGGGGTCGCCTCCGAGTCGGGCCACGTCCACGGTGATGTACCCCTGTTCCTTCACTCGCTGCACCTCGGGGGCGAAGGCCGCCAACACGTCGTCGCTGGTGGCATCTGCAGGGAGGTCGCGCACTCCCCACCGCTCGTACACCACGCCCACGGCGGCGAGGAGTTCGGCGATGCGGGCCGGGTCGGCGGTGTGCTCCACCACCTGGCTGGGGTCGTGATCGGCGTACAGGGTCAAAGCGGTCATGATGCGGCTCCCGGGGTGCGCAGGGGTGCGATGGCTCGGAACAGTTCTCGTAACGGTCCGCCGAGCAGGCGGGTGCGGACGTCCCGTACCGCAGCGTAGGCGGCAACCTCGTCGGCTCGAGGGGTGAAGGTGCGGCCGCGCCCCACCCAGGCGGTGACGGTGGCACCCAGATCACCCAACGCCCCTACTCCCAGTCCGGCCAGAGCAGCGTTGGCCAGCACCGCCCCGTCCTGTCGGTCGGGCACCGTCCACGTGGCGTTCACGGCGTCGGCCTTGATCTGGTTCCACAACGGACTGCGGGCACCACCACCCACGGCCAACACCTCGCTCACGGCCACACCATGTGCGGCGAACGCACCGAGGAAATCGGCGTACTCGAAGGCGATGGCCTCCAACATGGAACGCCACAGCGCGTCGGTTCCGGTGGCGGCGGTCATCCCCAACCATGTGCCGGCGGCATCGGGAAGATCGGGGTTCCCACCCGACAGGTACGGCGTGAACAGCACACCGTCGCTGCCCGGCGCCACGCTCTTCGCTCGGGCATCCAACTCGGCGTACACCTCGTCGACGGCCGGGCGTTCCAGCACCTGATCCCGGAACCACCGCAGCGACAGACCGCCCGCCTTCACGTATCCCCAGTACAGGGCTTGCCCCGGCAGGGTGCCCAGCGAGTAGAGCATGCCGGGC
This sequence comes from uncultured Ilumatobacteraceae bacterium, assembly GCA_964393535.1. Taxonomy (GTDB): domain Bacteria; phylum Actinomycetota; class Acidimicrobiia; order Acidimicrobiales; family Ilumatobacteraceae; genus CAYMUC01. The sequence continues at coordinate 16,751 of CAYMUC010000036.1, read as the reverse complement.
ACGGCGGTGATGGCGGGAATGGGACCGGTGACGCCCACGGTGAGGATGCTGGCGGTCCCCGCAACGTCGGTGGCAGTGCCGGACTGCACGAGGCCGGCCGACAGGTTCGACTGCATGACGTCGCCCGCTCCGGCCACCACCGGTGTGCCGGCGGCCAGACCCATGCGCTCCGCGGCATCAGAGGTGAGCGCACCCACCACATGCCAGGGATCCACGATGCGCGGCGCGTGCTCCACGGGAATGCCGAGGTCCTGCAACTGGCGTTCACTGACCCTGCCCGTGGCCGCATCCCACCCGATGATCCACCCCGACAGATGTGATGGATCGCTGAAAGCGTCACGAGCACTGAGACCGGTGAGGCGACCGGCGATGTAGGGCGCCAACGAGAGGATCTTGGCGATGCGCCGGTGCACGTCGGGTTCGTGGCGACGCACCCACTCCCAGGTGGTCGCCATGACGTAGGTGTCCAGCGAGGCGTTGGCCGACTCGGTCACCCAACGGGGTTCCACCTCGTGGCGCAACCAGGCGAGTTCCTCCTGCGCGCGTACGTCGAGGAACGGGATGAGCGGCCGGACCGGCCGCCAGTCTTCGTCCACGAACACCGGGCCGCACAGAATGCCCGACAGGCCCACCGCCCGCACCGACGCCGCCGCCACTCCAGAGGCCTGCATGCACTGGGCGGTGGCGTCGCACACCGCTCGCTCGATCTGTGCAGGATCCATCTCCACCCAGCCGGGACGGAGGTGGTCGAAGAGATGCTCGGCGTAGCCCGAGCCCAGGCAGCGACCCTCGTCGTCGTAGAGTCCAGCCTTCGAACCCTGCGTGCCCACGTCGATTCCCAGAAACATGACTGCTCCGCGCTGGTTCCGTCCCGAAAGTTGACCGGCATGGTCAGAAATCAGGCAGGATAGCGACCCGTGACCGACCACCGAACCGTGAGTTCCAGCCCGGCAGAGGCCGCTGGCATCACGGTCGCCGTCCATGATGTCACCAAGCGCTACGGCGGCACCACCGTGCTGGACGCCGTGTCGCTCGAGGTCCGAGCGGGCGAGATCCGGGCACTGTTGGGCGAGAACGGCGCCGGTAAGTCCACGCTCATCAAGATTCTCTCCGGGGTGGTGCGCAGCGACGGCGGCACCATCGAGGTCCAGGGTCGCGAGGTGCAACTCAACCGGCCCTCGGACGCCTCGGCTCACGGCATCGCCACCTTGCACCAGGAACTGTCCATCGTGCCGGGGCTCTCGGTGGCCGAGAACATCATGTTGGGCCACCCCTACCCCACCCGGTTCACCCGGGTGCGCTGGCGCGAACTCGAGCGTCGCGCCGCAGCCATGTTGGACATGCTGGGCCAGAGCCTGCCGCTGAGCGCCGATGCCGCCACGCTCACGCCTGTGGGCAAGACGATGACCGCCATCGCCCGGGCACTGTCCCACGACGCCCGACTGCTGATCCTCGACGAACCCACCGCGGCACTCACCGATCAGGAGACCCAGCAACTGTTCGCCACCATCGAGCGACTGCGGGCGCAAGGTGTGGCGATCCTGTACGTGTCGCACCGTCTCGAGGAAGTGATGACGGTGTGCGACACCTACACCGTGTTGCGCAACGGCGTGAAGGTGGCCGAGGGCTCTCTCGCCGAGGTGTCCATTCCCGACATCATCAATGCCATGGCAGGCCGCGACGTGGCCACGGGAGGCACCCGCCGGGAAGGTACCGCCGGCGACGTGGTCGTGCGGGCCACCGATCTGGGCGGTCGCCGGGTGCGCCACGTCGACCTCGAGGTTCGGGCCGGTGAGGTGGTGGGTATCGCCGGCCTGGCCGGGTCGGGCCGCAGTGAGATCCTGCGCATGCTGGCCGGCGCCCAGCGCATCCGGTCGGGCATCGTGGCGGTGAACGGTTCGCCCTATGCGCCGCGCACCATGACCGAGGCTCATCGGCGCGGGGTGGTGTTGGTCCCTCAGGAACGCCGCCACGAAGGCCTCATCCCCGATTCGGTGGAGCGCAACGCCAACCTCACCACCCTGGCCCGCCACGCCGTCGGCGGTGTCGTCATGCGACGTCACCGGACTCGACGCCACGCCACCGAACTGGTCGACGCCATGCAGGTACGGCACCAATCGCTCGATCAGCAGGTACTGACCCTCTCGGGCGGCAACCAGCAGAAAGTGGTGCTGGGCAAGTTCCTCGCCCTGGACCCCCAGGTGCTTCTGCTCGACGAACCCACGCGTGGTGTGGACGTGGCCACCAAGGGCGAGATCTACCACCTGGTTCGCCAGCGCACGCAAGCCGGTATGGCCGCCGTGGTGGTGAGCAGCGAACTCCCCGAATTGTTGACATGGTGCGACCGCATTCTGGTGATGCACGAAGGACGTCTGGTCACCACCGTCGACCCCGCCCACACCACTGAGGACCAACTGCTGCACGCCTGTTACGGGAGGGAGACCCCATGAGTTGGCGACACCGACTTCGACCGTTGATGGGACCGGCTGCCCTGGTACTGCTGCTGATCATCTTCGGCAGCCTGTACCCCGACACCTTCCTCACCAAGACCAATCTGGTGAACAACGTGCTGGGTCAGGTGACGTTCCTCGCCATCGTGGCCAGTGTGCAGACCGTCGTCATGGTGGTCGGTGAGTTCGATCTGTCGGTCAGTGGTCTAGCGGCACTGGCCACGGTGATGTGCGCCACCCTCATCAACACCACCGGTCTCAGTGGCGACCCCGAGCAACCGGGTTCAGTGCTGGTAGCGGTGTTGCTGGGCTTGTTCATCGGTTTGGTCGGGGGCGTGTTGAACGGCGTGCTGGTGAGTTACGTGGGGGTGCTCGCCTTCATCGCCACCCTCGGCATGTCGGTGGTGTTCAAGAGCCTGGCGTTGCGGTGGGTGGACGGCAAGCCGGTGTACGGCCTGGTGGAGGACGGCTTCGTGAACGTGGTGCGGGGCGAGTGGCTGGGCGTGCCCAAGACCATCTACTTCGCGGCGCTCATCGGCCTCGCCGTGTGGTTCCTCCTGGACCACACGGCCCAGGGTCGCAAGATGTACGCCGTGGGTGGCAACCCCGAAGCCGCTCGCTACTCGGGTATCGACGTGAAGCGCGTGCGCCTGATCGCCTTCGCCATCACCGGCGTCGGCGCCGCTGCGGCAGGCATCATGCAGAGTGCGTACAACGCCACCGCCAACACCACGGCACCGGACCCGTGGATGCTGCTGTCCATCGCCAGTGTGTTCCTCGGTATGGCCATGTTCCGCAACGGCCGACCCAACCTGGCCGGCACGCTGCTGGGTGTGGTGCTGCTGCGCCTGCTCGAGAACGGCCTGAACTACACCAGCCTGAACAACTACGTGCAGGACGCCCTGTTGGGTGTGGCGATCGTGGCCGCCGTGGTGCCGCCGGCCGTCGCCCGGCTGCGGGCGGCTCGATGACCCTCGTCCTCGCCATCGACGTGGGCACCTCCACGGTGAAGGCGGCACTGGTCGCCGATGGACGTGTGGAGGCCGTGGCGGAGCACCCGCTCACCGTGCAGCACCCCGGCGACGGCCACGTGGAACAGCATCCCGACCAGTGGTGGACCGCGGCGGTGGACGCCGTCGCGCGGTTGGGCCGTGGCGAGGTCGGCGAGGTCGACGCCGTGGCGGTGACGGGCCAGATGCAGGACCTCATCGCCCTCGACAGCGACGGACGACCGGTGAGACCTGCCGTGCTGTACGCCGACACCCGGGCCTCCGCCGAGCACGACGAACTCGCCGCCCGACTGGAGCCGCACTGGACCGAGGCCGTGGGCGCCACACCCGATGCGACCAACCTGGCGGCCAAGTGGCGATGGCTCCATCGACACGAACCTGATCACACGGAGCGGACCGCTGTGGTGCTCGTGGGCGCCCACGGTGCAGTCGCCCACCGGCTCACGGGCGTGGCAGCCACCGACCCCACCACCGCTGCCACCACCGGCCTGTACGACCTCAGCACTGCGGCGTGGTGGCAGCCGGCCTGCACTACCGACAGCCCCGACGTACCGCCACTTCCCCTCCCCCGGTTGGTGACGCCGACGAGTGTCGTGGGCGGGTGCACCAGCGAGGCCGCGACCTTGTTGGGGATCCGGGTCGGCACCCCCGTCGTCCTCGCCACCGGCGATGCCGTCGCCACCACACTCGGCGTGGTCGGGACCGAAGTCGATCAGCCGTACGCCTACGTGGGCACATCGGGATGGGTGGCGGTGGCCACCTCCACTCCCCGACCGGGGCCCGGCGTGATCGTGCTCCCCGGGCTCACACCCGACCACTGGATCAGCACCGCTCCGCTCATCACCGGAGGTGCCGCTCTGGACTGGGTGCGCGCCACCCTGCTCGGCGGCATCGACCACGCGGGCCTCGACCGCCTGGCTGCCGAGGTGTGTGCCGCTGACGAAGGCGTGATGCTGTGGCCTCATCTCGACGGCCTTCGCGCCCCGTCACCAGATGTCCATGCCACCGGCGTTCTGGTCGGCGTGCGACGCACCACCCCCAACGCCGTCATCGCTGCCGCGGCACTCGAGGGAGTGGCCCATGCCCTTCGTGCCATCGCCCAGGCGGTCACCCCGACCACCACCGAGTTGGCGTTCTGCGGCGGTGCCAGCCGCAGCGACGTCGCCGCCCAGGTGTTGGCCGATGTGACGGGACGCGCCGTTCACCGCGTGACCGACGAGCACGCCGCAGTTCGCGGTGCCGCCATCTGCGCCCACGTGGCGCTGCAGGCAGCACCTCTCCCAGCCGCCGACCGTCTGGCGACGTTCATGCCGCGCCCCCCGCAACAGCGCGCCCATGAGCGTCTCGCCCCGGTCTTCGATGCCCTGGCGGGGGCACTCGGTACCACCTTCGCGTCGCTCGCCGACGTACGGTCGCGCCGTTCATCACCATCGTCGGCCCCCGCCGACGCTCACGAGGGGGAGACCTCACCATGACCATCACCCGACGCGTCCTTGCCATGGCCGTCGCCGCCGGGGCCCTACTGGCCGCCTGCGGTGACGATGACAGCACCACCGATGTCGAATCCGGCGGCGCCAAGGTCGCCATCATCTCGCCCTATTACGGGTCGCAGCCCGCCACCAAGGAAGTGGTGGACGCCTTCAAGTCCGCCGCCGAGGCCAACGGCCACACCGTCACCCTGGTCGACACCAACAACGACCTGTCGAAGGTGAACGCCGAGATGGAGACCGCCGTCTCGCAGAAGGTCGACGCCATCGTGCTCGGCATGGGCGACCCGCAGGAGTTCGGTGCCGGCCTCGCCGCCACCCAGGAAGCCGGCATCCCCGTGTTCGGTCTCGACGCCGGTGCCGTCCCCGGCATCACCGCCAACATCACCTCCGACAACGACTTCCTCGGGCAGAGCTCGGCTCAGGCCATGATCGACGCCGTCGGCGAGGGTGGCACCGTGGCCATCATCCACTTCGACCCGTTCGAACCGGTGCGTCTGCGTGCCGCTGCGGCCCGGGTCGCCTTCGAGGCCGCCGGCATCACCGTGGTGGAAGACACCCAGGGTGACCCCGCCGACTCGACCGGCTTCGCCAAGAAGACCGTGCTCGACTGGTTGAACAAGTACCCCGCCGGCGAACTGGATGGCGTGTGGGTGGCCTGGGACGCTTCGGCTCTGGGTGCTTACCAGGCCACGCAGGAAGCCGGCCGCACCGAGGTCATCGTGACGGGTGTGGATGGCCAGGACTTCGCCCGCGCAGAAGTGCGCAAGGGCGGCAACTGGATCGTGACCGTGCGCCAGGACTGGGCCGCCATCGCCGCCAAGGCACTCGAGACCATCGAGGCTGCCGTGGGTGGCACGCTGCCCACCAGCCAGATCATCACCGTGCCCGGCGAAGTGCTCACCAAGGACAACGCCTGATACGTCACCTCTGACGCTGCCCTCGTGGACGGGGTCGCCCCTGGTGGGGTGCCCCGTCCACGTGCGCGTCTACACCGATAGCGTGCGCCGTGATGAGCGACGTACCCGGCATCGAGATCGCACCGGTCACCACCTGGCTGGAACAGCACGTGCCCGGAGCACAGGGGCCGTTCCACTTCGACACCATCGCCGGTGGGCACTCGAACCTCACCTTCCGGGTCACCGGCGCCGACGGCACCCGCTACGTGCTCCGCCGGCCGCCTCTGGGCCATGTGCTGGCCAGCGCCCACGACATGGGTCGCGAACACCGCCTCATGGCCGCCCTTCAGGGCAGTGCCGTCCCGGTCCCCACCATGTTGGGCCTGTGCGACGACATCGCCGTGAACGGTGCTCCCTTCTACGTCATGGCCTTCGTCGACGGCCACGTCATCCGTGACCGTGAAGCGGCCGAAGCCGCCCTGTCGCCGCAGGGTCGCCGTCGGGCCAGCGAGTCACTGGTCGACACCCTGGCCGCCCTGCACGCCGTCGACATCACAGCCGTCGGCCTGGCGGATCTGTCCCGCCACGAGGGGTATCTCGCCCGCCAGTTGAAGCGCTGGTACGGCCAGTGGCAGTCGCAACGCACCCGCGACCTCCCCGACGTGGACGAGGTGCACGACGAGTTGCTGCGCCGCATCCCCGACCAGGGTCCCGCCACCCTCGTGCACGGCGACTACCGGCTCGACAACTGCATGGTGAACGACGACGGCGATGTGGTGGCCGTGCTCGACTGGGAGATCTGCACGCTCGGAGACCCCCTCGCCGACCTCGGCCTGCTGATGGTCTATTGGAACGGCCCCACCGACGATCCGTCGGCCTGGACCGGTTCGGCCACCACCGCCGAAGGGTTCGCCAATCGCCAGGAACTCGCCCAGCGCTACGGCGAGGTGAGTGGCCGAGACCTCACCCACCTCGACGTCTACGTGGCCTTCGCCTTCTGGAAGCTGGCGTGCATTCTCGAAGGCGTGTACGCCCGATACCTGGGGGGTGCCCTGGGCCAACGCGATCCCGCCGAACTCCTGCCGTTCAAACTGCAGGTCGAGGCAGCTGCAGCTCAGGCCCGTCTGCTGCTGGAGCGCATGCGCTGATGCCTCCGTACCGGCTGCACGAACCACTGCCCACCTCACCAGTGGAGGTCTTGGTGGTGTCGTTGACCGGTTGGATCGACGCCTCTGGCGCAGCGGCCGAGGCGCTCGACACGCTCGACACCCAGTTGCGGTCCACACCCTTGGCCACCTTCGACGACGATGTGTTCATCGACTACCGCGCCCGTCGGCCCACCATGACGCTGCGCGACGGCGTCAACCAGTCGCTCACGTGGAGTGTCCCCGAACTCAAACTGGGTAGCGACGCAGGCGGCCGATCCGTCGCCGTGTTGTCAGGTCCCGAACCCGACAGCAACTGGCGTCTGTTCGCCTCCACCGTCGCCGATCTGTGCCTGCAGATGGGCGTGCGCCACATGATCGGATTCGGTGCGTATCCCATGGCGGCACCTCACACCCGACCGGCGCAGTTGTCGTGCACGTCACCGTCGGCCGAGGCCCTCGACGGCTTGCCGTTCCTGAAGAGTTCGGTGGAGGTGCCCGCGGGCATGGAGGCCCTGCTGGAACACGCGCTCCACGAACGCGGTGTCCGGGCCATCGGTCTGTGGGCTCAGGTCCCCCACTACGTCACCAACATGGCGTACCCGGCAGCGTCGGTGGCTCTCATCGACGCGCTGTGCGAACTCACCGGGGTGACCGTGGAGACCGGCGATCTGCGACCGCAGGCGGTCATCCAGCAGCAACGTCTCGACGGACTGGTGGCAGCCAACCCCGAACATCAGCGCATGGTGGCGCAGTTGGAAGAAGCCTGGGACCTGGCCCACGAGTCGGGCGAGCACCTCGCCGCCGAACTGGAGCAGTTCCTGCGCGATCACGACCCCGGCTCCTGAACGACTGTGAGCGTCGGGCTACCGTGACGTCCGACACCCGATCACACAGGAGTTCACACCCATGAAGGTTGACGGCGGCATTTCCCTGGACCTGCGCAAGGTGGCCACCAGCGCCAAAGAGGTCGAGGCCGCAGGCTACGACGGCGCCTGGACCGCCGAGACCGCTCACGATCCGTTCCTGCCGTTGCTACTGGCGGCCGAACACACCGAGAAGTTGCAGTTGGGGACGTCCATCGCCGTGGCCTTCGCCCGCAACCCCATGCTGCTGGCCAACATCGGTTGGGATCTCCAGTACTACTCCCAGGGCCGCTTCATCATGGGCCTGGGCAGCCAGATCAAGCCGCACATCACCAAGCGGTTCTCCATGCCGTGGAGCGAACCCGCCGCCCGTATGCGCGAGATGATCCAGGCCATGCGGGCCATCTGGGACTGCTGGCTGAACGGCACCAACCTCGAGTTCCGCGGCAAGTTCTACACCCACACACTCATGACGCCGTTCTTCACCCCGGCGGCGTCCGAGATGGAGGGCTACGGGCCCCCCAAGATCTTCCTCGCCGGTGTGGGCGAACTCATGACCGAGGTGGCCGGCGAGGTGTGCGACGGCTTCATCTGTCACGGGTTCACCACCGAGAAGTACCTGCGCGAGGTCACGCTGCCGGCACTGGCCCGGGGTCGCGCCAAGGCCGGCAAGACCCTCGAGGGCTTCGAGATCATCGGCCCATCGTTCGTCGTCACGGGCGCCGACGAGCAGCAGATGGCTGCGGCTTCGGCGGGTACCCGTCAGCAGATCGCGTTCTACGGCTCCACCCCCGCCTACCGGGGTGTGCTGGACATCCACGGCTGGGGCGGCCTACAGGACGAACTGAACTCGCTGTCCAAGCAGGGCAAGTGGGTGGAGATGGGCAACCTCATCGACGACGAGATCCTGAACACCTTCGCCGTGGTGGGCGAACCCGAGCACATCGGTTCCGAACTGCACCGCCGCTACGGCGATGTGATCCAGCGCATCTCGTTCTACGCCCCCTACCAGAGCGACCCCGAGCGTTGGCGCAAGGTGCTCGCCGATCTCAAGGCGGCCTGAGTTCGGCAGCAAGCCCGGTTAGATGGTGCATAAATCGTGCGGGTTGGCGGTCGGTCTCATGCCGTTTCGTTCTACGTGCCTACCTGCTTAGCCATCTCGAGCTCAGTCCGGTGATGCGCCGCGGCGAGCCGGGACGGCGCGCGACGGTGCTGCGATCGCCGTGTCCCCCACGGGGGACGCGAGGCGTCGTTCGAGGCCGGTGATCGCGTCGAGAAGACCGGATGCCTCGAAGACCCGGTTCCGGCGGCCGACCGTGCCCTGAGTCAGAACCTTCGCGGCGAGGAGCACTGCGACGGCGTCGTTGGTGCGCGCCACGGACCTGCCGATAGCGGTCGCCGCGGTCTCGACGGTAAGGACCGGAATCCCGGGCAGTGCGGCGAGGAGCACGTCGACGGCGGAGTTGGCCCGGATCCGGCCGACCTGGCTCCGCCACTGCCGCTCGAGCTCAGCCAAGGTGTCGGCGAACCCCGCAGCGGCGTCGCAGGCCCGCAGCAGCTCGCCGGTGAACCGGGCGATCCATCGGGCCGCAGCCTGCGACCCCTCCGGCGCGTCCGCTGGGCCGAGGTGACGGTACGCGACGAGACCGTCGATGTAGGCGTCGGCGTTCATGGCGAGAATGAGGCTGACCGGCGGAACGAGGTGCGGGGCCAGGCCCCGGCGGCGCAGCACGAAGTGGATCAGCGCTCGGCCGACCCGGCCGTTGCCGTCGGCGAACGGGTGGATCGTCTCGAACTGGGCGTGGGCGACCGCGGCCTGCACGAGCGGGGCATGCGCATCAGAGGAGAGGTACTCGCAGAGGTCCTCGAGCAGACCGCCGACATAGCGGGGTGGCGGAGGGACGAACTCGGCGACGCACGGGTTGACGCCGCCGACCCAGTTCTGCTCATCCCGGACGACACCGCCGAGGTGCGCGTCGCGGGTGCCCGCGAGCAGCGACTGATGCAGTCGGCACAGATCGTCGACGGTCACCGCACGGGGTTCGTCGGCCAGTTCGAGCGCATCGCCCATGGCCGCGATGTTGCCGAGGACCGCCCGGGCGGTCTCGTCGTTGGTCGGCAGTCCGGCCTGCTGGGCGAACGCCTCCTTGGCGAGGCGACGAGCGTTGATCTGCAACCCCTCGATGTAGGAGGAGCCCACGGACTCGGCCCGCAGCAGGAGCCGGGCTACGGCCTCGATGCTCGCCAACCCGAGGTTCCGGTCCTGCAGGGCGGCGACGGCCCGTTCAGCGTCAGCGAGGTCGGCGACGAGATCCGCCGGCAGCAACAACTCCCGGCCTGCCAACACATCGGGGACATAGGCTCGGTACGCGCAGGGCCGGCGCTCGTGGCGGGTCCGAGCCCCCAAGCCCCCCTCCCAGCGGTGTTCCTCCTCGTGCGCCAAAACCGTCCTCCTCAACAGAGCATAGTGACGGTTGTTCCATAACCGGCATTATGGTTCGGGCGATGTACGCACCCTCATCCGGGCTTGCTGCCGACCTCAAGGCGGCCTAGGTTCGGCACCAAGGTGAGGTCGATGTGCACAAGTGGTGTGTCACACCCATGTGCGCACCATGTTCCCGCCGGGTGCGGCGCGGTCCTCGTCCAGAACCGGGTCCCCTGCAGCACCGCCCGCTTCGATCTTCGTTCAGCCTTGCGTCGTGTCGGGCTCTGAGGCCGCCAACGCGTCGAACACGTTGACGTACTCGTCGTAGCGGAACAGCCCGTTGCGTTTGAAGCCGGTCGTCTCTCGCAAGATGCCCGTGGCTTCCATGCGGGCGAGGAGCTTGTGGGCGGTGGCCTTGGCGACATCGAGCTCGCGTTCGACCCATGTGCTGTTGACGATCGGCTGTCCGTAGAGACGGTCGAGTAGGGCAAGTTCATGCTTTCGTCCGCCTGCATCGAGCAACCGTTGCCTGTCCTGCTCGCGAATCTGGTGGATGTGGGTCGCTGTGGCAGCGGCGTTGGTGGCGGAGTCCGAGACTCCGGCCAGAAAGAACTTGAGCCAGCCTTCCCAGTCGCCGTCTTTGCGGACGGCGGTGAGGCAATGGAAGTAGTTGCGCTGATGCTGTTTGAGGTAGGTGCTCAGCTAGAGAACCGGTTTCGTCAGGGTCTTGCGCTCATGGAGTGGTTCATGACGTGCGCTGGTGGCGGTATGAAGCTTGCCTCGGCAAGTGCGCAGCCCGGTCGCCCGATCCAGTTCTGGGTGCGCCGGAACTCGCCGGGCGTCTTGTCCGAACCACGACCAGTGCGCAGAAGTACTTCGTGTACCTCACGAAGCAGTCGGTTCGACAGCGGCAGCGTCGAGAGCCGCGCAATCCCATGGCCGAGCGCTGCAACGTCGTTCACGACTTCGCCAACATCCAGGCTGGTCGGGCTGGTAGGGGACAGCTCAGATGCGATGATGTCGTCGAGCGTGCATCCGGTGCCCTCGATACGTGAACTCGAGAGTGCCTCCTGGCGGACGTACATGGCGAGGAGCAAGTCGGCGTCAGGCAGCACACTGGCCAGGGCATCCATGCGGCCGACGCGCTGGTCTGCCTCGGAAAGGAGACGAACCAGCATGTCGTCGTAGGCGATCGGCGGTGTCGGCGGCAGGGATGCCGGTTGCATGGTTCAGACCCCTGAACTGGAGGACCCTCGACCTCCGCCATAGTGCAGCGTGGCACCAAAGTTTGAACTATGGAAGGGATGACATGGACGGAGCGCAGCAGACGGCCGTGCGGGGGATGCGTCTGTTCCTCATGACCGATGCCGCGAGTTCGCCATCGCACCGTTGGGTGGCGCTCAGGCGTCCGCGAAACCAGTGAGCCACTGGTGCGTGAGGTGGCCGATGGCGTCGAGGTCGTAGCCGCCCTCGGCCAACACCACCGTGGGACGGGCGAGAGCCGCCACCGCAGCGCCACTGGCGCCCAACGCCTCGGCGCTGAGCGCGAACCGTCCGATGGGATCACTCGCTGCGGTGTCCACGCCCAACGACACCACCACGAGCGACGGGTCGAAGGCATCCACCGCCTCGAGGGCACGAGCCAACGCCACGGCGTACTCGGCGTCGCCGGTCCCCACCGGCAACGGCAGGTTCAGGTTCGCTCCCCGACCCCTCCCCGACCCCGTCTCATCAGCGAAGCCCACGTGGTACGGATAGGTGGCGGCCGGATCGCCGTGGATGGACACGTACTGCACGTCGGCCCGCTCGTAGAAGATCTGCTGGGTGCCGTTGCCGTGATGTACATCCACGTCCAACACCGTGACCCGGATACCGGTGGTGCTGGCCACGTGATGGGCGGCAACGGCCGCATTGTTGAAGAAGCAGTAGCCCCCGTACCTACGACTGGTGGCGTGGTGTCCCGGTGGCCGGCACAGGCCATACGCCACACGGTCGCCCTCGAGCACGCACTGTGTCGCCGTGAGCGCCACGTCCACGGCACTGCGGGCGGCGTCGTAGGTGCCCTCCAGCAACGGCGTGGTCGTCTCGAAGGCCCACCACCCCACCTGAGCCGCCACCAGGGGCGGTTCGGTGCCAGGTCCCATGCCCCGCCACAGATCGTCCGAAGCGAACACGTCGGCGACCACCTGCGCTGTGGGGCGCACCTCGGTCTGGTACTGCTGCCAGCCACGCTCCAGGAACGCCACCAACCCCGGGTCGTGCACCGCGGCAATGGGCTCGACCCCGAACGCTGAGGCCTCCACACGCTGGAACCGAGGTTCGTTCGCCAACACTGTGGCGATGGCTTCGGCCCGACCAGCGTGCTCGAAGGCCGGTTGCAGGCGAGACTCCTCGAACTCCACCTCGGGGTCGTGACCCCGGTGCCGCGGAGACCACACCCAGCGCATGGCGTTCAGTTGGCGCCCGGCGACGCCAGCAGTTCCAGTTCCTCGTTCAGGTACAACTCACGGCACTTCGCTCGCTGCAACTTGCCCGACGATGTCTTGGGCAACGTGCCAGCCTGCACCAACAGCACATCACGGGGTGGCAGTCCGCACACATCGAGGGTGCGGTGGTGGATGGCGTTGCGAATGGCCTCGAGGTCGCCGCCCTTGGACTCGGCCACCACGACCACGCTCTCCTTGCCCTTGTAGCCGTCCATGCCGAAGGCGATCACGTTCCCGGCACGCACGCCGTCGATCACCCCGACCGCCCGTTCGATGTCCTCGGGGAACACATTGCGGCCACCCACGATGATCACGTCTTTGATGCGGCCGCACAGCACCAGTTCGCCGTCCAGTAGGTACGCCAGGTCGCCGGTGCACAGCCATCCGTCGTGGAACAGCGCAGCAGTCGCCTCGGGCCGCTTGTAGTACCCAGGGGTCACCGAGGTACCGCGGATCAACAACTCCCCGACATGCCGCTCGGGAACGTCCACCTTGGTGTCGGGGTCGACGACGCGCATCTCGAGACCCGGTACAGGTCGACCCAACAACGGCAGACTGCGAGCGCTGAGGGCCAGGTCGTCGGGATCGTGGACCACCACCGGCTTGGCCACCCGGTCGCGCTCCAGCACCTCGCGATCCACCACATCGCACACCAGGCCGCGACCGCGCACCGGGAACGAACCTCCGATGGCGACCTCGGCCATACCGAAGGCGGGGAACACGCCGCCGGCCCGGAAGCCGAACCGCGACGCCTCGGTCACGAACGCGTCTACTGCTACTGGATCCACCGGTTCGGCCCCTGACAGCGCCAGCGTCAGCGACGACAGGTCGAGGCCCTCGGCACGCTTGAGAGCACGGGTGGCCAGCACCCACGAGAAGTTCGGCCCGGCCGTGGCGGTGCCGCGGTAGTCGCTGATCCAGCGCATCCACGCCAACGGCTTGGCCATGAAGTCCTGCGGGGCCGCCTGCACCAGCGTGGTACCGGTAGTGAGGGGCAGTGCCAGAAACCCCACGAGACCCATGTCGTGGTACAGCGGCAGCCACGACACCATCACGTCGTCGGGTGACAGGTCGGCGGCATCGCAGCAGGCGTCCAGGTTGGCCCGCAGCACCCGATCGGGAATCATCACGCCCTTGGGCTCGCTGGTCGAGCCACTGGTGTACTGCAGAATGACCAACCGCTCGGGGTCGATGGGCGGCTGTTCCCAGCGGTCGGCCGAAGGCACTCCCGCAGCGCCTGGCAGCACCGAGGCCATCGGCTCGATGGGAGGATCACCAGGCACAGCCTCGTAGAAGGCCGCCAGCGCATCGTCGATGAGCACCAACTTCGCATCACCGTGGCGAATGCGCGCCCGGGTGCCTTCCACGAAGGCCTCCAGCGACGCCATGCGCATGGGCAAGGGCAACACCATGCTGGCGGCCCCCGCCAGCCAACACCCCTGCACGATGGTGATCAGCGATCGACTGGTGGGGCCCAACACGGCCACGTGGTCCCCGGGCGCGATGCCACGCGCCTGCAGGGCGGCGGCCACCTGGCGCGCCTCATCGTGCAGTTGGCGGTACGGCACATGCACCGGACCGTCGGGTGACGCCACGGAAGCGCCGACGAAATGGACACCCGAGTTCCGTTCAGCCGCTGCGATGAGACGGTCGACGATGGTGGACGGGCGGTGATGAAGCGCGTTCGGTGGGGTCATAAGTGAGGTGAGATCGAGCGATGTCGTGCGCCACGCTAGTGGCCGCCCTCGGCGCTCACCCTGATCGGGCCCTACCATGGCGCCGCTATGGCTCAGTCCCCCACCCCCGCCGCCGACGACGCAACCCCTTTCCGTTACCGCGCATCGCTGGCGCGTGACATCGAACTGCGGTGGCAGGACCGGTGGGACGCCGAAGGAACGTTCCACACCCCCAATCCGGTGGGATCGTTGGCAGGTGAGGGCGCCGGCCCCGACCGTCCGAAGATGTTCGTGCTCGACATGTTCCCGTACCCGTCCGGAGCCGGCCTGCACGTGGGCCACCCCCTCGGCTACATCGGCACCGATGTGTTCGGGCGCTTTCAACGCATGTGCGGGGTGAACGTGCTGCACGCCTTGGGCTACGACAGCTTCGGTCTGCCCGCCGAACAGCACGCCATCGCCACCGGCATCCACCCGCGGGTGAACACCGAGGCCAATATCGCCAACATGCGCCGCCAGTTGCGTCGCCTGGGCCTGGCACACGATCCACGACGCAGCATCTCCACCACCGACGAGGCGTACTACCGGTGGACACAGTGGATCTTCCTCACCATCTACAACGCCTGGTACGACACGAACGCCGGGCGGGCCCGCCCCATCGCCGAACTGGAGGCCGAGTTCGCCAACGGCACCAGGCCAACACCCGACGGACGCGCCTGGACGGCGATGTCGGCTCCGGAACGACGCTCGCTCGTCGACCAGCACCGACTGGCCTACCTGTCCGAGGCGCCGGTGAACTGGTGTCCGGGTCTGGGCACCATCCTCGCCAACGAGGAGGTCACCGCCGAAGGCCGTAGCGACATCGGCAACTATCCCGTGTTCTCCAAGAACATGCGCCAGTGGATGATGCGCATCACGTCCTACGCCGACCGTCTGTTGGACGACCTGGACCGACTGGACTGGCCGGAACCGATCAAGTTGATGCAGCGCAACTGGATCGGCCGCAGCACTGGTGCACGTGTGCAGTTCGCCACCGATCACGGCCCCATCACCGTGTTCACCACCCGGCCCGACACCCTGTTCGGCGCCACCTTCGTGGTGGTCGCACCCGAACACCCCCTCGTGTCGGCACTCACCACGCCCGACCGCGCCGACGCCGTAGAGGCCTACGTGCAGGCAGCGGCGGTTGCCGACGACGCTGACCGCACCGACGATGCACGCATCAAGACCGGCGAGTTCACCGGCTCGTACGCCGTGAACCCGGTGAACGGCGCCCGGGTGCCGGTGTGGGTGGCCGACTACGTGCTCATGGGATATGGCACGGGCGCCATCATGGCGGTGCCGTGTGGCGACCAGCGCGACTTCGAGTTCGCCCGCCGCTTCGACCTCCCCATCCCCGCCATTCAGCAACCCCCCGTCGAGTGGCTCACCGAGCGGGGGCTCACCGCCGACGCCGCAGTGGACACGACGCAGTGGCCCGAAGCATTCGTGGGCGACGCCCCCTACGTGGCGTCGTCCAACAACACCCTGGACCTGAACGGCCTGACCTCGGTGGCCGAGGCCGTGGAACGCGCTGTGGCCTGGCTCGCCGAGCACGGCCACGGCGAGGCCGCGGTCACCTATCGCCTGCGCGACTGGCTGTTCAGCCGGCAGCGCTACTGGGGCGAACCCTTCCCCATCGTCTACGACGAACACGACCAACCCGTGGCGCTGCCCGCATCGCACCTGCCCGTGGTCCTGCCCGAACTCGAGGACTTCAAGCCCCAGGCCCTCGACCCCGACGACGACGTCACCGACCCCATCCCTCCCCTGGCCCGTGCGGCGGACTGGGTGACGGTGGAGTTGGACCTGGGCGACGGGCCGCGCACGTACCGCCGAGAGATCAACGTGATGCCGCAGTGGGCGGGCAGTTGTTGGTACGAACTTCGCTACCTCGACCCTGACAACGACGAGGCCTTCGTGGACCCCGAGGTGGAGCGCTACTGGATGGGTCCCCGCCACGAGGGCCACACCGGTGGTGTGGACCTGTACGTGGGCGGTGTGGAGCACGCTGTGCTGCACTTGCTGTACGCCCGGTTCTGGCACAAGGTGCTGTTCGACCTGGGCCACGTGTCCAGTTGCGAACCGTTCCACCGCCTGTTCAACCAGGGCTACATCCAGGCCTACGCCTACCGCGACGCCCGCGGCCAGGCCGTACCCGCCAACGAGGTCACCGAGGTCGACGGCACCTACGCCTGGCAGGGCGAGGCCGTGACCCGCGAGTACGGCAAGATGGGCAAGAGCCTGAAGAACGTCGTCACCCCCGAC
>CAYMUC010000035.1:0-25888 GCA_964393535.1 uncultured Ilumatobacteraceae bacterium | reverse complement strand
CACGGGGTGCCGTCGATGGCGGGCGCGCAGACGGCGACCTCGATGTTTGCGATATCCAACTCGAAGCGATACGCCCCGAATGAGGCCCCCGCAGACACCGTCGCCCATTCGATGGCAGTGCACTGTGGTGTGGGCGGGCCGGCGCCGTACTCGAAGGAACACGACTTGGTGATGGTCGCCGACGAACCAGCGACCTCGATCTCGACGATGTGCGAGGTGCTCGCCACGTCGGCCGGTGGCGTCATCGAGGAGTATCCCGATCCGTAGTTGCGTTGCGGTTCGAAGGTGAACTGGTAGATGCCGGATTGGGTGAGGTTCATGACCAGCTCACCACTGTCGCCGCGGATGTTGGCGCTGACTCCCGAGAACCAACTGCCGTTCCAGCGACCCACGTTCGCCTGCAAGCCACTGACACTGGTGTTGTTGGCCGTAGGCCGAACCGGTAGCGCACGGAAATTCCCACTGCCAACTTTGAGGCGCAGCATCGGCGTGGCGCCGATCTGTTGTGTGAGAACGTCCAGGTTCGAACTGCTGCTGGTGAACTCCGTGCCGTTTCCACTGACGGAGAAACGTCCGATACCTGTCAGGCCGTCGATACCGGCCCGCATCACCCAGTCCCCGTCGCTCAACGCTGCCTTCCACTGGTTGTCGTTGCGACGCCAGTGATCAGATACGGCGAAGCACGACGCGGGCAGGTTGTAGTACTCGTCGACGGAGCAACCCTGCACGTCACGGATCACAGCGATCTCGTTCAACTGGTTCTGTGGGAACGGGGTGCCGTTCTGCTGGACGACCTCCCCTGTGACGTTCGCCGCCGACAGAGTGACCACGAGGCTCGACGGTGTGGAACCGGGCCCGAATCGCACACCCGGTTGCACCGTTCCGCCCGCGATCTCGAACGGAAACGTGTCGCCCAGCAACAGCGTGGGCGACTCATCTCCCGAATCGGCCCGAACCACCAACTCGTAGTCGCCATTTGGCAACGTGCCCGAAGGTGGGGTACCGAAGGCGAAGGGTCGGTTCTGTGTTGTGCGATCTCGCAGCACGACGCCGTCGTAGTGGGATGCGTTCTGGCCGGCCGCGCGTAGTCCGAGGCGGAGCGAATCGCCGTTGCCGACCAGTTGACCCTCGGGTAACTGCACCGTTCCGGCGAGGAAGCGCGGCCGCATCTCGATGTTCTCGACACAGGTTTCCTGCGAACTACAGGCAAAGGTCCAACGCCATGTGCCCGTCGTGGAACCGTAGGCGGCATCGGTCGACAGGGGTTGTGCCTGCACCGTGAAGGTCTGCGCCCAGGTCGTGTTCTGCGAGTATCCGATATCGACGGTGCAGAAGCTGTACTGCCCGTTCTGGTCGGTCAGAGTGGAGAAGATCTCGCTGACCTCGCTGCGGTAGCGCTGATTGCTCGACGTCAGGCCGTCGCCGCTGGCCAGGACCGAAACGGTCGTGACGTAGGCAGCGCCCCCGGGCAGTGTGACCGAACCCGTGAGATCGGGCGGTTGCGAGCCCACACAGCCGTTGCTGGACCCTGGGTTCGGCGGGTTGGGGGGAGGCGGCGGGTTCGGCTGCGGTGCGTCCTCGTCGAAGAACAGGCTCACCATCGGAGGCGCTTGACCGCTTGCGAACACACTCGTGTTCACACCCGACGTGACGGCGCCGTCCTGCCCCACGGTGAACGTTCCGGTTGCGGACCGGGGATCGAGTCCCTGGCGGTAGATCTCGGCGACGATCAACCAGTCTCCTGGTGTGATCGCCGCCTTCCACGAGTTCTGCCAGTGCTGCAGCCACCCGGACGGGGCACGACATGACGACGGCAGGCTGTTCAGTTGGCTAGGCGGGCAGGCCGTGGAGTCATCTCGGATGATGTCCACTTGCTGGGCGGTGAATTCGGAATACGGCGTGCCGTTGTACTGGAGCACGACCCCGGTGAGGTTGGCTGCGCTCAGGGTGACCACCAGGTTGTTGGCGGTGGATCCTGGGCCGAACCGTGGGCCTGGTACCAGAGCGTTGCTGCCGTCGATGACGAAGGGGAACCGATCCTCGAGCAGCATGACCCAATCGTCGGGTCGCACCACCAACTCGTAACTGCCGGGGGGCAGCGCGCTGGTGCTGGGCTGGGCGAGGGAGAACGGGAGGGTTTGGCCACCGTCGTAGGTGACACTGGTGCCGTCGAGGTAGCGACCGCCATCTTCGGTGTCGCTGAGCGCAAGAGCGAACTGGTCTCCGCCTGACACTTGGCCATCGGCCACTGTGATCGCTCCAGCCGTCAGCCGAGGCCTCATCACGATGTTGTCGATGCAGGTCGTCGTCGCGCACTCCGGGGGCACGAACCATCGACCTGTCGTCGGGCCGTACTGTCCATCGCTGGGATGGGCCTGGACGGCGTATGTCGTGATCCACGACTCGTTCTCGCCAAGGGGTTCGACACAGAACCCGTAGTTGCCGTTCTGGTCGGTGACATCCATGAGATTCGTCGACGAGAACCCCTTGTAACGATCCTGCCCCTGCGACAGGGCCTCGCCGCTGGTCAGGACCGAGATGGTCGTGGGGTAGGCGGCGCCGCCCGGTGCTGTCACGGTACCGGTCAACGTGGGTTGCTGGTTCTGGGCGCAGCCATTGCCCAACTGCGGTCCCGTTCCACCGCCCTCGAACAGGCTCGCCACCACTTCGAGGCCCAGGTTGGGAAGCGACTGAACGTCGGAGACGGTCAGCACTCGCTTTCCAAAGCCCCACCCGCCACCTGGTCCGACATACGCCGACACGGTGGCCCCGACGAGACTGCTGGTGGCACTGCCAAGCGTGAACCTTGAGCGCATCTGCGGATCGAAGGCTCGGGCTCGCAGCACACTGCAACTGGCCGTTGGCGGAGAGTGCCCCGGAACCTCGAGGCAGACGGTGACTCCGGGCATGTTCGGCGTGCCGAACGCTGGAACCTCCTGCCCGTCAACCTTCACCCAACCCGACAACTGGGTCGGCTTCAGGTCGATCAGGCCGAGGTCGAGAATCGGACTGGTGGCCGGATAGCCACCGTCCTGCGTGATGACGATGCTCCGATGGCCGCCACCGTAGGCCGAGGTGGTGGGCGCATCGACCACGATTTCGTAGGAGGCGGACGTCGACACGTCGAGTGCGAATCGTCCTTGCGCATCCGAGAAAGCACAGGCGAGGAACATGGAGCCTGTCTGGTCGTCGCCGATGCGCTCTGCGACGACGAGTGCTTCTGCCTGCGGTCCGGGGGTTGGCCCGGTCTGCGCCGACACCGTCCCCATGACCGCTGGCCGTATGTCGAGGTTCCGGTTACACGTTGCCAGGTCGATCGAGCTGGCGAAGGGGTCGCTCTGCTCTGCGAGCACCCCAATCGTGGTGGCGTTGTCCACAGCCGCAGGCGCGGCCTGTGTCGGTACAGCGAAGGCCAGCACCCCGGTGACCACCGCGACGAGCGTGGACATGGCCACACGTCGCATGCGCGCGGATGTTCGTACTGGTTCACCGGCTATCTGCAACTGTCCCCATAACCACAAGCGTCTCGACATGGCCAAGCGCGCCCTTTCCCTTGGCAATTGCAACTACCGTGACGAACTATGGCACGGGCTAGGCGCGATGTGAATAGGTACTTCCGCGTGTTTTTGTGTCTATCAGGTGTTTTCCTCGTCACCTATCTGACCGGATGCACCACTGGTGACACCGCCGCGTCGGATCCCGCCGACCCGAACGGGTCGATCATCACGGCGCCTTCGACCCCCTCCGGCGCTAGCCCGTCGGCGGCTACCTCAACCCCATTCTCAATACCGATGAGAGATACGACGGGGACCGATTCGAACAGCGCGAGCATCGGTGCCGAACAAGCAGACGGCGAAGGTGACCGCCCAGCGGCATCGACAACGGGTGCCTCCGTCACTCCCGCCACTGGCTCCGCTGACTCGAACGGGTCATCCTCACTGGTGCCCTCGCCAACCGGACCGACTCCACCCCCCTCCCCTCCTCCCACACAACCACCGGTGCCACCTTTCACGGTCCACTGGTACGTCCGCAATCCCCCATGGAGCGTTCCCTTCAGCCCACCCATGACGTCGGAGGGGTCAGACACCGAAGGCGGCGAACCCGGCAACGCCACCGGTTCGACCACCAGCACACTGCCGATGGAACGCCAGGCGCCCACGACAGCACCGGGCGGTGTCACAAGCCCACCGACCCAGACGACCCCCACCACCTTGGTTGCCCCCTTCCGCTGCGACGTGGCACTACGGCCGGTGGGGCCGTACGGCACCGGCACCTACGAAGTACAGGTGTCCGCTGCCAACGCGTCGAGCGGTTGGCTGGTCATTCGCACGTCATCAGGTCAGCAATCACTGGGTGTGCGCCTTCCGGATGGCGAAGGGTCCGTTCAAGTGTCGTCACCGACTGCAGTGCCGACCGTGTTGGTGTACGCCACGTATGAGGCCCGCGCCGACCAACTGGGGTGCCGCACCCCGGCCTGATGCTGGCGATCAGTCGGTCAACACTCCCCCGCCGCGCTGAGCACCCGCAGTAACCGACGTTCGCCGGGATGCCGCCGTCCGGGGAGGCGCGGCCGGGCATCGGGCAGACGTGATGCCGAGAGGTCGACCACGGTGCGGGCCACGCTGGTGACGGGGAGGCCGGTGACCACGTCGATGGTCACGTCGGCCAGGTCGGGCGGCGGTGCCGACACCTCGACGGGCAGCGAATCGTCGGCACACGACACCGGCGCGAAGCCGGTCAGGCGATGCAGACCCGCCGCCGAGCGCCCGGACACCACCCCGCGCTCCCCCGACGCCGCCCACGCGATGGTCAGGTCCTGGAACCACGACCGAGGAAACGCCGCCAGCAGCCACACGCCCCTGGCCACCGGAATCCAGAACCCCAGGCGCACCTGCTTGTTCGACAGCCACGGCCCGTACCCCACGCGGCTCAGATCCAGCACGGGGATCACTCCCCATCGGCGTGAGGCCAGCCGCACCACCTGTTCATCGACAGGGTCCACACCATGATGTGGGGCGCCGGATGGCTCGCGGCAGCAACGGGCGACGGTCAGGCGGCGAAATCCCGACGCTCAGCCCAGCACGCCGTCGATGCGCCAACTGACGGCGTCGTCGGCAAAACCGATGCCGTTCACGGTGATGTCGGCGGTGAACCCACCTGCACCCGACGTCACGTTCCACGACCCACCAGTGAAGGTGGCCACCCCTCGCAGTCGCCACACACCGCCGCCGTAGATGCCCTCACCACGAGCAGTTCCCAGCACCGTGCCCAGTGGCGTCTCCAGGGTGAACGATGCGGTGAAGGTGTCGGGTCCCGTGGCGGTGGCGTTGTCGAGGCCTCTGGTGAGGGTGATGACGGTGGACGCACTAGTGATGGTGGTGGACTGCCCCTTCGACACCACGCCCAGGCCCCCCGAACCGCTGAGGTAGGACCACTCGGTGAGCCCTCCCCCACTGGTGTTGGCATCGGACGCGGCCCCGGTGGCCACACCAGGGGCCGATGCGGCGACGGGCCCGGTGAGGCTGAGGCGCTCCACACTGGCTGGGTTCACCACCGCACCCACCGTGGCCGTGGTGCTGCGGCCCGACACGCCAACGGCCCGCACCGCCAACTGCGTCGCCGAGGGTTGCGCCAGCAGCGGCACGCACACCGGTGCCCCCGTGCCAGGGGTCCGTGCGACGCCATCGCCATCCACCACATAGCGCCGATCCATCATCACGTCGGCTCTACCCAGGCCCGAAGTCGTGGAAGTCTGCGCTCCGTCGATGACCAGCCAGCGCGCATTGCGGTACGCATCGCGCGCCACACACATGCGGTCAGCCGCCACTCCCAGCAGTGCATCCGTGCCGTCGGCGTACACCGGGCTCATGGACAGCCGCGTGTACACGGCGTGATCGAGAGCAGGCTGCAGGTACGAGTCGCCCAGAGTCGCACCACCCGACAACAGGCGTGACACCTCCGACACCACGGCGTCGGCCACCACACCCGACCCCCCGAACACCACGGCGAACCCCGGCGTGAGACAGCCGTTGCCCGCAGCCACGCTGGTGCACCAGTTGTCGGCCGGGTGGAATGCCTCGGCCAAGAGGTCACGGACGCTGGCGGGCAGCGTGGCAGTACCGGCAGGCACCAGCAGTACGGGGACGGCGTCGTGGGCCGGGCGGATCGCCGACGCAGTGACCGACGTGGAGGCCCCTGTGGTGGTGGGTGCACTACCGGTGGTGGGAGTGAGCGCCCGGACCGGTCCATTGACCCTGGCCGCTGCCCCGCCGGCCCGCCCGCACCACGGCCCGGCTGCCAGGGCATCGGCCCAACCACGACCCGGCGAGGTGGCCGACCCACCCGACGACGCCGCCACACACACCAGCGAACCGGCGAACTCGGCACCGCGTCCCAGGGTGTACCAACCGCCGAACCGGCGAGCCATCTCCACGCTGGTGGCGTATCGGTCGGCACCGGCGATGCGCTCCACCTGAGCACCGGCCGCCGTGGCCGCCTGCGACGCCACCGCTGCACTGATGCGACCCGTGCCGCCCAACACCACCAGATGGTCCACATCCAGGGTCTGCAGCGCCGCGACCGTGCGAGCGGGCAGGGTGTCGCTGCCGTCGTGCAGCAGCACCGGCACCTGCCAGACACTCGTCCACCACCCCGCCGCCAACGCATCTGCTCCCACCACGCCGTCGGCCAGCACCACGGTCCGGGTGAGCAGGCGGCAGGTATCAGCGGCCTCGCGGTACTCGACAGTGGCGTTGGCGTAGAAGCTCATGCGGGCCGAGCCATCGTTCACGAGGGGGTCGGTGCAGGCCGTAGCCGTGGTGGCGCCTGTCCCCAACGCCTGAGCGATGAGGCGGGCCGTGTCGTAGCGGGACTCGCCAGCGATACGGAAGATCTGCTCGTAGCCGATGTTCAGCAACTCGGTGTCCACCCCGGCAGGCACCGCCGCCGTACCGCCCACCACGATGGCGGCGCGAGCGGTGGTGCACCCACCGTTGCGCAGGTCCTGCGCGGCGAGGCGCGTGGCCACCTCGAGTCCAACAGCACCCTGGCGAGCCGAGCGGGTGACCAGGATGGGAGCAAAGTCGGTGTCCACCCGGGCCCGGCCACCGATGGGGTCGAACAGTGGGTCGGCGGCACCGGTGCGCTCGAGGTAGGGCTCGGTGCTCAGGCCGGTCGGGTCGCTCAGCGCGCTGGCGGCCAGGGCGTCGGCGGGACTGTCGCCCGCCACCACGATCACGGCCCGAGGGCAGGACCCGAGCCCCCACCAGTCGGCAGTGCGGTCAGGGGTGGTGAAGGGGTAGCCGCCTCGGCCCCGCAGAGTCAGGGCGGCGGCCAGGCCCGTCTGTGAGCGCGTGGGCCCCGACAGGCGCAGCGCATTCGGCCAGCCCTCCATCTGCGGCGCGGCACCGGTGGTCGTGGGCCAACTCGACGGAGGTGGCGTGGGCTGGTCGGCCGAGGCCGGCACGGCGACAGCCCCGGCCATCACGGCGGCGACCACTCCTGTCACCCACCGCCGTGCCGCCCATCGCATCGCACCGAAGCGTAGTGCCCGGCCAGCGAGCTCGCCCGGCGAAATACATCCCTCTTGCGGATGCGAGCCCGGCTGGTATTGACTGCCCCAATGGGGCGACGTGGGGCGATCGCCGGCATCGTGACGATGCTGGCCAGTGGTATGACGGGACTGTCGGCGGTGCAGGCCTCGGGCGGCTTCTCCCCCATCGACCGCCCGGCACGACTGGTGGACACCCGACCGGGTGCCACCACGGTCGACGGACGGCAGCAGGGTGAGGGACTGCGTGCGGCCGGCAGCGTCACGCAGGTACAGGTGGGCGGCCGGGCGGGCCTAGGTGCTGCGCCGCCCGTGGTGGTGCTCAACCTGACCGTCACCGGCGCACAGTCGGGCGGATACCTGACCGTGTGGCCGTGTGGCATCACGCAGCCGAACGCCTCGAACGTGAACTTCGCCGCCGGGCAGACCATCGCCAATCAGGTGATCGCCCGCGTCGGGTCACAGGGCCGCGTGTGCGTCTACACCTCGGCCACCACGCACCTGTTGGTGGATGCCTCGGGAACCTTCACAGGCGACCAGGCGCCTGCCATGTTGACCGCACCGGCACGTCTGCTCGACACCCGCCAAGGTCCGAGGCCCGCCGCCGGTGCGACGCTGCGGGTTCGGGTGCGCGGACAGGCCGGCATCGCCACCGACGCGCAGGTCGCCCTGCTGAACGTGACCGCGACCGACGCCCAGGCCGGCGGCTACGTGACGGTGTGGCCGTGTGGTGCCGCCCAACCCAATGCGTCGAACGTGAACTTCGCCGCAGGCGACACCGTCGCCAACGCCGTGACCGCCCGAGTGGGCGCTACCGGCGAGGTCTGCGTGTTCACCTCGGCGCCGGCGCATGTGGTGGTCGACGTGGCCGGCGCCTCGTCGTCCACCACCGCACTACGCATGTTGACGGCTCCGGCCCGAGTGCTCGACACCCGCAGCGGCGGGGTGACGGTCGACGGGCGTCGGGCGGGGGCCGGCCTGCTGGGCCGCAATGGCGCCGTGGCTCTGGAGGTGGCGGGCCGGGCCGGGGTGCCGCGCGACGCTGCGGCGGTGCTGCTGAACGTCACCGCCACCGGCCCCGTGGGCGACGGCTATGTGACGGCCCATGCCTGCGGCACGGTGCAACCCAACGCCTCCAACGTGAACTTCGCCGCCGGGCAGACGATCGCCGGATCGGTCATGGCCCGGGTGGGCGTCGACGGAGCGGTGCGGTTGTTCACGTCGACCGCGACCCATCTGCTGGTGGACGTAGCGGGGTGGATCGACGCCGACGACGACGCAGCAGCCCCTACCTCCAGCGTGCCCTGTGCCGACGAGGCGGGCGTAGCGCCCGGCATGGAGAACGTGTCGGTACGAGTCACACGGCGTGAGGCCGGCACCGTCTGGTTCGAGGTCACCGACACGTCGGGTCGCAACCTGACGGCCGATGCTGCGCTGCCGGCCCCCACACAGACGCCCCGCACCATGTACGTGAAGGGCCTCTACAACCCCGGCGACAACGGCCTGCCCGACCCCGAGCGCACGAGCCAACTCGAGTTGACCGGCCACTACCGCATCGGTGCCGAGCCCTCGGGCTGCGACGGCTTCAACGGCGTGCGACTGTGCATCGGTTTCCCGTTACAGGACACGACGGTGGTGTCGTCGCAGATCGGCTGGCGTGACATCCCCAACCACGCCGTCGACATCAGCCAGGTGCTCAGCGTGGTGCTGACCGACCCGACCTTGGTGGGCACCATCGATCGATCGGAGATCTCGTACTCGGGTGGATCGATGGGCGGTATCAGCGGGCTGTACCTGGTGCATCCGCAGAGTCGGGACCCCCGTATCAAAGCCGTGGTGTCGGGCGTGGGGTTTGCGCCGCCGTGGGTGCCCGAGTTCTCGGACCCCGCCAACTGGAACAGCGGGCCCAAGGTGCTCATGAAGAACACCATGACCGATCCGGTGATCCCCTACGAACTGGCGCGCCTGACGGTGCAGAACGCCGCCTCGTCGAACCTGACGCTGATCACGTTCTTCGATGGGCAGCATTCGATACCGCCGTGCGCGGCAGCGACGACGTTCGAGGACCAGTGGAAACAGCATGTGTTGAGGGGCGGACCCGCACCCGATCCGGGTGTGTTCGGCGGTTCCGCCTGCGCCACGTTGGGGCTGCGGTCCGGCGGCACCACCGGCTGGGGGTCGGCCGAGGCATTCCGACCGCGCTGACGGGTGCGGCTAGCGCAGATCCGGGGCCCACTGCTCGAGGTTGTTCCAGATCAACCCGGCCACCGTTCCGGGTTCACGCATGACCTGCCGCCAGGTGAAGCGAACGCCCACGTAGCCGGCACCCGACAGCACGGCGGTGCGTTGGCGGTCGAACTCGAACTGATCACGCATGAGGCCGTGGTACGCCCAACCGTCGCACTCCAGGTACAAGCATGTGCCGATGATCCAGAAGTCGACCTCGTAGCCGGCCAGTCGGTGGTGGAACGCCATGGGCGGCAGGCCGAACCGCTTCACCAGGCGGGCCATGGCCTCCTCGAGCGCCGAGTCGGCGGGTCGGTCGTCCAGCTGCTGGTTGGCCAGGGCCTGGCGCAAAGCGCCGATGCCCGCACGGCCAGGGCTGCCGTGGTCGACCAACGCTGCCCGCACCTCTGCGAGTGTGAGGTGCCGCTTTACCCGGAAGTGGGTGAGCGCCCGGTCGACGGCCCATGGGGCCACAGCTCCCAGATCCAGCAGGGTGCGCACCGGATTGGTGACGGGGAGGTTGTTCACGAGGCGGGGTTTCAACGCCAATACATCGGTGGGGCGGTGCACCACGACGCCGTGCCGCCGCAGGGCGCCGACTTTGTGGCGTGGATCGCTGCGGGTCACGTCGATGGGATGGTCGGGCACGTCGTCCACGCCCCACAGTCGGGCAGCCGAGCGATGACTGAGGACAGCATTCGGCCCCACTGACAACACCGCAGCGGCCATGATGACCTCGTCGGTGATGGGACGGGTGGGCACCACAGCCACGCCGGGCATCACCTCGACAAGCGCGGCGGTCACGATCGCTCGCCGCCACGTGTAGGGGGCAAAGCCAGCCCTCAGCAGATCGTGGCGCACCAACAGACCGTGTGGCGGGCGGGCGAGAGCCTCGAGTTCACGCAGTTTCATGCCCGAATGAGGGCCTCAGCAGGCCGTCTTCGGCATTCCGCGTCGCTAGACGCGCAAAAATTGTCCGTTTGGCTACGCGGAACGCGAGGCGGCGTCAGGGGGCGAGGGTGAGCGCCATGGACGACGCCCCGAGCACACCGCTGAACGCGCCAGCGGTGGACAACGCCACGGTGTCGCTGGCCGCACGGAACAGGCCAGTCACGGCCCGATCGGCGCCGTCGGGAGAGGCCGAGGCGAAACCGGCGAGACGCAGGTCGATACCACGGCCATCGGCGAGCGTCACGGTGAAGGCGCCGTCGAGACGCTCACGGCCCTCCTCATCGACGCTTCCGGCCAGTCGCAGGCGACCCACCAAGGTTCCGGCAACATTCTCGTCGCCCACCTGCAGCGACACGGGGCCTGTGACGTCGACTCTCGGACCGGACGCCGCCACCGCAAGCGCACCCACCTGTAGCACACCGCCGGTGCGGGCCTCTTCGGGGATGGCCGGCACCGTGGTCTCGACCGGCGTTTCGACGACAGCCGGGGCGTCGACAGCGTCGGCAGGCGCAGGCGTGGCATCGCTGGCGACCGGAACGGTGGTGGGCGCGGGTGCTGCCACCGGCGAAACAGGGGTCGGAGCAGCCTCGGCCGGTTGGGGAGCCACGTCAGGCTCGGCAGGGGCAGGGACCGGCGCGGCAACGGGTACCACTGGAGCCGCCTCGACCACGGGCGGGGGTACCGCAACCGGTGCGGCCGACTCGACCACCGCAACCTGAGCCGCGGGACGCTCGGTGCGGATCTGCTCCATGACAATGGGTGCCGTCGTGGGTGAGGTGGCCACGACCAGCATGCCGATACCCACCGCCGCCTTCGAGAGCACCGGCACCGCCTGGGGCGCTGCCACGGCGACGTGCTGGGCGAGGTCCATCATGGGCGAAGCAGCGGTCGCAGCGCTGGCCGAGGCCGCCGAAGCGGCCTCGTTGGAACCCACCAACGCCTTGGCTGCCTTGTCGCTGCGGCGCAGTACGGCGAAGACGAACAACGGCACCGCCGCCACACCCCGCAGTGCCACCCGCATAGCGGTGCGGGCCCGGCTGACACGGGCGCGGGCGTTCTGCTCGCTGACGCCCGACAGGCGGGCGACCTCGTCGTAGTCGTAACCCTCGATGAACCGCAGCGACAACGCCTCTTGGTAATTCGCCGGCAGCGTGTGCAAGGCAGCCACGACAGCGGTGTGATCGCTGTCCAGACCCAACTGCGACTCGACAGACGGATGCTCGGCCGTGTTGCGGGCATCGACCACGGCCACGCGGTCGAACTTCTCGGATTCACGGCGACGGCGATTGGCCTCGTCGATACACACGTTGGCCATGATCTGGTGCAACCACGACCCGAGGCGGTAGTCGCCACCGAGGCGACCGAGCGCCCGGTATGCCCGGGTGAAGGTTTCCTGCACGGCGTCTTCGGCGGCCGCAGCGTCGTTGAGGCGGCGCATGGCGTGACGGAACAGGGCGGGCTGATGGGCGCGCACCAGCGACTCGAATGCCTCGTGGTCGCCCGCACGGAACGACTCCACGAGTTCCATCTCGTCGAGCGACAGCGCCATATCCTCCCCTTGCCGCCTGGGACCCTAGCCCACCATGGCGCTGCGAACGCAGCGCGGCACGTCACAACTCGGTGAACAACACCTCACGTTGAACCCCATAGCCCCAGGTCAGGAGTTCGCGCCTCGCCTCGAAGTCACCTTCGTCCATGTTGGCGGGCACGTACTCGTACACGATCCCGGCGCTACGAAGGGCGTCCACCCGAGGGTCGTTCACCAGGGCGATCAGGCGAGGGGCACCGACTCGGCCGCGCACGGCGACCACCCGGGCGGCCACCTCGGACGCAGCCACACCTCGGGCGTCGACGAGCCACACCGCACCGGTGCCTGGCAAGCGCACGGGCGGGAACCGCCGCGCCACCCACTGGACCACCTCGAGGCCGGCTCGCTGACGGGCCACCAACTGCACCCGCCGGTACACCCAACGCCCGGCGCGCCGCCGCACCCGTCGTACGGCCCGACGGGCGTGAGCGACCGTGACGGCGAAACGGGCGAAGCGCGGCCGCACACCAGCGGGCAATCGTTCGGCCACCCGCCAATAGAGGCGACCCAGGCGGCTACGAGCGGTGGCTGAGCGGGAGTCACTCACAGCCAACTCCGCAGCAACTGCGCCACCTGTGCCGCCCCGTTCGCCGGTGGGAGCGTGCCGAGGCGCTCGACCACGGCGGCCCGCTGCGCCGGGTCGCACAACGCCGACGTCACACGGTCCAACTCGGCGGGGTCGGTCCCGTCCCATCGCCAGGCCCAACCCTGGGCAGCGGCATAGCGCGACCGAGCATCCTGATCATCGGTGCGAGTGGCCAGGTTGGGCACGAACACGGTCGGCAACCCCAGCGCCAGCGCCTCGTGAAACGAGTTGTACCCCGCTGCCAGCACGGCACCGTCGAAGGCGGCGAACCATCGCGACAACGGGAACCGCCGCACCACGATGGCGTCGCCGTCGGCCGACGGATCAGGAGCCGACAGCTCGCTGCGGGCGACCACGGGAACCACGCCACGTGGCCTCGACGCTGCCACCACGGCACCGGTGAGACTGGACACGTCGTTGATGGCGCCGGCTCCGAGTTGCACCAACACGTTGCTGGCGGCGGGGTCGAGGCCCAACTCCTCGCAGGCCGTGACACGGTCGAGATGCCCGGCGTCGTACACGATGGGTGCCACCGGATGCACGCGCTCCCCCGTGCGTCGTTCGACCGTGAGGCCGGCGTCGGCCGCCTCGGCGTACTCGCCTGGTTCGACGACAGCATCGAACAAGCGCTCCGATGCAAGTGACTCGGCACCGATACCGGGCCGCCACATGGCCCGTCGCTGCCACACCCGCTTCACCCGACGTCGATGGCCCCGCAGCGCGCTGACCAACCCGGGATAGGGGTGAACGCCGTCGAACATGACCAGTTGCGGATGCAAGCGACCGATGAGGTGATCGACGCGATCTTCCAGCAGACGCTGCCAAGGGTCGCGGGCAAGTCCGGCATGACCGGCCGACGGAAGGTGCTCGACCTCGAACCCTTGAGCCACCGGCACCGACACCGCCGCCGACAGCGTGAAGATGACGGGCCGCACGTCGGGTTCGAGCGCCCGGGCGATGGCCATCATGCGCGCCAAGTGGCCCAGGCCCACGCCGTTCGAGGTGCACAGCAGCACCACCGGTCGACCGTCAACGGCCATCGTTGCCTCCCGCAGGCGGACGCACGCGAAGCGCGAGGGCGGCGTCGGGGTGCGACAGATCGGCCACCGTGATGGAGGTGACCCCATACCTACGGGCCAACTGCGAGAGACGCGCCTGGGCGTACTGGGGCCACTGTTCGGCAGGCATGGAGGCGTTGCGACGGTTGGTGATGGTCTCGACGACCACTCCGAGCGAGGCGGCTTCTGCCGGTGCCGCCTCGGTGCCCACCACCACCGGAACGAACCCGCCGGCGTGTGCGCGCTGCGCCGCCACCGTGCTCACCACTGCTGCCAACTGCTCGCGTGAGGCGCCGAGGGCAGCGACCATGACCGTGGGAAGTTCAGCTCGCTGGCGAGGGGGAATGAGGTCCAGCGAAGGGGGCGGCAACGGCTCGGCCTTGCGAGCCGGAGCGCCGATGAGTTGCCTCACACGGTTCACATGGGCCGCCGTCGAGAAACGTTCCCGGACTGCCGTCAGGCCGCGCTCACGCTGTGCCCCGTAGACCTCGGGATGACGCCACAGGTCCCACACACACCGCTGCACCTCATGGGGTTCGGCGTACCAGGCAGCGTCACCGAACAGGGCTCGAAGCGTGGGTGGAACCACGGCCGGCACACCGGCAGCCATGGCTTCCAGCACGGTACGACCAAACGCTTCCACCAGGTCGGGGTGATGTTGATAGACGAACACGTCGATACCGGCGAGGAACTCACGCGCCGACATGCCCCCGAAAGGCGTCACCTGCCACGTGGTCGGCTCGTAGCCCAGCACCTCGGCAACCCCGGTGGTGCCTCCCAACACCCGCACCCCCACCGAGCCGTCGTCGGGGTAGGCGGCCAGCAGGTCGGCTGCGGTGGCGGGCCACTTGAGCGCGCTCGGTCGGCTGTGCCGGCCGATCACCGGGCGCGCTGGGTCGACGGGACCGCGGCGCTCGATGATCCACTGCGTCGGGTCGATGACCTCGACCCAGTCGTCGTTGGCGAGTCGGATGGCCGCCCCGTCGGCGGCGGGCTGAAGAGCCGCCCGCACCACGGGACTGATGGGCGCCCAGGTAGCCCGACGGCCAAAAGCCGCCACCACATGCGCATCGACCAGGGCCGGCTGATAGTGCACCGTGCCGTCACGATCGGCGGGCACCTGTCCGGCCACCACCACCACATGCTGCGCCGTGATGGGCAACGGTCCCCCCAAGGCCGATGCCAGCACCATGGGGTGACGCACCTCGACCAGACCAGCTCGCACACGTTGTCCCGGCAACACCAGTTGGGCCGTGCCGGCATCGAGCAGCGCCCGTAGAGCTGGATGAATGGGACGATCGGTTCGCAGACTGGCAGCATCGAGGTGGGCCAGACCCACCCGGTACCCGGCACCCGCAGCGGCCACGACCTCCTGCGCCACGCTGGTGGAGGTGCCACCCGGGAACCGGAGGTCGCACACGATCACCACGTCCACTTGGCGAAGCGTACGTGGCGCGGCCCGGCTCAGGCGGGGTACGGCATGCGGACCTCCCCCTGGCGCAGGTGTGACGGGACCAGGAGCACCGAGCCGTCGGCCCGTTCCTGCACTGCGAAACGGCGGTTCGGATAACCGGGAAGCGCCAGGCGACCGCGGTGGTCGGTGTTCACGATGAGTTGGTGGGTGTCGCCGACGGACACCCCGGGGGTGAGGCGGCACATGCGGCGTCGTGTGAGTTCGTCCATGCCCCAACCGTGCACCCCGAGTTCCTCCGAACCTTCACCGTCCTTCTCACCCGGTGACACACCCGACCACTAGATTCGCCCCGTGTCCACGCGCATCGCTGTCATCGGTACCGGCTACGTGGGCCTCACCACCGGCGTGTGCCTGGCACACCTCGGCCACGACGTGCTGTGCGCTGACGTCGATGCCGACAAGGTGGCCCGTCTCAGCGCCGGCGAGGTGCCCATCGTGGAGGCCGGATTGGCCGAACTGCTCACCGAGGGCCTGACCTCGGGGCGTCTGGGGTTCGTGGTGGGCGCCGCCAACGCCGTGGCCGACCGCCAGGTGGTGTTCCTGTGCGTGCCCACACCTCAGGGCGACGACGGATCGGCCGATCTCACCTACCTCCAGGATGCGGCCCGGGCGATCGGCCCTCACCTGGCGTACGAGAGCATCGTGGTGAACAAGTCGACGGTGCCGGTGGGTTCGGCCAAGGTGGTGCAGCAGGTGCTGGGCCGTCCCGACGTACGGGTGGTGTCGAACCCCGAGTTCTTGCGCGAGGGCTCGGCGGTGCAGGACTTCCTGAAGCCCGACCGCGTGGTGGTGGGTGCCGACGACCAAGCTGCCGCACTGGTGGTGGCCAACCTGTACGAGCGTACGGGTGCTCCCCTGATCGTCACTGACCCGGCCTCGGCCGAGACCATCAAGTACGCCGCCAACGCCTTCCTGGCTACGAAGTTGTCGTTCGTGAATGCCATCGCCGCCATCTGTGAAGGCGTCGGCGCCGATGTGAACGATGTCATGGTGGGCCTTGGGTCCGACCACCGCATCGGCCACGACTTCCTCCGCCCCGGCCCGGGATGGGGTGGTTCATGTTTCCCGAAAGACACCCGCGCGCTGCTGAAGATCGCCGATGACGCCGGTTACAGCTTCGACTTGCTGGCGGGAGTCCTGACGGTGAACGACGAGCAGTTCGACCGCATGGCCGACAAGGTTCGGGCAGCTGCCGGCGGTGCACTGGCTGGCCGCACGGTGGCTGTGTGGGGCCTCACGTTCAAGGCTCGCACCGACGATCTGCGTGACTCGCCGTCGCTGGCGGTCATCGACCGTCTCCTGGCTCAGGGTGCTCGGGTTCAGGCCTTCGACCCCACGGTGACGGGTCCCAAGCCCGGACTCCCCACCGCCATCGAACTGTGCGGTGACCCCTACGCGTCATGCCAGGGTGCCGATGTGCTGACCGTGCTGACCGAATGGGACGAGTTCCGCTGGCTTGAGCCGGCGAAGGTGGCCGAGGTCATGGTCGGACGTGCGGTGGTCGACGGCCGCAATCTGCTGGAGCGCAATCAGTGGCAGCGCGCCGGCTTCCACTACCAAGGCGTCGGACGCTGAGAGGATCCACCCATGCGCGTGCTACTCGCCGGAGGCGCCGGCTTCATCGGGTCTCACATGGCCGAGGCCCTGGTAGAGCGTGGCGACGAGGTGGTGATCGTCGACAGTTTCGTGACCGGACGACGCGAGAACCTCGACCGCATCGCTGCTCATTCCCGAGTGGAAGTGATCGAGCACGACATCACCGCACCGTTGACCAGTAGCTATCTCGAAGCGGTGACCGGCCGGGCCGACGGCCGCTTCGACGTGGTGGCAAATCTCGCCTCGCCGGCCTCGCCGTCAGATTTCCTCACCATGCCGCTGTACATCCTGGACACCGGCGCTGTCGGCTCGCGCAATCTGCTCAATCTCGCGCATGAACACGGTGCCAGGTACCTCTTCGCCTCCACCAGCGAGGTGTACGGCGACCCGTTGGTGCACCCCCAGAGCGAGGACTACCTGGGCAACGTGTCATGCACTGGCCCGCGCAGTTGCTACGACGAGGCCAAGCGATACGGCGAGGCACTGGCAATGGGTTACCGCCGCGCCCACGGGCTCGACGTGCGCATCGCTCGTATCTTCAACACCTTCGGCGAACGGATGCGACCCGAGGATGGCCGAGTGGTGAACACCTTCATCGCCCAGGCGCTCCGGGGCGAGCCGCTCACGGTGCACGGCGCTGGCGACCAGACCCGCAGTTTCTGCCACGTGAGCGACATGGTGGCGGGTCTCATCGCCGTGATGGACGGCCACCTCGTGGGACCGGTGAACCTGGGCAACCCGTCGGAACTCACCGTTCGCGCCATGGCTGAGATGGTCATTCGCCTCACGGGTTCATCGAGCATCATCGTGAACCAGGACATGCCCGCCGAACGCGAGGGCGACCCCGCACGCCGATGCCCCAACACCACCATGGCGCGCGAGCAACTCGGGTGGGTGCCGGTGGTCCCCGTAGAGGAGGGCGTGCGGCGCATGATCACGCACTTCGAACAACACGAGGGTCTTTCGCGCTCGTTCGTGCGGGACGGCGGTTCCAGCAACGAGGCGGAGTGGTCGTGAGCATCCTGGTGACCGGCGGTGCCGGCTACATCGGCTCGCACACCGTTCGCCGCCTGCGCCAACTCGGCCACGACGTGGTGGTGCTGGACTCACTGATCACCGGTCATCCCGAGGCGGTCCTCGATGCGCCCCTCGTCACGGGCGACATCGCGGATGTGAACCTGGTGCGACGCGTCTGCGCCGACCACGACGTGAGCGCCTGTGTGCACTTCGCTGCGTTCAAGAATGTTGGCGAGTCCATGGCCCACCCCGAGCGCTACTGGCGCAACAACGTCGCCGGCACGGCAGCCCTCGTGGAAGCGCTCCACATGGCCGGGGTGCAGCGCCTGGTGTTCTCGTCGTCGTGCTCGGTGTACGGCACACCGTCTGGCGTCCCGGTGGCCGAGGACGCCTCGATTGCACCTGAAAGTGTGTACGCCGAATCCAAGGCGATGACCGAGCGCGTGCTGCGATGGGAGGCCGTCACCCATGGCCTGTCCTCCATCAGTCTGCGCTACTTCAATGCAGCCGGCGCGTCGCAGGACGCCGTCATCGGCGAGGACTGGACGCACTCGCAGAACCTCATCCCCGTGGTCATGCAGGCGGCGTTGGGCATTCGGCGCGAGGTGCAGGTGTTCGGCGGCGACTACCCCACCCCCGACGGCACGTGCATTCGCGACTACATCCACGTGGACGACTTGGCGCAGGCGCACGTGGCAGCACTGGACGTGCTGGCCGCCACCACACCGGGCACCCAAGGTTCGTGGCAGGCGGTCAACGTGGGAACCGGAGTGGGCACCTCGGTCCTCGAGGTCATCCGGGCCACCGAAGCGGTGTCGGGCCGACCAGTGCCACACCGCATCGTTGAACGGCGCGCCGGTGACCCGGTGGCGGTGTGGGCCAACCCGTCAGGTGCAGAACGGATGCTGGGCTGGAAGGCGCATCGCGACCTCGCCAACATCATCGAGACGGCCTGGCGGTGGCACAGCCGCACGTCCTGACGGCCCCAACGGTCGTCCCGAATCTGTAGCGCAGACCCTCCCGAATCTGTAGTGCAGACCGTCCCGAATCTGTAGCGTGGGCCTGTGAAAACGTGGAGCTACCAGCGTCGAATCATCGATGACGAGCTCGATGCACTCATTGCGGGTGGTGCCTCGGCCATTGCGCTCGAGGGGGTGAAGGCCGTGGGCAAGACGGCCACTGGTTCGGCCCGCGCCAACACCGTGTACCTCCTCGAGCGACCCGACACCCGAGCCGAGTTGGCGGCCGACCTTTCGGCCATCACAAGGCCAACCTCGGTGCTCATCGACGAATGGCAACACCTTCCCGCGACCTGGGACATGGTGCGTCGTGCCGTGGACGATGGGGCTCGTCCCGGGCAGTTCCTCCTCACTGGTTCGGCTTCACCACCCCGGCCCGGAACTCACAGCGGTGCCGGTCGAATCCTGTCACTGCGCATGCGACCCATGACACTGGTCGAGCGAGGCGTCGCAACCCCCACGGTGTCACTTCGCTCGCTCCTCGACGGCGGACGACCGGCCGTCGATGGTACGACCGAGGTGAGACTGCCCACCTACGTCGACGAGATCCTCCGGTCCGGCTTTCCCGGTCTTCGCAGCCTTGGCGACCGCGTTCGAAACGCACAACTCAGCGCTTACGTGACACGTGCCATCGACCGCGATGTCGCAGACACCACCGGTCGCGCGGTTCGCAACCCAGTGGCACTGCGTCGTTGGCTCACCGCATATGCGGCCGCCACCGCCTCGTGCGCCACCTTCGAGGCGATACGCGATGCCGCAACTGGGGGGCAGTCCGACAAGCCGGCGCGTTCTACCTCGCTCGCCTACCGAGATGCACTCGAGGGTCTGTACCTCTTGGACCCGGTCCCGGCTTGGGCCCCTACGTTCAATCACATAGCTGAACTGGCCGCCGCGCCCAAGCACCACCTCGCTGATCCCGCCCTTGCAGCGAACCTGCTCGGCTTGAGCGTGTCCGGCCTCGGGCCGTTCCTCGGTCCGCTGTTCGAGTCCTCGGTCACCTTGGATGTGCGGGTGTTCGCCCAGGCCTGCCAAGCCCAGGTGGGGCACCTCCGCACGCACCGAGGCCTTCACGAGGTCGACCTGATCGTGGAGCGCGCCGACCGCCGGGTGGTGGCCATCGAGGTGAAGTTGGCCAGCCACGTGACCGACGACGACGTCGGCCATCTCCATTGGTTGCATCAGCAACTGGGCGACCGACTGCTGGACACCGTGGTGGTGACCACCGGTTCACGGGCGTATCGACGCCCGGACGGCGTCGCCGTGGTTCCTGCTGCACTGCTGGGCCCCTGACGGGCCTACCGCCTTCACACCCCTGCGGCCATGCGCTGGCGGTCCAGCCAGCCCAACAGCACGGCAATAGCCCGGGGGTCGTGGCGTAGTCGATGCCCAGCACCGGGGATGATGCGCAATTCGGCCGCACCGTGGGCGCGTGCCAACTGCCTGGCGTCGGACGTCGGCACACTCTCGTCGTCATCACCATGCATCACCAGCATGGAACGTGGGGCGAACCGCCGAGCGGCGTCCACCGGCCTGAAGCGACGGAACTCACGGCCCCACTCGTCGAACGACGGCGGGAACTGCGGGCGTTGAATGGCGCCGATCTCACGTGCATGTTCGAGAAACCGTCGGGGATGCGCCGCCCAGTCGTCGAAGTCGGCGCGGGCCGACAACAGAGCGCATCCCATCACCCGCGGGTCATCGGCCGCCACGCACACCGCCACCGAGCCACCCGTATTGGTGCCCACCAACCACAGTCCCGTGGGCTGGGCTTCGGCGATGAGGTGATCGATGGCTGCACGCAGGTCGTCCACCCAACCCTGGAGCGAGAAGTCGCCCTGGCTACGTCCGCACCCCCGGAAGGTGAACGTCATGGCCACCCATCCCATGTCGTTGGCGATGCGATCCATGAGTTCGGGGAACGTGACCGCCGAACGCCGAGCGTCGAGGGGGCCGATGGGGAACCCGTGACACAGGATGACGCCTGGCATGGGTTCGGTGCGACCCGCCGGTCGAGCGAGATACCGCTCGAGGGTCAGCGACCCGGAGAGGAACGTTCCGTTGCCCTCCATGAGCCCTGTCCCGAGCGCCGACTCAGACCGACCGCGGCGTCAGTTTGCGACGGCGCTTGCCCGGCGTGGCCAACGTGTAGCCGCGGTTGCGGGCCTCGGCGAGCGTGTCGGGCCCGAAGCACAGGCCCACTTCCTCGCGCACGATCTCGTCGATGATGTCGGCGTCGGTCCACGTGTCGAGGTCGTACACCAACTGCGTGCGCTTGTCGCCGAGGAAGCGGGTGTGCTCGAACTTGGTGGGACGCTCCATGGGTGCTCAGGCTACTCGGCGAGTCGAGGACGACTACGGTTCGTGCAGGGGGTGACGCCATGTCGGACGGCTGTGACGAGATCGAGTTCTACTTCGATGCCATGTGCCCTTGGGCGTACCAGACATCGGTGTGGATCCGTGAGGTGAGAACCCAGCGGCCGTTGACCATCCGTTGGCGGTTCTTCAGCCTCGAGGAGGTGAACCGCCCCGAGGGCAAGCCCCATCCGTGGGAGCGGCCACTGGCCTACGGGTGGACGCCACTGCGGGTGGCGGCCTGGCTTCGCCGGCACGACCCAGCGCTGTGCGATGCCTGGTACGAAGTCGCTGGGCGGGCCCTGCACGTGGAGGGTCGCCGACCGTACGACGCAGTCGTGGCAGGCGAGTTGCTGGCGGGCATCGGTGCACCGCCCGATACCTGGGAGGCGGCCTTGGCCGACCCGACCACCCACGACGACGTCCGAGCCGACCACGACGAGGCCGTGCGGCGTTGGGGCGGATTTGGCGTGCCGTTGATGGTGTTGTGGCCGGGCACCCCCCGGGCCAAAGCCGTGTTCGGCCCCGTGGTACACCCCGCCCCCGCCGGGCCTGATGCACTGGCACTGTGGGACCTGACCGTGGCCTACGCCCGCATTCCTGGCCTGTACGAACTGAAGACGCCCAAGACCACCACCGATCTCACGGCGATCGCCCAGGCGTTCGCCCCGTACCTGGAGGCCCGGCAATGGCCGACGATTCAACATCCCGCACCCTGACCGCGCTGTTCGACACCTTCGATGCCCTGAGTGCCCTCGGCGCCAGCCTCACCGAGGCGCAGTGGAAGACCCCAACCGACCTCCCGGGTTGGTCGGTGCAGGACAACCTGTCGCACCTCGTCGCCATCGAACGGGTCCTGCAGGGATACCCCGCCACCGACCATCGCGCCGCCGATCTGAGCACCGCCAAGAACCCCATCGGAGAGATGAACGAGCACGAGGTCGACGCTCGCCGCAGTCTCGCCGGGGCCGAGGTGCTGGCCGAGTGGAACGCCATCACCGCCGAACGCCGCACCACTCTCACCACTGCCGACGACGACTACTTCGCGCAGCCGGCCATGACGCCGACCGGGCCAGGCACCGTGGCCGATTTCTTGTCCATCCGAGTGCTGGACTGCTGGCTGCACGAACAGGACATGCGTCGGGCCGCCGGTGTGCCCGGACACCTCGCTGGGCCTGCCGCCGAGCACACCATCGACCGTCTCCTGCGCACGGTGCCCATCGTGGTGGGCAAGCGAGCCGCCACCCCCGAAGGTGACAGCGTGATGCTTCACATCACCGGCGAGGTACATCGCAACATCGTGGTGACCGTGAGTGGCGGCCGAGCCGCTGTGGTGGCAGCGGTGCCCGAGGGCTCACCAGTGGCAACCGATCTCACGCTGAGCACCGAGGCCTTCGTGGTGCTGGCCACCGGTCGCGGCGGCGCCGATCACCCTGCGGTCGACGGCCACTGGTCATGCACGGGCGACACGGCACTGGCGCGCCGAATCGTCGACCAGTTGAACATGATGATCTAGAAGCCGGTGTCCTCGCCGTAGTCGTAGGTGATCTCGTCGCCCGGCGCGATGTCTCGCACCGCGATGAACAGCAGCGTGCGCCCCCCGGCGTAGGTCCAGCGAGCGTTCAGCAGCGTCGGGTCGGGCTCGTGGTTGTACAACGCCCCATAGCCCAACATCCACGCCGAGTGGTCAGGGTCGGGCACCGCCGGCATGGGGTACCGGTGCATGATGGTGCCGCGCATACGGGCGAAGTGCATCTCCTCGTCGGGAATCACCACCAATGGAACACGCTCGACGACCTCCCCCGGCACGAACGAGCGACGGGCGAACACACCGAGTCCGTGGTTGGGCGATGGACGCACCACGAGAGCATCGGTCCAGGCGACGTCGTCGGGATGAAGGTCGCTGGCCTGCTCGGGATCTTCGGGGTGCGGCACCCGAGTCACGGTAGTCCGCGGTCGCGTCAATGATGTAGACATCACGCGTTGTGCCGCGTTGACATGGGTGAGAGAATCTCGCCGCGCCAAAGGAGAAGACACCCGTCCATGCCCCCAGAACCAGTCGCTGGCACCACCCCCACAGCCGGTGTCCCCTTTGAAGAGCAGCACTACCACCACGCGTACGAACTCCGACGGAACCGCTCCACCATGGCTGCCGACGCTCGACGTTGGCTGTGCGACCAGGCGACCACGTGGGTGACGCCCGACCGCCCGTTGCGCATCCTCAGCGTGGGGTGCGGCGACGGCAATCTGGACCTGCCCATGTTGCAGGCGTTGCGCACCACCACCGACGTCGACTACGTCGGTGTGGACATGAACACCGCCTCGTTGGAGGTGTTCCGCCGGGAGTTGGGCGACCTTCCCGCGACCCTGCTGGAGACACCGGTGGAGGCTCTGCCCGCAGACATCGAACCCTTCGACGTGGTGCTGGTCTCGCACATGCTGTACTACGTACCCGAGCCAGGGGCACTGGTGGCCCACTTGGTGCGTCATCTCACTCGCACCGATGGTCGCGTGGTGGTCATCCACTCGGCCCACCATGGCATTCCCGCACTGATGGAGGCCGTCGACGGTCTCACACCGTTTCTCACCGCCGAGGGCATTGCGGCGGCCCTCCACGATGAGGGGCTTCCCGCCACGTGGCATCTGCTGCACACCGAGCTGGACGCTACCGACCTGCTGGCCGGCACTCCCGAGGGTCGGGCGGTGCTGGAGTTCTGCATCGAGACCGAACTCGATCGCCTCTCGCCCACCGCACAGCATCAGTTGCAACTGGAATTGATGACCCGCTGCACCTCCGAGGACGGTCACCGTTGGACCATGGTGGAGGACGTGGGTGTGCTGGAGGTTCGTAACCCGTTGCGCGAAACCACCACCCCGGCGGAGTCACCGTCGAAAGTGGACCCGTTGGAGGACTACCACCGCCTCGCCGGCGCCTTCGCCTGGCCCGAGCGGCTGACGTCCATTCCCATCAGCAGCGACGGCCACACCCACGTGCTGGATGTGGGTTGCGGCACCGGTCGGTGGCTTCGGGTGCTGTATGCGACGTTCCCCGAGCTGGCCGACGGCGCCGCGCGTTCGGTGCGCTACAGCATGTTGGATCCGGTGCTGCCGGCCATCGAGGCGGTCGGCGAGGTGGCGTCCACCATGTTCACGATCGACCGGTCGTGGAACGACTACGTGCAGCAGGCCGATCTTCCCCGCGGCCACTTCGGACTCATCTGGGCCATGCACTCGCTGTACGGGGTCCCGGTACACGACCTCACCGACGCTCTGAGACACATGATTGCGGCACTGCATCCTCAGGGCACAGCGATCGTCGCCCTGCCCACCTCCAACTCGTTCTACATCGAGGCCGCCAAGCAGCTTCTGGGCCACACACTGTTCACCTCTGCCGAAGACGTACACACCGCCCTCGACACACTGGGACTACGGCGCCAGGTGCGTCATGTCCGCTACGAGGAGTGCTTTGCTGCCACCGACGCGATGGCATTGCGCCATTACGTGTGGATGGAGTCCATCGGCAACACGTATCTGCCCGGCGGCGCCCACGACGACCTTCCGGACCTGCCCACCGGCGCATGGTGGGACAGTCACCGTCGTGGCGATGTGTTCGCCTTCCGCCAGAACGTCGAAGTGTTCCTGATCCCCGGCGGCCAGTGAGGAGTCACACGTCGGGGTCGGTCGCCTCGGGCCCAACGGCTCCGATGGCCTCGAAGTAGGCCAGGTGCCCCTCGACCACATGCACCACATCGACGTCGTCAAGTAGTTCGACACCCAGACGATCGGCCTCACCCAACAGATAGGCCGACAGCGTGTCCTCGGCGATGACCAGTGGCGTGGCGATGTCCTGGCGATGATCGATGACGTCGGGTGGTTGCAGGCCCTTGGCGTGCAACCACCGCAGGTGGGCCCGCAGCAGCGCATCCAACTCGTCCATGGTGAGGCGTGCCTGCGTCTCGGCCGGCAACAGATCCGCCACGAAGTCGGCGGCCATATCGATGCCGTACACGGCACGAGGCGCCACGGCGTCGAGCCGTCGCGCCTCGCGACCAATGGTGACTGCTGCGATCACGAACACCACCACGGCAGCGCCGACGACGAACAACCAGGTGACCGGTTCCATCGTTTTTGACGCTACCCCCGACGCTGCCGAGGCGGGCGTGAGACTCAGATGCCGATGCGCTGAGCCAGCAGTTCGCGGTGGTAAGTGGGGTCGCCGAACAGCAACTCGCTGCTCTTGGCCCGCTTGAAGTACAGGTGCGCCGGGTGCTCCCAGGTGAAGCCGATACCACCGTGGATCTGGATGTTCTCGGCGGTGGCGTGGAAGTACGCCTCCGAGCAGTAGGCCTTGGCCAACGAGGCCACCGACGGCAGTTCGTCGTTCATCTCGGCCGCGCACCACATGCCGTAGTAGGCCGCCGACTTGGCCGACTCGACCTCCAGCAGCATGTCGGCGCACTTGTGCTTGATGG
>CAYMUC010000034.1:0-26121 GCA_964393535.1 uncultured Ilumatobacteraceae bacterium | reverse complement strand
CACCGACTACTCCGACGTCACCGCTGCCGACAGCCTGGTGAACCACTGGTGGTCTCTGGCCGTGGAGGAGCAGTTCTACCTGGTGTGGCCTCTGGCGGTGCTGGGGGTGTGCCTTCTCGCTCGCCGAGGTAGCCCCGGCAAGGTTCGCGCCGTACTCGCCGCGATCATCAGCCTCGTGGTCGTCGTGTCGTTCGCCGTGTCGGTGTCGCTGACCAACCGTGTGGGGCCCGAGGCCTATTACGTCACGCACGCCCGATTGTGGGAGATGGCGGTGGGTGCGCTGCTGGCGGCAACCTTGACCCGCTCTGACGGTCGAGCGGTCAGGGTGCCCAAGGGGGTCCGCGAGGTGTTGGCGGCTGGCGGTGTCGTGGCCATCGTGGTGGCAGCGTTGCGATACGACGCAGCCACACCGTTTCCTGGTTGGGCGGCGGTGGTGCCGGTGGCAGGGACCGCAGCGCTCATCGCAGCTGGTTCGGGCGGAGTGACGGCAACGGGACGAGCCCTGGGATGGCGGCCCTTCACCCTGGTGGGGAACTGGTCGTACGCCTGGTACCTCTGGCATTGGCCCGTCATCGGCCTGGGGTTGGTCGCGGCGCAGCGGTGGCAGTGGAGCGTCGACACCGACGTGGTGATCGCCGCGGCCGTCGCAGTGTCGTTGGCCTTGGCTGCGGTGTCGCACTACGCCATCGAGAACCCGGTTCGCCGTGCGGGGTGGCTGGCCTCGGTACCTCGTCGGTCCATGGCGGCCGGACTCGTGGCCGTGACCCTGCCCGTGGCCTTCGCCACCACCCTGAACGCCACCCTCGACGACGGCCAGGGTCAGTTGGTCCTGCCGGCGGGTGTGGTGGCCATGACACCGGTGGAGGCTGCAGCCGACGTGGTCGCACTGCCCCGCAGCGACGACTGCAACGCCACCATCGTGGAGGACTCACCCGGTACCGAGTGCGTGTTCGGCGATCCTGCCGGAGCCGTGGACGTCGTGCTGATGGGCGACAGTCATGCTCAGCACTGGCTGCCTGCACTGGACGCGCTTGGCCGACAGGAGTCGTGGCGCATCCACGCCTTCACCAAGAGTGCCTGCCCCGTGGTCGACATCCCACTGTGGAACAACATGTTGAAGCGTGCCTACCGTGAGTGCGCCGACTGGCACGCACTGGTGAGGGAACGCATCGCAGCCATCCCGGATGCAACCATCGTGATGGTGAACACGCACGGTTACGTGAATCTCATCCTCGACGACGACCTCACACGGGTGGAGGACGAGGACGAGGTGAGGCGCCGGTGGGCCGAAGCGACTCGAGCGAACGCCGAGCGCCTGTTGTCGACGGCGCGGCGAGTGATTCGTCTGCACGACACGCCGTGGTCACCCGAGGACGTACCCACCTGCCTGTCGGCACATCTCGACCACCCCTCTCCGTGTGACTTCGCTCTGGTCGGTCGCTCCGGTCGTGACCGACCGCTCATCGAAGCCGAGCAACACGCGGTGGTCGAACTCGGCGTGGGAGACCGGTACGTCTTCGTGGACCCCACGCCCCTGGTGTGCCCCGACGACCCATGTCAGGTGGTGGACCGTACCGGCACCATCATCTACCGAGACCAGCATCACCTCACCCAGACCTTCTCCGTCTCGCTGGCCGAGGAACTGGGGCGCCTACTGTCGCCGTTGGTCACCGCCTCCTGAGGCGGGCTGGAACGGGGGAAGACCTGATGACGTTGTTGGATCGATTCGCGCTGCACGGTGGTGTGGCAGTGGTGACCGGGGCCGGTCGGGGCATCGGAGAGGGCATCGCCCTCGGCTTGGCGGAAGCGGGTTGCGATGTGGTGCTCACCGCCCGACGAGCCCATGAGATCGAAGCCGTCGCCGAGGGTGTTCGCGCACGTGGCCGCCGCGCACTGGCCATTGCCGGCGACATCACCGACGGGGAGTTCGTGGAGGCCCTGGCA
This sequence comes from uncultured Ilumatobacteraceae bacterium, assembly GCA_964393535.1. Taxonomy (GTDB): domain Bacteria; phylum Actinomycetota; class Acidimicrobiia; order Acidimicrobiales; family Ilumatobacteraceae; genus CAYMUC01. The sequence goes on along the minus strand of CAYMUC010000034.1, from coordinate 24,177 downwards.
CAGCAGGCCAAGACCGACATGGGCAAGGTGACCCTGTGGGTGAGCAACGCCGGAGGGGCCGATGACCGCACGCCACGACATCTCGCCGACATGCCCGACCGCCAGTGGGACTACCAACTGGACCTGAACTTGCGGGCGGTGTTCACCGGCGCTCGTGCCGCGGCCAAGGTCCTCGAGTCGGGCGGCTCGATCATCAATATCTCCTCGGGAGCCGCCCTCAAGCCGTCGCCGAACAACGGCCCCTACGCCGTGGCCAAGGCCGGTGTCGACAGCCTCACGCGCACCATGTCGGTGGAGTTGGCACCGCGTGGCATCCGCGTGAACGGAGTGGCGCCGGGACCAGTTCCCACCGAGGTGTTCATGGAGTTCTTCGGCGCATCCGAGGCAGACCTCCCCGATCTCGCCAAGAGGCTCGGCATTCCCTTGGGCCGACTCGGCACCCCCGAGGACGTCGCCAACGCTGTGGTGTTCTTGGCGTCCGAGGCGGCGTCGTGGATCACCGGACAGACCCTGCTCGTGAATGGCGGCAACCGCTGAGCCATCCAAACGCTGGATAGGGTGACGCTCGTGGCCAGCATCGGGAAGATCCGCAGTGTGCTCTACAAGACGGCACGACTGCTCGGTGACGTGAACGCAGTGAAGCGCGGCACGGTCGGTAAGCGGCTTGCACGCCGTGCCGCCGGTCGGGCGACTGGTCGAGGCCTGGGCAGGTTGTTCAAGTAGCGCCTGCGGTTCGGGTGATTTGACCCCGCCGGTCGGTGCGGTCATCGTTCCCTGTCATGGGAGCACTGGACGGTTTGCGAGTGGTGGAGGGGTCGGCCTTCGTGGCGGCTCCCCTTGGTGGTATGGCGTTGGCGCAACTGGGTGCCGATGTGATCCGTTTCGACAATGTCGGAGGCGGTATCGACTACCACCGGTGGCCCGCTATGCCCGACGGCACCAGCCTGTTCTGGGCCAGCATGAACAAGGGCAAGCGGTCCTTCGCTGTCGACGTCCGTCGCCCCGAGGGTCGCGAGTTGGTGGTGGACTTGATCACCGCACCCGGACCCGATGCCGGTGTGTTCCTGTCGAACTTCCCGGCATCTGGGTGGCTGGCAGATGACCGCCTGCGGGCCAAACGCAGTGACCTGATCTACGTGAACATCCTGGGCAACCCAGACGGTGGTACGGCGGTGGACTACACGATCAACCCGGCGACGGGTTTCGCCTATGCCACCGGACCGGCGGGTGGAACCCTGCCCACCAACCACGTACTGCCTGCGTGGGACATGGCCACCGGGCTCACTGCGGCGGTGGGCCTGCTGGCGGCCGAACGGGTTCGGACCCGCACCGGCACGGGCCAGTTCGTGTCGGTGTCGCTGGCCGACGTCGCGTTCACCATGGTGTCGAACCTGGGGTACATGGCACAGGCCCAACTCATGAACGAAGCCCGTCCACCCATCGGTAACGACATGTACGGGGCGTTCGGTCGTGACTTCCCCACAGCCGATGGTCGCAGGATCATGGTGGTGGCCATCAGCCTGCGTCAGTGGCAGTCGCTCGTGGAGGCGGTGGAGATCGGCGAGCACCTGGGGGGTATCGAGCGAGCGTTCCAGGTGGACCTCCGTCTGGAGGGTGACCGATTCCGTGCTCGTGACGCGCTCGCTGCGTTGATCGCCCCGTGGGTGGCGCAACGCACCCTGGCCGAGGTGGCCGCCGTCTTCGACCAGCACGGTGTGGCCTGGGGCGCCTACCAGACCTTCAGTCAACTCCTGGAGGAGGACTGGCGTGCCTCAGAGAAGAACCCGGTGTTCCGCGACATCGACCAGCCGGGTCTGGGTACCGTGCGAGTCGGTGGCACCCCGTTGGCGTTCAGCGAGATCGCCAGGGAGGACCCACGACCAGCGCCGCGGCTGGGCCAGCACACCGAGGAGATCCTGGCCGTGGACCTTGGACTCGCCACCCATGAGATCGCCTCGTTGTTCGACCGGGGCATCGTGGCCGGTGTCGACCCCGCAGGTCAGGTGGGGTCGTGAGCGTGGACCTGTCACTGGAGGATCTGGGACTCCCTGAGCGCACGGTGAGCGCGATCGACGCCGAGCACGCACGACGTATCGGCGCAACGCTCGACAGTGACCGAGTCGTCGGGGTGGGTTCACCGCTTCCCAGCCTGTGGCACTGGGCGTACTTCACCCCCACGGCTCCTACTTCTGGTCTGGGGGGTGACGGTCATCCGCGGCTGGCGTCATCACGCCTCGCCGACTTCCCTCGTCGGATGTGGGGTGCGGGAACGCTCGAGTGGTTCGGCGATTTCGTCGTCGGCGAGGAGGCCGAGCGCATCACGGCGATCATGTCGACCAAGGCCACCTCTGGTGCCAGTGGTGCACTGCTGATCGTGAGCTTGGAGCACCGGTACGTCCAGGGAGGTCGTGATGTGGCGGTCGAACAGCAGTCCCTGGTGTACCGAAGCCAGGGTGACCCCGTTCCCATGACGCACGTTGGTCCGGCCCCTGAACCGGGTGAGTCGGTATCGCAGAGGGAGGGGCGGCCCGAGGAGCCGTTGCTGTTCCGATTCTCCGCCATCACCTTCAACGCCCACCGCATCCACTACGACCTGCCCTACGCCACAGCGGTGGAGGGCTACCCGGGCCTGGTGGTGCACGGGCCGCTCACCAGCCTCCAGTTGGCGCAACACGTGGAGACGAGTGTCGGCGCACGCTTGAGCCGATGGCAGTTCAAGGCGACGGCCCCCATGTTCGCTGGCTGCCGCCAATGGTTCCAGTGCGACCCGCCCTCCGCCGAAGGCACCGGCGAGGCCAGGGTCATCCGCAACGACGGCGCCACGGCCATGGTGGCCTCGTACACGGTGCGAGACGTTCATGGCTGAGCGGTCGTGGCTGTACGTACCGGGCCACCGACCCGACCGGTTCCACAAGGCGGTAGACAGCGGTGCCGACGCTGTCATCTTCGACCTCGAGGACGCTGTGCCCATGGGGGAGAAGGCAGATGCTTTGCGCCATGTGGCCAAGTTCCTCGGCGGATATGTCGGTCCGGCCGCAGCGTGGGTTCGGGTGAATGCCGGCACCACCCAAGGCCACGAGGTCGACGCAGTAGCGGCGTTGGACTCGGTGCAGGGAGTCGTGGTCCCCAAGGCCACGCCCGAGGTACTCATGACCCTGGCCGACCGGCATCCCGACCTGATCACGATGCCACTGGTCGAGAGTGCCCTCGCCGTGCAACGGAGCGCCGACCTGGCGGGTTGTCGAGGCGTGAGCACGTTGGCCATGGGCGAGGTGGATCTGGCGGCCGACCTCGGCGTGAGCCCCGACGCTCCCGAGGCGGTGTGGTGGGCAGTGCGAACGTCGGTGGTGGTGGGGTTGGCCGCCGTGGGTCGCCGTGGCCCAGTAGGGCCGGTCAGTGTCGATTTCCGCGATCTCGACTCGTTCGCCAAGCACACCAGGCAACTGCGTTCGGCCGGCTTCAGCGGTCGTCAGGCCATCCATCCGGCCCAGGTGGCCGTGATCAACGAGGTGTTCACCCCCACCCACGATGAGAAGGAGCGGGCGCGTCGCCTCCTTCGGTTGGCCGAGGCCGCCGAAGGCGGCGTGTGTGTCGACGACGACGGCCGCATGATCGACGAGGCGGTGCTTCGATCGGCCCGACGCCTTCTCGAGCAGGCCTAGTCTGAGCCCATGGAGATCTCTCTTCGTCACGGACCCTCATTCGCCGTCGCCCGAGCCGTCCTGGCTCCGCACGAGGCCATCAAGGTTGAATCGGGCGCCATGATGGCCATGTCGGCCAACATGAACCTGGAAGCTCGTGCTGACGGCGGTGTCATGAAGTCCCTCAAGCGGGCAGTACTGGGTGGCGAGAGCATGTTCGTCTCCACCTACACAGCGCCAGCCGAGGGAGGGTTCGTGGACATCGCGGCCCGACTGCCGGGAGACATCACCACGTATCAGGTCACCGAGCAGTCGCCACTGTTCATCGCCAAGGGTGGCTGGCTGGCCAACGAGACGACCGTGCAGTTGGACACCCAGTGGGGCGGGTTCAAGAACCTGTTCGGATCCGAGGGCGGTTTCATCCTCAGGGCCTCCGGGCAGGGCAACATCGTGTTCGCCTGTTACGGAGCGCTCGAAGCGTGGGACCTGGCGCCGGGTCAGCGCGTCACGGTCGACTCCGGACACATGGTCGCCTACCAACACACGGTGAACATGACCATCCGCAAGGCGACTGGCGGGGTGGTGCAGATGTTCAAGAGTGGTGAAGGCCTGGTTCTGGACTTCGAGGGTCCCGGTCGGGTGTGGGTCCAGACTCGCAACCCGAACGAGTTGATCGGCTGGATTCAGGCGCTGTTGCCCGGTGGAGGGTCGGGCTCTGGGGGAGTCACCGGGGGCCTGTTCTCACGTTCGTGAAGCTCACGGCGGTCACCTCCTGGTTGCGCAAGCAGCGTCGGCACCGGGTCGTGGACACGGTGTGGGTGCTCGTCGACCGTTGGCGCGCGCACCGAACAGGACGCCATGTCACGCTGATCGGCTACTTCTCCTTCGTGTCGGTCTTTCCGTTGCTGCTGGTGTTCGCCTCGGTGACGGCGTTGGTGACGGACGTGATGAAGTGGGATCTCGAACAACTTCGTTCATCGGTGGTGGGTCAGATCCCGCTCGTAGGACCCGAGGTGGTCCGCCAGGCCGGGTCGGCCTCGGGACGTGTCACCAGCATCGGCCTCGGTGGACTGGTGGCCTTGTGGGCAGCCACGAAAGCCTTCATGAAGATCTTCGACATGAACGACGACGTGTGGGAGGTGGCGCTCGAAGATCGAGAGGGTTTCGCCAAGAGGCGTGCCCGATGCCTCCTCGGTCTCATGGTGGTGGGCCTGCGGGCCTTGGCCGCGACCGCGGTCACCACCACCATCACGGTCATCGGCCTGCCGGCGATCGGTGTGGTGGTCAGTGCCGTGGCGGCGCTTCTGGTGAACGTGACGGTGCTGTTGGGACTGCTTCGGCTGTGTTCTCGTCGCGTGCCATGGCGCACGCTGGCACCCGGGGCCGTCCTGGGTGGCGCCTTGTTCTGGCTGCTGCAATGGTTCGGCACGTCACTGGTGGAGTGGTCGGTGGGAACCGAGCAGGGACCCTTCACGCCCACCTTTGCGTTGATCGCGTGGTTGACCCTTCACGCCGCTGTCATCACTGCCATGGCCGAACTGAATGCCACCCTGGCCAGGCTGGGGCGGGGCAGCCGTGCGGCATGACCGAGTCGTCACCCGGTGAGTTCGACGTGGTCGAAGGACCCGACGGTGTGGTGGTGTCGATTCGGGTGCAACCCGGTGCCCGCCGGACCGAGGTGGCAGGACGACTTGGTGGTGCACTGCGGGTGCGTCTGGCGGCACCAGCCCACGACGGCTTGGCAAACGAGGCGCTGATCACCTTCATGGCCAGTCTGTTCGAGCTGCGTCCTCGCCAGGTGTCGATCCGCAGTGGCGGAGCCTCCCGGCACAAGCGGTTGACCCTGCGAGGCATCTCGTCAGACCAGGCGAGATCCGTGTTGGAGCGTGCAACCGTCGCTTCCTGACACACCCACTCACTAGTCTCTGCCCGTCCATCCCTACCACCGACGGAACCGAGTATGAACGCCAACGTGATCTACACCTACACCGACGAAGCCCCTGCCCTGGCGACGCACTCACTGCTTCCCATCATCCAGGCGTTCTCCAAGGTGTGTGGTGTCAGTGTCGACCTGGCCGACATCTCCCTCGCCGGACGCATCCTTGCCAACTTCCCCGAGTACCTCACCGAAGATCAGAGAATCCCCGATCATCTGGCCGAGTTGGGTCGACTGGCTCTGGAACCCCAGGCCAACATCATCAAGCTGCCCAACATCTCGGCTTCGGTGCCGCAGTTGAAGGCGGCCATCGCCGAGTTGCAGGCCAAGGGTTTCGCCCTGCCCGACTTCCCCGACGACCCGTCGACCGATGTCGATCGTGACGTCCGTGCCCGGTACGACAAGGTGAAGGGCTCGGCCGTGAACCCCGTGCTACGCGAGGGCAACTCCGACCGGCGGGCTCCTGCATCGGTGAAGGCCTACGCCCGCAGCCATCCGCATTCCATGGGGGCATGGTCGGCCGACTCCAAGAGCCATGTGGCTCATATGGACGGTGGCGACTTCCGGTCCAACGAGCAGTCGCTCACCATGTCAGCCCCCGACACGCTGCGCATCCAACTGCGTGGCGCCGACGGCACCACGACGGTGCTGAAAGACGGCCTGAAGGTGCTGGCGGGCGAAGTGGTCGACGGCACCTTCATGTCGGTGCGCGCCTTGGTCGAGTTCCTGCAACGTGAGATCGCCGATGCCAAGGAGCAGGGGGTCCTGTTCTCGGTGCATCTCAAGGCGACCATGATGAAGGTCTCGGACCCCATCATCTTCGGTCACGTCGTCAAGGTGTTTTTCGCCGAACTGTTCGAGCGTCATGCCGCCACGCTGTCTCGCCTGGGTGTGAACCCCAACGACGGCCTTGCTGCCCTCGTCTCGGCGCTCGACCGGGCTGACGCCGCCGAGCGTGAGGCCATCGAGGCCGATCTCGCCCGTGCGTATGCCGAGGGTCCGGCGCTCGCCATGGTCGACTCCGATCGCGGTATCACCAATCTGCACGTGCCCAGCGACGTCATCATCGATGCCTCCATGCCCGCCATGATCCGCACCTCGGGTCGCATGTGGAATGCCGATGGCAAGGAACAAGACGCCAAGGCCGTCATCCCCGATGCCAGCTACGCAGGGGTGTACGCCGAGACCATCGACTTCCACAAGCAACACGGCGCCTTCGATCCGGCCACCATGGGTTCGGTCCCCAACGTGGGACTCATGGCCCAGCAGGCCGAGGAATACGGCTCGCACGATAAGACCTTCGAGATCGCCGTCGCCGGCGTGGTCGAGGTGCTGAACTCGGCCGGTCAGGTGCTCATGTCGCACACGGTCGAGCGTGGCGACATCTGGCGTATGTGCCAGGTGAAGGACGCTCCCATTCGCGACTGGGTGAAGTTGGCCGTCACGCGTGCCCGTCTCAGCGGCGCACCGGCGGTGTTCTGGCTGGATGCCACTCGCGCCCACGATGCTCAGCTCATCGACAAGGTCAGCACCTACCTGGCCGATCACGACACCACCGGTCTCGAGATCGCCGTGATGGCGCCTGCGGCTGCCACCCGCTACAGCCTCGAGCGGGCCAAGGCCGGCCTCGACACCATCGCGGTCACCGGCAACGTGCTGCGCGACTACCTCACCGACCTGTTCCCCATCCTCGAGTTGGGGACCAGTGCCAAGATGCTCTCCATCGTGCCCCTCATGAACGGCGGTGGTCTGTTCGAGACCGGCGCCGGCGGTTCGGCACCCAAGCACGTCCAGCAGTTCGTGAAGGAGAACTACCTTCGCTGGGACTCTCTCGGCGAGTTCCTGGCGCTCGCCGCCTCGTTCGAACATCTCGCCGAGATCACCGGTAACCACGGTGCGCGGGTGTTGGCCAGCACGCTCGATGCAGCCACCGGGCAGATCCTCGAGCACGACAAGTCACCCGCTCGCAAGGTGGGGCAGATCGACAATCGGGGGAGTCATGCGGCACTGGCCGTGTACTGGGCTCAGGCATTGGCCTCACAGACCGACGATGCCGCACTGGCGGCCGCATTCGCGCCGTTGGCCGAAGAACTCACCGCTGCGGCCGACACCATCCAGGCCGAGTTGATCGCCGTGCAGGGCGCACCTGTCGACATCGGTGGCTACTACAGCGTCGATGCCGCCAAGACCGATGCTGCCATGCGTCCCAGTGCCACCTTCAACGACATCCTCGCTCGTTTCGTCGCCTCCACCTGAGCACCGGTGCGCATCCGTGACGTCCCCCTCGTCGAACTGCTGAGTCTCGAGCCGCACGGCCCCGACACATTCGTGGGCATGGCGGCGCAGTATCCGTGGAACGACCGACTGTACGGGGGGCAGGTGATCGCCCAAGCCTTGGCCGCCGCCAGTGCCACCGTGTCACCCGATCGGCCGGCGCACTCATTGCACGCCTATTTCATTCGCCCGGGCACGCATACCGAACCCGTGCGGTTCGAGGTCGAACGTCTCCGCGACGGCCGGTCCTTCAGCACTCGGCAGGTGGTGGCCCGGCAGTCGTCGGGTGCCATTCTCAACCTGTCGGCGTCGTTCCAGGTTCACGAGAACGAAGCGGATGTACCCGTGGGGCCACTGCCCGAGGGACTGCTCGCCCCCGACGACCCTGCACTGGTGAACCAGGGGTGGGGTCGGCTCCTCGACCGGCGCGCTCCGGCCGGGACCGAACCGGTGGGGTGTTGGGTGCGACTGCTCGCCGATCTGGGTGACGATGTGGTGCTGCAGCAGTGCGCCTTGGCGTTCATGTCAGACGCCGCTCCCTCGCGACCGGCGCGCCAGCGACATCCAGAGGCCAAGGGCGACGACAGCGATCGCCGTCGCTTCCACGGTGCCAGTCTCGATCATGCCATGTGGTTCCATCGCCCCACCGACGTGGCGAAGTGGCATTGGTTCGCCATGCGGTCTCACGGGTTGGCCGGTGGCCGGGGCGTGGTGAGCGGAGATGTGTTCGACGAAGATGGCCAACACGTGGCCACACTGGTGCAACAGGTGCTGTTGCGCCTCGACACCGGTCGTGCGTGAACGCGTCGGCTACCGCACATCCAGCAGATCGACCACGAACACCAGGGTCTCGCCACCCTTGATCACGCCACCAGCACCCCGGTCGCCGTAACCCAGGTGGGGCGGAATGGTGAGACGTCGCCGACCGCCCACCCGCATGCCCAGCACGCCTTGGTCCCATCCGGCGATGACCTGCCCACCGGCCAGGGTGAAGTGGAACGGCATACCACGGTTCCACGAGGCATCGAATTCCTTCCCGGTACTCCACGCCACCCCGGCGTAGTGCACCACCACGGTGGCGCCAGGCATGGCGGGCGCACCATCGCCCACCACCTCGTCCACGATGTCCAGAGTGGTGGGTGGATCGAGGTCGGGGATGGTGATCGACGGCTTCTCGGGCATGTTGCCACGCTAACCGCCGTCGGCATGGGCCACGCGAGAATGCCGCACGTGACCTCCCGCGAATACCGACAAGCCCGCTTCCGTACCCCGCCCGGGGCCTGTGAGATCCTGCTCGTGCGCCACGGCGAATCGGCGGCCTATGTCGAGGGGGAACCGCATCCGATGCGCGACGGGCACGGTGACCCGCCCCTCCACGCCCAGGGACATCGGCAGGCTCAGCAGGTTGCCGATCGGTTGGTGTCCTCCGGAGAGCGCATCAGCGCGATCTACGTGACGACGCTCCAGCGCACGGTTCAGACGGCGAAACCGTTGGCCGATCGACTCGGGTTGGAGCCCCGGGTGGAACCGCGACTGCGCGAGGTGTCGCTGGGAGAGTGGGAAGGTGGCGAGTACCGGCGGCGCATGGCCGAGGGTGACCCGTTGGCGGTCGCCTCGGTGCAACAGGAACGCTGGGACCTCATTCCCGGTGCCGAGTCGGCCGAGGGTTTCGCCACCCGCGTCCGTGACGGCATCACGGCGATCGCCTCCGCACACCCCGATGAAGTGGTGGTCGCCGTGGTCCATGGTGGGGTGATCGGTCAGATCTTCACGCAGGCCACCGGGTGTCGCCCCTTCGCCTTCGTCGGCGCCGACAACGCCTCCATCAGCCACCTCGTGGTGCAGGGAGACCGCTGGTCGGTGCGGTGTTTCAACGACACCTCGCATCTCTCACCGCAGTTCTCGACGTCGGGTGAGCCCCTCATCTGAGCAGTCGGGCGATGAACCGGACCTGGCCTACAGGAACGTCGCCCACTGCTCGAGTGGCATACGCCGCGTGTGCAACTGGTTCACCGGTGCCTCGGCATCCACGTGCCCCACGGCCATGCCGCAGAACAGCATCTCGTTGTCTGGAGCGTTCACGAACGATCGCACGGCGCCGTGTCGCACCGCCCAGAACTCCTGGGGGCAGGTTCCCAGACCAGCCTCGACGGCCAGCAACATGAACGTCTGGAGGAACATGCCCAGATCGGACCACTGAGGCGGTCCCATGCGGCGGTCGACGAAACAGAAGAAGCCCGCGGGAGCACCGAAGAAATCACCGTTGCGGGCCAGTTGCGCCAGGCGTCCGGCCTTGTCCTCACGGTCCAGGCCCAGAAGCGCATACATCTCTTCACCCACCTCGAAGCGGTTGGTTCGGTACGGCTCGCTCAAGTCGTCGGGATAGATGGCGTACTCGGGAGCCTCCATGGGCGGTTGGGTGGTGAGGTGCTGACGGAACCGCGCCATGGCATCACCGTTCACCACGTAGACGCGCCACGGTTGAAGGTTGCCACCGCTGGGCGCCCGTGACGCCTGCTCCAGCAACGCCCGCAGCAGATCGTCGGGTACCGGTTCGGAGGTGAACGAGCGGACGGAGCGGCGGGCTTGGACGGCGTGGGAGACCAGCATGCCGTTCAGTCTGGCCGATGCGGTCCGGCCTCACGGTGTGGGACCATGGGGCATGGCTTCGCTCGCTTTCCGGCTCGCCGACCAGTACGTCGAGGACTTCGCCGAGTCCGATCCCGTGTCGGCCACGTACGCCGGTGTGGCCGGTGGCGAGCACCGCCTCACCGACCTCAGCCCCGACGGGTGGGCGCAGCGTGCTGAGCGCGACCGTCGGGCACTTCGCGCGCTCGACGAGTTGGACGCCATCGAGACCGCTGACCCGGTGGACCATCGAGCGGTGGCAGTCATGCGCGAGCGACTTGCCGTGGCCGTGGACGAGTACGAGGCGGGTGCGTGGTACCGAGATCTGAACACGATCGCGTCGTCGCTACAGAACGTTCTCGAGGTGTTGGATCTCGCCGACGTGGACACGACTGCCGGCCGTGAGGCGTTGGTGCAGCGTCTGGAAGCGGTACCGACCGCGCTGGCCGGGTATCGCCAGAGTCTCCAGGTGGGCCTCGACCGCGGTGACACGGTGGCGTTGCGCCAGGTCCGCCGAGGGGTGGAACAGACCCGTGCCCGGGCGGCGCATTTCGTGGAGGTGTCGCAACAGATCAGCGAGAACGACCCACTGGTGCAACGAGCACGTCGCGCTGGCAGCGAGGCTGCCGCCGCATACGAGGAGTTGGGGCGATGGCTGGCGGAGGTCTACGCACCGAGTGCCCGAGTCGCCGACGGGGTGGGAGCAGATCGCTACCGGTTGGCACAACGGTCGTTCCTGGGTGCTGATCCCGATCCGGCCGATGCGTACGCGTGGGGCTGGCAACGGGTTCACGAACTCCGCACGGCCATGGCCGAGGTGGCGGGGCAGATCGTGCCCGATGGGGACCTGGCCACCGCGCTGAGCTTCGTGGAACACGACAGCGACTTCGCCGTGTACGGGGTGGAAGCCTTTCGAGACTGGGCTCAGCAGCACGTGGACCACATGATCGACGTGCTGGGTCGTGACCAGTTCGTGTTGTCACCCGCCCTGCGCCGTTGCGAGGTGCGCGTCTCGCCCCCTGGGGGCGCAACCGCTGCTCACTACACCGGTCCCAACGAGGACGGCAGCCGCCCGGGCATCTACTGGCAGCCAGATCTCCAGCGCGACCGTTATCCCCTGTGGAATCAGGTGACCACCGCCAACCACGAGGCGGTCCCCGGGCATCATCTCCAGATCGCCCAGGTGGTGCTGGGTGGAGCGCCCATGTCTCGATTCCAACGACTGCTGGCCTGGACCAGCGGCCACGGCGAAGGGTGGGCACTGTACGCCGAACGCCTCTGCCACGAGCTCGGTCTGCTCCACCGTCCCGAAGCCGTGCTGGGGTATCTGGCGGCAGCACAGTTGCGGGCAGTCAGGGTGGTCATCGACATCGGGGTGCATTGCGGCTTCGCACTGCCCGCCGATGCACCGGTACACGGTGGAGAGGCCTGGACATGGCAGGTGGCCTTCGATCTGGCCCGGTTGTGCACCGGTGAATCCCCCGCAGAAGTCACCTCCGAGATCGACCGCTATTTCGGCTGGCCCGGACAGGCGCCCAGTTACGCGCTGGGGGAGCGCGAGTGGCTGGCGGCTCGGGACGATGCCCGTCGGCGCAGCGTGGACGCCGGTCGGCCGTTCGATCTAGCGGCATTCCATGCCACGGCGCTCGATCTCGGGTCCATGGGTCTGGACACTCTGCGGGACGAGATCGCCCTGGCACTCAACCCGTGACGCCGCGCGCCTCACGCTCCTCGAGGAACTCACAGAAGGCGTCATAGGCCCGTGGGCCGTACACCGTGCCGGGACCACCGTCCATGAGCACGGTCACACCGATCGCTTCGGCCACCTGCTCACGCGTGGCGCCAGCTGCTGCGGCTCCGCGGGCGTGGGCGGCGATGCAGCCGTCGCATTTCAGACTCACCGCCAAGGCCAAGGCGATGAGTTCCTTGGTGGCCGTGGCCAGCGCACCGGGGGCCATAGCGGCCGAGTGCAGTTCACCGAACGCCCGATAGACGTCGGGAATCATCTGGCGTAGCGCTCGCCCTTCGGCGGCCAAGGGTTGGAGGACCTCTCGTCCATGGCGGTGGTCGGTCATGGATTCAGCGTAGGGGTCCCCGAACCAGGGTCGTCACGACACGGTGAGACCCTGGGCTTCGGCTTCGTCGGCGAGTGCCAGCCAGGCCTCCTCGGCATCGTCGAGAGCTCCCTGGGCGGTGGCGAGGGCGTCGCTGAGAGCGCGCAGTCGCTCGTGATCGTGGGTCGACAAGGCGAGTTCACCGGCCAGACGATCGCGCTCGGCCGTGGCGGTGCCCACGCGGCGCTCGGCCTCACCCAGCAGACGACGCAGAGTGCTGGGGGTCCGTGACTTCGACCCTGTCGCCGTCTTGGAGGGCCCGGTCGTCGTGGACAGGCGGGTATTCGTGGAGGTGGCTGCCGGTGTCTGAGCCGAACGTTCGGCCAACCACCCGGCCACACCGCCGCGCACCCGGTGCGCCCCACCTCGACCATCGAGGGCCAACACGTCCGACACGGTCCGATCGAGGAACGTCCGATCGTGGCTCACCACCACCAGGATGCCGGTCCAGGTGTCGAGATGATCCTCGAGCGCACGCAGCGTGTCGAGGTCGAGGTCGTTGGTCGGCTCGTCGAGCAGCAGCACGTTCGGCTGCTGGAGCAGGGTCAGCAGGAGTTGCAGACGCCGCCTCTCGCCACCGGACAGGGTGCCCACGGGGGCGAACTGGGCGTCGCCGTCGAACCAGAACCGGCGCATCAACTCCACCTGCTCCGGTGCCGGTTCGGCCCGGTCGCCCGCCACCAACTCCCGCACCCGCTTAGTGGGATCGAGGGTGCGACCGGTCTGGTCGTACACCGCCAGGCGAACGGTCCGCCCGTGCTTCACCTCACCTTCGGTGGGCGAGCGCGTGCCGGCGATGAGGTCCAGCAGGGTGGACTTCCCTGCTCCGTTCGGACCGACCACACCCCAACGGTCACCGGGTTCCAGTGTGAGGTCCAGCCCGCGAAGCAACGGTTCGGTGTTGCTCTCGGACTGCCGTGATGGCCACGAGAACCCCACGGCGTGCAGTTCGATGCCCTGGGAACCGAGTCGCTGGGTTCCCAGACCCAGTGTGAGGTCTCCGGGTCGGGCGTCGGCCTCGGCGCGTGCCGACACCACGGCCCTGGCGGCATCCATCCGAGCCTTGGGTTTGCTGGTTCGCGCCGGGGCACCTCGACGCAACCAGGCCAGTTCGATCTTGGCGAGGTTGCGACGACGCTGTTCGTTGACGGCCGCTTGTTCGGCGCGCTCGGCCCGACCCGCCAGATAGGCGGCGTACCCCGAACCCGCATGCTCGCCCTTGGCCACGTGCCGGTATGCCCGGCCACGGTCCAACTCCAGTACCTGGGTGGTCACCCGGTCCAGCACATGGCGATCGTGGGTGACCATGACCAAGCCACCACGGAAGTCGGCCAACCACTGCTCCAACCACGCCACAGCATCGAGGTCGAGGTGGTTGGTGGGTTCGTCGAGGATGAGTGCGTCCCAGTCGTGGACCAGCAGCGACGCCAGAGCCACTCGCTTGGCCTGACCGCCCGACAGGGCACCGGTGGAAGCATCGAGCAGGGCACCCATACCGAGGCGCTGCAGCACCGACTCGGCCTGCCAATCGCCACCGGCTGCCTCGCGTACCGTGCCAGGTGGCAGCACCGGTTGTTGCGGGAGCACCCCGATCCTGGCCCCACGCCCCCGACGGACCTCGCCGCTCTCGGGCGTCAGGTCGCCGGCCAGTTGACGCAACAGGGTGCTCTTGCCACAGCCGTTGATCCCCACCACGGCGATCCGGTCACCTCGGCGAACCGTCAGTGACACCTCGGTGAACAGCGGGCGCTGCGGACGTGAGGCGCTGAGCCCTTCGGCGTCGATGAGGATCACAGAACTCCCGGGGTGTTCAGAGGGGGACCGCGGCCGTGAGGGTAGCGGCTGACTACGCTGACCGAGCCGGAGGAGGAGCCGATGGAACCAGGGCCGCCGCTGCGATCCCATGAAGCGTACGAGACGTTCCAGTACGAGAATCTGCCATTCCAGGCCACCCATCCCGACTGGCTGCGCACCATCGGTCGACTGCACGGACTGGATGCGGCCCCGGCCGAGAGCTGCAGGGTGCTCGAGTTGGGATGCGGGAGAGGCGGCAACCTCGTTCCCCTGGCGTCGCTCCTCCCTCACAGCGAGTTCGTGGGGGTCGACCTTGCCGTCAGCCAGGTGGAGGGCGCACGCCGTGACGTGGCGGCCCTCGGCCTCGACAATCTGCGCTTCGAGGCGATGGACATCGCGGACGTTCCCGCCGAGTGGGGCACCTTCGACTACATCATCTGCCACGGCGTGTACTCGTGGGTCCCAGACAGCGTTCGCCGCCGCATCCTCGAGATCTCGGCCAGCCAGTTGGCACCCGAGGGCGTGGCCTACATCAGCTTCAACGCTCTTCCGGGATGGCATGTGCGAGGAATGCTGCGCGACATGCTGCGGCGGGTGGTGCCCGAAGGTCCGGCACCCGAGATGGCGAAGTCGGCTCGGGGCTTTCTCAGTCTCATGCGACGACTCACACCCGAGAACGGTCCCTTGGCGGCGTGGCTGTGGCGGGAACTGGCGCTGCTGGACATGATGACGGACCGCTACCTGTACTTCGAGTACCTCGTGGAGCACAACGAGGCGTTCTATCTCGACGATTTCCTGCACGACGCCGACGCTGCCGGTCTCCGGTACCTCGGTAACGCCGACCTCGCCAGTGCCGTTCCCCGGCAGTTGGGTGACGAGGGCCGACGAGAGGTCTTCGAGTTGTGCGGAGATCCCTTGGTCGCCGAGCAACTGTCGGACTATCTGGTGATCCGACTGTTCCGCCGCGCTGTGCTGTGCCGTCACGACGCCCCGGCAACCAGATCACCCCGTGCCGAGGTGCTCGCCGACGCGTGGTTGGCCGTCGAGCACGACGATGATGTCGATGTGGATCTAGGGAGCAACGTGGAGTTGACCCTGGACGAGGACGGAGCCTTCACGGCAACGCCAGATCCGACGCTGCCCCAGGTGGTGTCGTGGGTGCTCGGCGACGCCGGCCCTGGGGGCGTGAGCGTGAGCCGACTCACCGACGAAGTTGCGGTACGCCTGAACCGTGACAGCAGCGAGGATCTCGCCGCAGAGGTGCTCGAAGTCAGCCTGCACATGGTGACCGAAGGCGACGCTGCTGCAGGGTTCTGGAGGCGTCCTGCGGCCGAGGAGGTGCCCGAACGGCCGGTGGCTCCCCGGTTCACCCGCTGGCAGGCCATGCAGGGTCGTGACAGCGTGACCAGCCTGCTGCATGCCGAGGTGGCCGTCGACCCGTTGGACCGGGTGCTCCTGCGAGACCTCGACGGTGAACTGGACTTCGTCGGGCTCATGGCCCTGGTGACCCGAGCCATGTCTGAAGGTCGCCTTCAGATCGAGATCGACGACCAACCCATGGAAGACCCGGGCCAACTGGCCGAGCTGGTCCAATTGAAGTTGCAGCGGTTCCAGCGTCACGGTCTTCTGGTCGACCGGTCATATTCCGACAGGGAAATGGCACCGGTCGTACCGCCTGCACCATGATCCGACATATGCGATCTTCGCGCAGAACGTTTCTAGGAATGCTGGGCGCCGGGGTGGGCGCCGGGGTGCTTCATCAGGGTTCACCGTGGACCGGAGTGCCAGTGGGTGCCTCAGAGGCGGCGGTACCTACCGGCGCGTCGGCCTACCAGGGACTGGCACGCCCGGTTCGACTGCTCGACACCCGACAGGGTCTGGGCAGCAACGGCACGAGGTTGGGGTCGGGCGACATTCGACTCCGAGTGGCAGGCGTCGCGGGTGTACCCGCCGATGCGACGGCTGTGGTCGCCACCCTCACCGGGATCGCCCGACAGGGCCCCGGATACGTGACCCTGTGGCCCTCGGGTGGTGCACGTCCCGAAGTGTCCAACCTGAATCTCGACGCCGTGGGCGAGGCCGTGGCCAACCTGGCCACGGTTCGACTCGGCCCGAACGGCACCATCGACGTGTTCAGCGACCGTCCTGCGGACGTCATCGTGGACGTGGCTGGGTGGTACCGAGGCGTCACGACACCAGTGAGTGCTGGCCGATCGGTCTTGTTGGACACCCCCGTGCGGGTGCTCGACACCCGACGTCGCGGGGTACCGGTGGCTGCTGGAGACAGCATCGAGGTGCTGCTGCCTCGGTCGCTGCCCACCGATGCCACGGCGGTGCTGGTGAACCTCACCGCCGTGGGTGCCATGGGTCCCGGCTACGTGTCCACAGGACCGCTGAACGATCGCACGCCTCCGTCCACCTCCAATCTCAACCTGAACCGTCTTGGGGAGACCCGCGCCGTGGCAGCCACGGTGGCAGTGTCGACCTCGAGTGCAGGTCGAGGGTTCCGGCTGTGGACCACCACGGGCGCTCACCTGCTGGTGGATGTCATGGGCACCATCACCGGTGCCCAGTCGGCGGCCTCCACGACAGGCCTGTTCGTGCCGATCACACCTCGCCGCCTGCTCGACACCCGAGCACCCGGTGCCGTGGGCCGCACCTGGCAGTCATGGCTGGTGGAGTGCGCCGTCCCCGGACTCGCCGGTACGTCGGTGGGTGGAGCCGTGGTGAACCTCACCGCCGTGGATGCTCGGGGGCCTGGCTATCTCTCCATACTTGCAGCGCGCCAGAACCGGTCCTCGTACGAGTCGGTCTCGCATCTGAACGTGGACCGGCGTGGCCAGACTGCCTCGAACCACGCCGTGGCCCGGGTGGCTCGCTCGGCGGGTCTCGCGGTCCACACCTCCGAGGGTGCTCATGTGCTGGTGGATCTGGCGGGGTATCTGGTGGGTGAGCCCGTGGCCACGCGCACCGGCCGCGTCGTGAACGCACCTCCGGCAGTGGACGATCCACCCTGGATCATGGAGGTACCGGCACTTCGCCTGCGGTCACAGGTGTTCGACGGGGATCCCGATCAGGTCACCGACGCTGGCCACACGTGGCACTGGACCGGCACCGGTGGGTTGGGACAACGAGCGCATGTGGTGCTGTTCGCCCACCGTACCGAGGCCGGCGGGCCTCTGCGCAATGTCCACCGCATGGTGAACGGCGACCAGATCATCCTGCGCGCCGGAGACGGCCGAGTGTTCACCTATCGGATGGTGTACCGCGAGATCACCGACGATCTCGCCGAGAACATCCTCGCTGCGACCCGCCGGATCGATGGCACCACAGTGTCGTTGGTGGCGTGCAGTCTGCCCAACGGCATGCCCACCAGCCTGTCGCATCGCCTCATCATCACGGCCGTTCTGGACAGCGTCACCGACCTCTAGATTCGGGGCGCCCGTCCCACACCCGTCAGGAGCCCACCATGCATGCGATCGACCTCGAAGGCCATGTTTCGGTGATCACCGGTGGAAACGGCGGGATCGGCCTCGGCATGGCGAAGGGCCTCGTGGCCCACGGGGCAGCCGTGGTGGTGTGGGGTACCAACGAGACGAAGAACGCTGCGGCCGTGGCCGAACTCGAGGCCATGGGTGGTCGCGCCGTGGCCGTGCGATGCGATGTGAGCGACGAATCCCAGGTCGTGGACGCCTTCGCGCGGTCGGTCGAGGTGTTCGGCAAAGTGGACAGTTGTTTCGCCAATGCCGGTGTCAGCGGCAACGGTGCGGGCTTCACCGACTTGGACCTCGCCGAGTGGCATCGGGTGATGTCGGTGAATCTGGATGGGGTGTTTCTCACATTGCGAGAGGCCACCCGGCACCTGGTGGCGCGAGGAGCTCCTGGCGCCTTGGTGGCGGTGTCGTCCACGTCAGCGGTGCACGGAGCTGCCCGCAACATCGCCTACGGCACGGCCAAGACGGCACTGCTCGGCATGGTGCGAGGTCTAGCCGTGGAACTCGCACGCCACCACATCCGGGTGAACGCCCTACTACCGGGTTGGACCGAGACCGAACTCACCGAACGAGGTCGCCAGAACCAGAAGTTCGTGGAGAACACCACCTACCGCACACCGTTGCGGCGGTGGGGGCAGCCCGACGAGTTCGCCACCGTCGGCGCCTTTCTGGCCGATCCGACACTGGCCTTCCACACCGGCGACTCGATGGTCGTGGACGGCGGCTACACGATCTTCTGATCCAGCACGGGCCGCACCACCAGGCCCGTCAGCAGTTTCGGTGTGAAGAACGTGCTCTTGGGCGGCATCAGCAGCCCCTCGTGAGCGGTGCGCTGGATCTCGGCGATGGACACCGGCCTGATCAGCACGCCAGCCGTCACGTCACCGCGGCCGACCTCACGTAAGATCTCGGCGACGCCGTGCTGGTAGGCGACCTCGTGTGCAACGCCCTCGAGCGCGTGTTCGAGGCGGGCGCTGTCCAGATCGCGCACTCCCTCGAACCGGTCCGCCTTGGGAACCATCCAGGTACCGCGCCCCTGGGGATCGACCAGGCACAGCGCGCCTCGACGGTCCATCTCGGCCAAGGTCGCCGTCGACACGGTGTCACCCTCGACCAACTGGAACGAACGCCCCAATGCCTCGCGTAACTCCTCCAGCGTGAGTCCGCTGTACAGGCGGTGGATGGCTGCCACGTTCAACTGGTCCGAGACCAGCTCACCGAGGTAGGTGAGGGTGGTCTCGGCACCGGTGTCTCGGCGGCCGGTGGCGGCCCGGACCTCGTCCCGCCACGCACGGCTGATGGCGTAGCGGTGATGACCGTCGGCGATCACCACCGGTGCAGTGGCCACCAACTCGGTGATGGCACGGCACCGCTGCGCATCGTCCACTCGTTCCACGGTGTGGGTGACCCCGTGTGCGTCGACCGTGGAACCCATGGCCTCGCCGGGCGCTCGGAGCAGTTCGGTGAGACCCTCCGCCAAGGACAGGCCCCACACCGGCGACAAGTTGGCGCCCGTGGCCCGAGTGAGATCCAACCGGTCGCTCTTGGCTTTGGGGGTGGTGCGCTCGTGCGGCAGCACGCCACCGGCCCCTTCGTCGACCACTTCGAGTGCGCCCAACACGCCGATGGTGCTGCGCGCAAGGCCGGCCTCGTCGGTGAACGACATGCGGTACAGGGTGAACGACGGCTGTGGATCCACCACCATCACCGAGTGCTCACGCCAGTCGGCCAACGTCGCCGCTGCGGCCTCGTAGCGATCCGGACCTTGGGACTCGAGGGGGACGTCCACCGTCACGATGTTGTGTGGGTGGCGGGCTGCCAGTGCGAGCACATCATCGGTGCTCAGCACGTCGTAGGGCGGTGCCGTCAACTCATCGAGGGGGAGCGACGGCGCATAGCGCAGAGCGGAGAAGGGTTCGAAGCGAGGCACCTGCACAGGTTGGCACCTCGCATGCGAAGATCACCACCTCATGACCGACCAAGCGTTTCCCGTGTTGTGCGACCTCGACGGTGTGGTGTGGTTGGCGCACGAACCCATCGCCGGCTCGGCCGAGGCCGTTCGACGGTTGCGCCAGGCGGGGCACCGCGTGGTGTTCGTCACCAACAACTCGTTCTCCACCATGGCCGAGCATCACGCCGCGCTGCGCCACGTGGGTATCGAGGCCGAGGGGGAGGTGATCACGTCGTCCATGGCGGCTGCCACCCTGGTGGAGCCTGGGCAACGGGTCTTGGTGCTGGGTGGGGCGGGCATCGTGGAGGCGCTCGAGACTCGTGGTGTCGAGGCGGTGGACGACACCGTGGATGCCGCTACCGCCGACACGGTGGACGTGGTGATGGTGGGCCTCCATCGCCGGCTCAGCTACGAGGGTCTGGCCCTGGCCACACGAGCACTGGTTCGGGGAGCCCTTCTGGTGGGCACCAACGACGATGCCACCTTTCCCACTCCGCACGGGCCCATACCGGGCGGCGGGGCCATCCTCGCTGCAGTGCAGGCGGCTTCGGGGCAGTCCGGTGTGATCGCCGGCAAGCCCCACGAACCCATGGCCACCGCTGTTCGCCGACATCTCTCGGTGGCCGATGACGACACGCCGCCCTGGTGGCCGCACATGGTGATGGTGGGGGACCGTCCCTCCACCGACGGTGCCTTTGCCCAACGTCTCGGGTGCCGGTTCGCTCTGGTCCGCACCGGGGTCTCGGCACCTGGCACCCACCCGGGCGTCCCCGTCGACGTGGACGCCGCCGATCTCGCCGAGGTGGCCCGCCACCTGGTCTGATCAGACACCCCTGTGGCGCCGCCGGTACGCTGGGGCGATGGCTGCCAACGACCTGGTGCGCCGCCTCGTGGAGGCCGGAGCCCACTTCAGCGAGATGTCCCAGAAGACCGCCGAGAAGCTCGTGAAGGATCTCGCTGCGCAGGGGACCGTTCGGCGCAAGGACGCCGAGAAACTGGTGGAGACCCTCGTCGCCCGAGGGCGAGAGACCACCGAACATGTGGTGGCACTGGCCGAGCGGTTGTTCGAGGAACAGTCCGCGCAGTTCACCGCCCGTCTGGAGGACGTGGAACGGCGCCTCGACGACGTGACCCGGCGCCTCAAGGGTCGTGTGGATGGCGAGACACCGGCAGCGGCTCCAGCGACGCAGGGTGACGCCGAACAGAAGCCCGCCCAGAAGAAGCCTGTCGCCAAGAAGGCCGCCAAGTCGAAGGCACCAGCCAAGAAGGCTGCTGCGAAGAAGACCGCTGCCAAGAAGACGGCTGACAAGAAGAAGACGCCATCCAAGAAGATCTCGGCCAGCGACGCAGCGGGTGCCTCGGGCGTGGCACCCATCGCCACCGGCCGCGGCACTCGCTGATCTCTTCTCGACAATGGGCCGCCGAGCACGGCTGGACGTAGAACTGGTGCGGCGCGGCCTGGCCGACAGTCGCACAGCGGCGTCTGATCTGATCGACCAGCGTCGGGTGCTGGTGAGCGGGACCATCGCCGACAAGGCGTCTCGCCAGGTGGCCCCTGGTGACCCCATCGAACTGGCCGGACCACCTGCACGGTTCGTGTCGAGGGGCGGCGAGAAACTCGATCACGCCCTCGCTCACTTCGGCTTGGACCTCACGGCATGTCGGGTGCTGGACGCCGGGGCCTCGACCGGGGGATTCACCGACTGTGTGCTGCAACGCGGTGCCCGCCAGGTGGTGGCCGTCGACGTAGGCCACGGCCAGTTGCATCCGAAGTTGCGAGCCGATGCGCGAGTCGTGGTCCATGAGGGAGTGAACGTGCGGCAACTCAGCGTCGACGACACCGACGGCCCCGTGGACGTGGTGGTGGCTGATCTGTCGTTCATCTCGCTGCGAACGGTCATTGCAGCGTTGTTCGGAGTGCTGAACCCAGGTGGTCACCTGATCGCATTGGTGAAACCCCAGTTCGAGGCGGGTCGGGTGGAGGTCGCTCGCGGCAAGGGCGTCATCACCGATCCGGCCATCCATGAACGGGTCTGCACCGAGGTGGGTGAGGCCGTGGAGGAAGCCGGTCTCACGGTGCTGGGCTGGGTAACCTCTCCGATCACCGGCGCACGCGGCAACCAGGAGTTCCTGGTGCACGCCGTGGCTCCGGCAGGATCACCTCCATGAGAGCCCGCCCGTGAGCGACATACTGATCGTGGTGCACCATGAGCGTGCGCGAGCAGTGCAACTTGCCGACGACGCCGTGGCCTGGGCAGCCCAACACGGACACCACGTGTGGATGTGTCATGAGGATGCTGTGGCCGTGCAGCGACCGCATCTCGCCGATGAACGGCCTGCCTCGACGGCGGATCTGGTGGTGTGCATCGGTGGTGACGGCACCATGCTGCGCGCCACGGGCCTGCTCGATGGTGCCCCGGTGCCACTGCTGGGAGTGAACGTGGGAGTGTTGGGCTACCTCACCGAGGTGGAGCCCGACGACCTCGACACAGCACTTTTTCGCGCTGTCACCGGAGACGTCCGTATCGAGCCGCGCATGATGCTCGAGGTGCATGTGATGCGTCATGACGGAAGCAGCGAGGGACGTTGGCTGGCGGTGAACGAGGCGTCACTGGAGAAGCGGGAAGCGGGCCATACCGTCCGTCTGCGGGTGCGCATCGACGGCGAGGTCTTCACCACATATCAGGCAGATGGCCTGGTGGTGGCCACCCCGACCGGTTCCACCGCCTATTCGTTGTCGGCTCGAGGGCCCGTGGTGTCACCAAGTCACTGGGCTGTCTTGCTCACGCCGGTGGCACCGCACCAACTCTTCGACCGCAGCCTGGTGCTGGGGCCAACCGAGCCCGTGGAGATCGAGGTGCTGGAGCACCGCATGGTGGACCTGGCAATCGATGGGCGGCGGGTAGCGACCTTGCGAGAAGGGGACCGGGTGCGAACCGAGCCTGCCGAACAAGCAGCGCAGTTCATCCGCCTGGGACCCGACCGGTTCCATCAGGTGTTGAAAGCCAAGTTCGGGCTCACCGATCGGTGATGGCACACCACCCATGCTGAACGAACTCCGTGTGGAGCATCTGGGTGTCATCGAACATCTGCATCTGGTGTTGGGGTCGGGCCTCACGGTGGTGACGGGCGAGACCGGTGCCGGCAAGACGCTGATCGTCGACGCCATCGATCTCCTGCTGGGCGGACGGGCGGGCGGGGATCTGGTGCGATCGGGCACCACCGAAGCACACGTCGAGGGCCGGTTCGTCGACGGTGACGACGAGACCGTGCTGGCCCGGGTACAGCCGCGGGTCGGGCGATCACGGTCCTACATCGATGGACGTCTCGCCACGGCTGCCCAACTCGCCGATCACGGCACCCGACGGGTGGACGTCTACGGACAGCACGGTCAGCAGAGCCTGCTGCATCGCCGTGCGCAACGCGAGGCCCTGGACCGTTTCGGGGCCGTCGACACCGGTCCGCTGCAGGCGGCCCGCGCCCGACTGACCGAACTGGACGCCGAACTGGCGACCCTGGGTGGCGACGAACGGGCGCGGGTGCGCGAGATCGACTTGCTGGACCATCAGATCGCCGAGATCGACAGAGCCGGCCTGCACGACACCGACGAGGAACGTCTCTTGGAGGTGGAGCAGGACCGACTGGCCGACGCCGTGGCGCATCGCGCCGCCGGAGAACACGCGTTGGAGGCGTTGCGGGGGGAGGCAGGGGCGATCGACGCGCTCCGTGCGGCGTGGCGTCTCCTCGACGGCCGACAACCCTTCACGAGGGAACAGCAACGCTTGGCCGCAGCCATCGCAGAACTGGACGACGTTGCCGACACCCTTCGCAGTGAGGTCGACGGCATCGAAGAGAACCCGCAACGGCTCGATGCCGTGGTCGCCCGGCGGCAACGGTTGCGTGATCTGCGTCGCCGCTACGGAGACACTCTCGATGACGTGGTCCGTTACGCCGAGGAGGCGCGTCGACGTCGCGAGGAACTCGCCTCGTTCGAGGCGCGTGCCCGGCAACTCGATGACCGTCGTCGACAGGTCCATGACCACCTCATGACCGTGGCCCGAGCCGTGGGCGACGCCCGACGGGCGGCTGCTCCTCAGCTGGCCGAGGCCGTCAGCGTGCAGTTGCGGCGGCTGGCGCTTCCGCACGCTGCGTTGACGGTGACCGTCGGCGATGTCGATGCCGATCCGGCTGGTGAAGCCGTGGCCATGTGGTTCACCGCCAACCCGGGTCTCGACCCGCTGCCGCTCGGCCGGGTGGCCTCTGGTGGCGAGTTGTCCCGCATCATGTTGGCATTGCGCCTGGTGCTCGGGGGTGGCCCCGACACGCTTGTCTTCGACGAGGTGGA
>CAYMUC010000033.1:0-26540 GCA_964393535.1 uncultured Ilumatobacteraceae bacterium | reverse complement strand
GTGATGAAGTTGGTGGGTGCCACCAACTGGTTCATCCGTGTCCCGTTCATGTTGGAGGGGTTGCTGCAGGGCTTCATCGGGGGTGCACTCGCCAGTGGTGGCCTGTGGGGCCTCAACCAGGCCTGGTCCAGTGGAGTGGCCGGTTTCAAGCCGGGGACCGGGATCAGTGCTCTGGTGGTTCCCGACGGATACCTCTATGGCGTCATGGGATTGCTCCTGGGTGTGGGCATGATCGCCGGTGCCATCGGTTCGGCCATCGCAGCGAGTCGCTTCCTGGATGTGTGACGACGGCCGATACCATCGCCCGGGTGGAACAAGCCGAGTTCACCCAGATCACCTATGAGGTGGCGAATCGCGTCGCCACCATCACGTTGCATCGACCCGAGCAACTGAACGCCTTCACCAACACGATGATGAGAGAGATCATCGCCGCGTTCAATCTCACCGACGCCGATGACGACGTGCGTGCGGTGATCGTGACCGGTGCTGGCCGTGGATTCTGCGCCGGAGCCGATCTGTCGAGTGGAGGCAACACCTTCGCCAAGGGTGGCAGCGATGTGACCACCAGTGCGGGTGTGCCCCGTGACGGAGGCGGCTTGGTGTCGTTGCGTATCTTCGAGTCCACCAAACCCGTCATCGGCGCCATCAACGGTGCAGCCGTGGGGGTCGGTGTCACCATGACCCTGCCCATGGACATCCGCCTGGCCAGCGAGCATGCCAAGTTCGGCTTCGTGTTCGCCCGCCGCGGCATCGTGCCCGAGGCTGCGTCGTCATGGTTCCTGCCCCGCATCGTGGGCATCTCCCAGGCTGCCGAGTGGGTGTACACCGGGCGGCTCATCCCAGCCGACGAGGCCCGTCAGGCGGGCCTCGTGCGCAGCGTCCACGCCGCCGACGAACTACTCCCCGCCGCTCACGCTCTCGCCTCCGAGATCGCCGCCCACACCGCCCCGGTGTCGGTGGCGTTGTCGCGACGCATGCTGTGGCGCATGTTGGGCGCCGATCACCCCATGCAGGCCCACCGCGTCGATTCACGCGGGATCGCCGTGCGCGGCCCCAGTGCCGACGCCCGTGAAGGGGTGGAGAGTTTCCTCGCCAAGCGACCCGCCGAATTCCCCGACCGCGTCAGCGCCGGCCTCCCCGACATCTTTCCGGACTGGGAGGATCCCGAGTTCTCGTGAGCGATGACAGCCTGTACCGCCGCGTCGGGGGTCTTGCGTTCTTCGAGCGACTGGCAGCCGACTTCTACGAGGGCATCGCCACCGACGAGATACTGCTGCCGCTGTATCCCGACCCTCACGATCTCGCACCGGCGCAGCGCCGCCTGGCGTTGTTCCTCGCCCAGTACTGGGGAGGGCCCGACACCTATTCGCAGGAGCGAGGACATCCTCGGCTGCGCATGCGCCACGCCCCCTACGTCATTGGAACACTCCAGCGCGACCGTTGGTTGCTGAACATGGCCGCCGCCGTCGAGCGCAGTCACACCACCGACGACATCAGGGCCGAGTTGATGAACTACTTCGTGCGTGCGGCCGAACACCTTCGCAACGACGAGCAGTTGCGTCTCGTAGAGCCGACGTAGCCGGTGGACGCGGACCTTCGCATTCTGGTCGGCGCGCTGCTGCTGCTCGGTGGGGTCCTGCTCAGCAAGACCTCGTCGCGACTGGGTGTGCCCAGTCTGTTGTTGTTCCTCGGCCTGGGCATGGTCGCCGGATCCGACGGACTGCTCGGGATCGAGTTCGACGATGTCGAACTCGCCCGATCCATCGGGATCGTGGCGCTCACGCTCATTCTCTTCAGCGGCGGTCTGGGAACTCGTTGGGACGACGTTCGCCCGGCGTTGCGTCCGGGGATGTCACTGGCAACGATCGGGGTGTTGGTCAGCGCCGCCACGCTGGGTCTGCTGGCATCGCTGGTGCTCGGCATCGATCCACTCCAGGGACTGCTGCTCGGTGGGATCATCGCCTCCACCGATGCCGCAGCGGTGTTCTCGGTACTCAGATCCCGGGGCGTTCGCCTCGGAACCCGACTGCGTTCACTGCTGGAACTCGAGTCGGGGAGCAACGATCCGGCGTCGGTGTTTCTCACCATTGGCGTCATTTCGCTCATCCAGGGCGACGGCACCACCGTGGTGCAGTTGGTGTGGGATTTCGTCGTCCAGATGAGCCTGGGAGTGGCGGCCGGTCTGGCAGCCGCTGCCGGAGCGGTGAGGCTCATCAATCGACTGCGACTCGACGTCGACGGGTTGTATCCGGTGATCACGTTGGCGACGGTGTTGGCAGTGTTCGAGGCGGTGACGTGGCTCGGGGGTAGTGGGTTCCTCGCCGTCTACGTCGCCGGCGTCGCCATGGCTCATCGCGATTTTCTGCACCGCCGAAGCCTGGTCAGGTTTCACGACGCCGTGGCATGGCTCATGCAGATCGCCATGTTCGTGGTCCTCGGACTGTTGGTGTTCCCCTCTCGACTCCCCGAGGTGGCTGGGCCGGCCGTCGTGGTCGCTGTGTTACTCATGTTCGTCGCCCGACCGTTCGCCACGGCCATTGCGTTGGCACCGTTCCGCATGCCATGGCGACACGAGGCCTTTGTGTCGTGGGTGGGCCTGCGCGGCGCCACGCCGATCATCTTGGCGACGTTCCCGGTGGTGGCAGGGGTTCCCGATGCGGACACGATCTTCGACGTCGTCTTCTTCGTGGTGATCACCTCGGTACTGGTGCAGGGCACCACCATCTCCTTCGCGGCGCGACGGCTGGGACTGGGCGACGAGGACTCGACCGACGTGGGCCGGGTGTCCTTCGATGCCGTGATCGCAGGCGACACGGGTCACTGTCTGCACGAGATCCGACTGGTCGACGATGCGCCCGCGTCCGGCGTCACCCTCATGGACCTTGCGCTGCCGGCGCAGGTGCTGGTGGTGCTGGTACGTCGTGGCGACGCCAGTCTCATGCCCCAGGGCAACACCCGCCTGCAGTCTGGTGACGAGCTGCTCGTGTTCGCTGACTCGGACACCTTCGAGTCGGTACGACATCTGTTCGGCCGCGGCCCGTCACGGCACTTCGACGACGTGCCCGACGACCCGCCACCGGACTGACCTGCGCGCCGGTCTGCTCAGCCGAACACGACGGTCTTGCGCCCGTAGACCAGCACTCGGTGCTCGAGGTGAGCTCGCACTGCTCGAGCCAACACGATCGTCTCCAGATCACGGCCCTTGCGGGTCAGCATGGCCACATCGTCGCGATGCGTCACCCGCGCCGTCTCCTGGTCGATGATCGGACCTTCGTCGAGATCGGCCGTCACGTAGTGCGCCGTGGCCCCGATCAACTTCACACCACGATCGTGCGCCTGGCGATACGGGTTCGCCCCGATGAACGCCGGGAGGAAGGAGTGGTGGATGTTGATGATCCGGTTGGGATAGGCATCGACGATCTGGGGACTGAGGATCTGCATGTACCGGGCCAGCACGATCTGGTCGACTCGGTGCTCAGCCAGTACCTCGAGCACCTGACGTTCCTGCTGGGGCTTGGTGTCGGGTGTGACGGGCAGGTGCACGAAGGGCACCCCCATGTGTTCACAGATGTCGGCGTGATCGGCGTGGTTGCCCACCACCACCACCAGGTCGGTGGGGAGTTCACCGGTGCGCCACCGGGTCAGCAGGTCGTAGAGGCAGTGCGCCTGGCGCGACACCATGAGTGCCGTACGCGAACGCACATCGCTGAAGCGCAGATCCACCTGGAGATCGAATCGGGCGCTGACCGGTGCAAACGCGTCGAGAATCTCGTGTCGTTCCAGACCGAAGCCGTCCACCTCGAATTCCACCCGCTGGAAGAACACACCCTCCACCGGGTCGGTGTGCTGCTCGGCGTGCACGATATTGCCCTCGTGGCGGGCGATGAAGTCGGCCACGGCCGCCACGACGCCACGGCGATCGGGGCACGACAACAGCATGACGGCGGTCGGGGAGGGACTCGGCACGGTGGACACGGAGGGCCATGTTGGTGGCTGGAGCCCGATCGTGGCCAGTCGGTGACGATGCGTCACCATGTGCCGGTGTCCGTCCCCGATCGACCGCAGCGTCCATCCGTGAGCGAAGTGCTGCGCGTGGTGTCGGCGGGCACCAGTCTCGATCACGATGGGCGTGCCTTTCCCACCGTCGTGATCGATGTGACGAGACATCCGGTCCTGGCGGCCGTCACTCACGTCCTGGCGGTCGACGGCATCGGTGATCTGGCCACGGCCGCTGCCCTGGCCCTCGACGAACACGGCCGGCGCAGCATCGTGCTCACGGTCACCGCCACCGTGCCTGTGGCCGTCGAGTTCTCGGCCGGGTTCCCGCTTCCTGGCTTCGCCAGACTGCTCCACGAGGCCGCCGAGGCCGGGTGCCTGGTGCTGGCCTGCGCCATCGGTGACCCGCCCGAGGTGGTGGGTGACGCCTGGCTGGGGGTCGATCTGGACGGGGCTGCGCTGGGTGAGTTGCTCACCTGGGCCGAGTGAGCGCATAGGCCGCCACCGCTGCTGCAGCGGCGACGTTGAGCGAGTCCACTCCCGCCGCCATGGGGATACAGGCGCGGACATGGCACGCTGCCAGCAAGGCGTCGCTCAGGCCCGAGCGTTCAGCACCCATCACGATCATCACCGGCCGCGGTGACGCCGTCAGATCGGTGGCCACCTGCTCCACGGGTACGGCGTCGCCGTGAGGGGTCAGGGCCACCGTGAGGACACCCGCGGCGCGTCGCTGCGCCACGAGGTTCACGAGGTCGTCACACCGGGCCCAGGGCATGGTCAGGACTGTGCCCATGGAGGTGCGCACGCAACGGCGGGCGAGTGGATCGGCACTGGTGCGGTCCACCACCAGACCGTCCCAGCCCAACGCCACGGTGCTGCGCACGATGGCCCCCACGTTGGTCGGGTTGTCCACCGCCTCGAGCGCCACCAAGCGCAGTGCCGACCCGTCAACTTCGTCGGCTGACCGGGGCGCGGGGCGGCGGAACACGCCCATCACGGGCAGCGTCACAGCCAGGGAGGTCACCTGACGCCGCAGCGACTCGGTGGCCCCCAGCACCGTCGCACCGAGCGCCTCTACCGTGGCCACCACCGCTGGGGGAGACTGGGCGTCACACAGCACGGCCTCGGGCACCAACCCGGCCGCCAGGGCTCGCTCCACCACGAGGTCGCCCTCGGCGAGGAACCATCCGCCGCCCTCGGGTGAGCGGCGCTGTGGCCGGTTGGCCAGTTGACGCTCCCGCCGCCTGAAGGGTTCCAGTCGGGGATCGTCGAGATCGTCGACGATGTCCACGACGGCTCAGTAGTACCAGGGGTACGGCGACCAATCAGGGTCGCGCTTGTCGAGGAACGACTGACGTCCCTCGACGGCTTCATCGGTCATGTACCCCAACCGGGTGGCCTCGCCGGCGAACAACTGCTGGCCCACCAGACCGTCGTCGATGAGGTTGAACGAGTACTTCAGCATGCGCTGGGCCATGGGGCTCTTGCCGTTGATCTCACGGGCCCACTGCAGGGCCACCCGTTCCAGATCGGCGTGGGCGACCACCGCATTGACCATGCCCATGCGATAGGCGTCCTCGGCGCTGTACTCCCGCCCCAGGAAGAAGATCTCTCGGGCGAACTTCTGGCCCACCTGGCGTGCGAGGTACGCCGAGCCGAACCCGCCGTCGAAACTGGCGACGTCGGCATCGGTCTGCTTGAAGCGAGCGTGTTCACGACTGGCCAGCGACAGGTCGCTGACCACATGGAGGCTGTGGCCGCCACCGGCCGCCCAGCCCGGCACCACACAGATGACCACCTTGGGCATGAACCGGATGAGTCGCTGGGCCTCGAGGATGTGCAGACGTCCGGCGCGAGCGGGATCGATGCTGTCGGCGGTGTCGCCTTCTGCGTAGCGGTAGCCGTCGCGCCCGCGAATTCGTTGATCGCCTCCGCTGCAGAAGGCCCACCCGCCGTCGCGGGGCGAGGGGCCGTTCCCGGTGAGCAGGACGCAGCCCACGTCGCTCGTGGTGCGGGCGTGCTCGAGGGCGGTGATCAATTCGTCGACGGTGCTGGGCCTGAACGCGTTGCGTACCTCGGGCCGGTTGAAGGCGATGCGCACCGTGCCCTGGTCGACCGCACGGTGATAGGTGAGGTCGTGGAACTCGAAGCCTGGCACCGGACGCCAAGCTTGCGGATCGAAGAGTTCGGAGACGAACGAGTCGGTGGTCACGCCTCCATGTTGGCCCACGAATGCCCGGCCCGAGGCACTGCGCAGGGGCCACTAGCGTGAAGTGGTGCCCGAGCGTCTCAACGTCTTGCTGATCACACTGGATCAGTTCCGGGGCGACTGCCTGTCGTGTGCGGGACACCCCGTCGTTCGGACTCCTCACCTCGATGCCCTCGCAGCCGAGGGGGTGCGACTGGCACGCCACTACTCCCAGGCCTCGCCCTGCGCTCCCGGCCGAGCGAGTCTGTACACGGGCACCTACCAGATGAACCATCGGGTGGTGGGCAACGGAACGCCACTCGACGACCGTTTCGACAACGTCGCCCGTCTGGCTCGCCGGGCCGGCTATGACCCCACATTGTTCGGTTACACCGATCAGTCCATCGATCCCAGGCTCACTACTGGCGCCGACGATCCTCGTCTGTCCAGTTACGAAGGTGTGCTCCCCGGGTTCACCCTGGGGGTGCACCTCCCCACCGACCATGAACCGTGGCGGCGTTGGCTCGTGGAGCAGGGCCACGACGATCCCGGTGACGGGATCACGGCGTTGGCGACCGAACCCGACAGGCCGGCAGAGCACGGGGTGTCGGCGTATCTCACCGACCGACTGATCGAGTGGCTGGGGCAACGGGACGAACCCTGGTTCGTTCACGCCTCGTTTCTTCGACCGCATCCTCCCTACGCAGCGGCCGGCCACTGGGCGAGCGCCTACGACGCTCGCGACACCGGTGATCCCATCGCCCCGGCGAGCGATCGCCACCCGTTCCACGATGTCCTGCTGAGCATTCCCGAGGCTTCGGCCCCCCGTGATGTCGAAGCCATGGGGCACGTACGGTCCCAGTACTTCGGCATGATCAGCGATGTCGACGCTCAACTGGGTCGCCTGTGGGCGGCACTGAAGGTCACGGGCCACTGGGACGACACTCTCATCGTGGTCACGGCCGATCATGGTGAACAGTTGGGT
Source organism: uncultured Ilumatobacteraceae bacterium (assembly GCA_964393535.1). GTDB lineage: Bacteria > Actinomycetota > Acidimicrobiia > Acidimicrobiales > Ilumatobacteraceae > CAYMUC01. The sequence continues at coordinate 19,371 of CAYMUC010000033.1, read as the reverse complement.
GATCACGGCCTGGTCCAGAAGGTGGGATGGTTCGAGGAGAGCCACCACATCGTGGGCATCGTGCGGCATCCTGGCCATACCCGTGCCCACGGTTCTGTCGTGGAAGCCTTCACCGAGAACGTGGACCTCCTGCCCACCATCGCCGAGGCGCTCCACGTCTCTGCGCCTTCACAGTGCGACGGCCACTCGCTGATGCCATGGCTGGCAGGTGAGGCTCCGACCGAGTGGCGCGACGCTGCCCACTGGGAGTTCGACTGGCGCAGCATCGTGATCCCACTGTTGGACGAGGCATCCCTGGGCAGCGCCGGCCTCGAGCGAATGCATCTGGCCGTGACCCGCACCGAGGGGGCGGCCTATGTGCACTTCGGCGATGGGTCGTGGCTCGCTTTCGACCTCATGAGCGACCCCACGTGGAGGACACCGCTCACCGACCCCGCCGTGGTGCTGACTCTGACCCAACGGCAATTGCTCTGGCGCAGTCGCCACGCCGACCGCACCCTCACCGACCTGGTGCTGGAACACGGCGGGGTGGGTCGCTGGCCTGCTGGCGTCTCGTGGAGGGCGTGACCCGCCAGGTTCACTACGATCGAGGCGATGTCGGACCTCACTTTCAGCCACCTCGACCCATTGGGCCGCGCCCGCATGGTGGACGTGACCCCCAAGGAACCCACCCATCGCCGGGCCGTGGCACGGTGCAAGGTGTTCATGCGTCCCGAGACCACGGCTGCTGTGGCGAACCGCGAGGTGAAGAAAGGCGATGTGCTGGCCGTGGCGCGTGTGGCGGGTATCCAGGCCGCCAAGCGGACCTCGGACATGGTCCCGTTGTGCCACCCACTGCTGGTCGGCTCCGTGTATCTCAATTTCGAGATCGGTGACGACCACATCGCCATCGAGGCCCAGGTGGACACCGTCGACCGGACCGGGGTGGAGATGGAAGCACTCCACGCCTGTTCCGTGGCGGCCCTCACCGTGTACGACATGTGCAAGTCAGCAGATCGCTCCATGGTCATCGGTGAACTGACGCTGTGGGAGAAGACCGGCGGGCGGTCCGGCACATACCGCCGATTGGACGAGACGGGCTCCGATGTTGCGACTTCCGTTACGAATGTCGTAGATTCGTAATGAAGCGGGGGTCCAAGGGCCCCACCGGAGCCAGTGCGTCGTCGCTGGTGTGCACGAGGGAGACCACATGCAGAAGTTGATCCTGCTGGTCGTAGCTGCCGCATGGTTCGCCGTGCTGGTGCCACCGTTGCTGCGATCGAGGATCGAACGTCGTCCCGGGTCATCCGTCACCGACTTTCGCCGACAGTTGTCGACCCTGCAGCGGTCCGGACCCACGGTCCGTGGCGCTGCTCCCGTTCGCATGATGGCCAGGCCGTTGGTTCCTGCAGGTTCTCGCCCAGTGTTGCGTGGCCCCGTGACGAACCGGACGCACGCTGTGTCCTCCGTGAATCAGCGTCGGCGCCAGGTCGTGGCCGGTCTGGCCATGTCCACTGTGATCACCCTGGGTGGTGCCATCCTCACGGCCAGTGACGTCATGATCTATGGCTTCGTGGTGTCCGCCATTGCGCTCAGTGGCTACTGCTACCAGTTGGCGCAACGCCGCCGTAGCACCACACTTCGCGTGGTGCGTCCGGGATATCGCCGCGTCGCCTGACGCCGGATATGCTCCTCACTCGCCCTCGGGGGTGTAGCTCAGTTGGTAGAGCGCAACAATCGCACTGTTGAGGCCAGGGGTTCGATTCCCCTCACCTCCACCCGATAGGCCAGTCACACGAGCCAGTGGGCGAACGCTGCCCCTTGGCTTCGCCGCAGGGACACGTTCACCCGTTGGCGCTCGAGAATCTGGGCCAATGTGGCGGCCGACTGAGGAATGGGATGTTCCTCGAAGAACGCCGGTACTTCGGTGGCACTCACCTCGTCGGTCAACGTCTTGACTGGGTCGATCATCCGCACGATGGTGTTCACGGGAAACCGCTGTTCAGCCTCGTCCCAACGTCGCCGGATCACGTCCCAGGCGATGCGACCGTGGTGTCGGTTGGCCAGGCATCGGTTCAGCAGGAACGGCGCGTTCTGCGTCTTCACCTCACCGGAGAACGCCAGGTCGCACGTGCGGCGGATCAGGTCCGCATCGTCGGGTTCGGCCAAGGCGTAGAGATGGCGCAGTTGTTCCTGAGGCGTCGACGCACTCCGAAAACCATCCAGGAGCGTGTCGTACACCTCGGCCGTGGCGGTCGAGGCCACGATGGTGGTGCAGGCGGCGATCAACTCGGGGTGGACGGCACCCGATTCGCTGCGAGAACGCTCCCACTGCTGTGTCGCCTTGGCCCGCGTGTCGGCGTTGCGGCCGTGCACGGCGCTGAGGGTCACGATGAGACCACGGAGTTTCGAGGTCAGTTCGTCCTCACCTTGGGCGGGCTCCCATCCCAAGTCGTCCACGGCAGGTGCCACCAGAGCCGCCACCCGGCGCGCCAAGGCCTCGGCCGCATCTCCTTCCACCAGGCGACCACACCCGGCGAGTCCCGCAGCGATGGCCTGCCACACCGCCAGGTCACGCTCGTTCGAGAAGCCCTCCACCAACTCCACGAACTCCATCGGAGTGAGTCGCCCGGCCAGCACAGCGCTCCAGGCGTCGTCCACCAGGTGATAGCGCTCCAAGGTGTCCAGGCTTGCCAGGGCCGCGCCTCGCAGGCGGCGCCTCGACTCGTCGTCGTAGGCCACCCGGTAGAAGCCCACACCGCCTGCGTTCACCACCACGGGGCCCTCAGCCCCTACGCCCAGGGGCACCGAGGTCTCCTCGTCGTGGAGCAGCACCACATGCTGAGCACCAGCACCGTCTCGGATGTGTACCGGGACCACCCAACGGGTGTCGTCGTCGATAGAGGCGCGTTCCTGTCGTAAGAGCAGTCGATCACCGTCGAGCGAGGCGTGGACGAGGGGGAATCCGCGCTGCCAGATCCAGGAGTCCATGAGGCGACGCACCGGTTCGCCGGTCGCCTCCTCGAGGGCATCCCACAGGTCGCTGGTCTCGGTGCTGCCGTATGCGTGCTTGCGCAGATAACTGGACACTCCGAGACGGAACGCTTCGGGCCCCAGGTACTGCTCGAGCATGCGCAGGAGCGCGCCGCCCTTCTGGTAGGTGAGCACGTCGAACATGCCTTCGGAATCGGCCGGCGATCGAACCTCGAACTCCACCGGTCGGGTCGATGCCAAGGCGTCCACGTCGAAGGCAGCACTGCGCTCGAGACCGAACGAGGTCCACCGCTTCCACGCCGGTCGGAAGGCGTCGCAGGCCGCCACCTCCATGAAGGTGGCGAACGCCTCGTTCAACCAGATGCCGTTCCACCACCGCATCGTGACCAGGTCACCGAACCACATGTGTGCCAACTCGTGGGTCACCACGTCGGCCACCAACTGACGCTCCACCTGGGTGGCGCTGTCGGGGTCCACCAACAGCAGGTTCTCGCGGAACGTGATGCATCCGAGGTTCTCCATGGCGCCCGCAGCGAAGTCGGGAAGTGCCAGGAGGTCCACCTTGTCCGAGGGGTAGGGGATGCCGTAGTACTGCTGGAACCATGCCAGGCCGAAAGCCGCCACCTCGAGACCGAAGTCGGTGAGGTGCTCCTTGCCCGGCACGTGGATGAGACGGAGGGGCACACCGCCCACGTCCACGGGATCGGTGGCGACCAAAGGACCCACCACGAAGGCCACCAGATACGTCGACATGACCATGGTGGTGGCGAACTGCACTCGCACCCTGCCGTCGTCCAGTGCTGTGCGCGCCACCTCGCGGCCATTGCTCACCGCCATCAGCCCGTCCTGAACGACCAGCGACACCTCGAAGGTGGCCTTGAACTCGGGCTCGTCCCAACAGGGGAAGGCGCGACGGCAGTCGGTGGGCTGCATCTGGGTGGTGGCGATGACGTGCTCACGACCATCGCAGTCGCGGTAGGTGGAGCGGTAGAACCCGCGCAACTTGTCGTTCAGCACTCCGGAGAAGCCGATCGTCAGACGAGCGGGCCCCGCACGTCGCACCCGGTCCAGCGTCACCACCAGACGCTCGGTGTCGTCATCCAGGCGGAACCGTGCGGGGTGGTCGTCCACCAGCACTTCGTCGATGTCCAACTCGTGGGTATTCAGGAGGAACTCGTCGGTGTCCTCGCGCACGTCGAGGTCGATGTGCACTCGTCCCTGGAAGGTTCCGGCCTCGAGATCGGGGGCCAGGTCCAGCGCATAGTGCCGGGGCCAGGTGTGGTGGGGGAGGCGGTACGGATCGACGCTCACCCGATGGAGGCTAGTCAGGCTGTCCGGGAGCAGTAGCGTGTGTCCACGTGCCCGAGGTTCCCCGGTTCGATGTCGTTGGGATCGGCAATGCGCTGGTCGATGTGATCGCCCACGCCGACGACGACTTTCTGCAGCGTGAGGCCCTCGTGAAGGGCTCGATGACACTCGTCGACAGCGATCGGGCAGTGCACCTGCACCGCGCCATCGGTCCCGCTGTGGAGATGAGCGGTGGTTCAGCTGCCAACACGGTGTGCGGGGTCGCCAGTTTCGGTGGCCGAGCCGCCTACGTGGGCAAGGTCAGCGCCGATGACCTGGGCGATGTGTTCGGGCACGACCTGCGGGCTGTGGGCGTGGCGTTCCACGCCGGCCGGCGACTGGACGAGATCCCCACCGGTCGGTGCCTCATCGTGGTCACCCCCGATGCACAACGCACCATGAGCACGTTCCTCGGCGTGTCGTCGTACCTCGATCCCGACGACATCGATGCCGAGGTGGTGGCGGCTGGTGCGGTGCTGTACATGGAGGGTTACCTCTACGACCGACCCGAGGCGAAGAAGGCCTTTCGCCATGCGGCCGAGATCGCGCACCGTGCTCACCGCGAGGTGTCGCTGACGCTGTCGGACAGTTTCTGCGTGGACCGTCACCGCGATGACTTCCGTGCACTGGTGGCCGATGAGGTGGACATCCTGTTCGGCAACGAACACGAACTCTGCTCGCTGTACGAGTTGGACACCCTCGAAGCAGCAGTGGCCGTGGTCCGACAGGAATGCCGCTTGACGGTGGTCACCCGCGGCCCGGCGGGGTCCTTGGTGGTCTCGGGTGACTCCATCGTGGAGATCCCCGCCCATCCGGTGCAACGGGTGCTCGACACGACCGGTGCCGGTGATCTGTTCGCCGCTGGGTTCCTCTACGGCTACACCGGTGGCAGCGATCTGGCCGATTGCGGGTGGTTCGGCTCGCTGGCGGCGGCCGAGGTGATCTCGCACGTGGGCCCCCGTCCGTTGGTGGAGTTGCGCCGCCTCGCTGCCAGCACCCCCGGGGCACCGGACCTGCCGTCGTGATCGATCCCCGCGCCTGGTTGGCGGCGGAACCCGACGAGGATCTTCGGGACGAGTTGGGGGCACTGCTGGAGGACCCGAGCGCGCAAGCCGTCGCCGAGGTGGCCGACCGGTTCTCGGGACCGCTCACCTTCGGCACCGCTGGCCTGCGTGGGGCGGTGGCGGCAGGCCCCCGCCGCATGAATCGTCTGGTGGTGCGCCAGGCCGCGGCAGGCCTGGTGGATCACCTCCTCGCCACCGATCCCGACGCGGCTCGGCGGGGACTGGTCATCGGTTTCGATGCCCGCCGCAAGAGCGAGGTCTTCGCACTCGATACGGCCCGTGTAGCCGCCGCCAGAGGCGTACGGGCGAGACTGTTCCCCTCCGTGGTTCCCACGCCGGTCCTGGCATGGGCGGTGCCGTACCTCGGCGCCTGTGGTGGCGTGATGGTGACGGCGAGCCACAACCCTCCCGCCGACAACGGCTACAAGGTGTACTTGGCCGACGGATCCCAGATCGTCGATCCGGTGGATGTGGCGATCGCTGAACGCATCGCTGCGGTGGACGCCCTCACGGTCCCGCTCGCAGGACCGGATGATCCCCTGATCGAACGACTGGGTGACGAACCGGTGCGGGCCTATGTGATGGCGGCTGCCGGAGTGCGCTTCCACCCCGACGTACCGGCGGTGAGGGCGGCCTACACGGCACTGCACGGGGTGGGCGGCGAGTTGCTGCGGGCTGTGTTCGCCCAGGCGGGGTTGCCTGATCCAGTGGTGGTGGCCGAGCAGCAACAACCCGATGGCACGTTCCCCACGGTGTCGTTTCCCAATCCCGAGGAACCGGGGGCGATGGACCGTGTCATCGACCTGGCCCGTCGAGAAGGTCTCGCCCTGGCACTGGCCAACGACCCCGACGCGGACCGACTTGGAGTGGCCATCCCCACGGCAGACGGGTCGTGGCGTCGTCTCACGGGCGACGAGGTGGGCTGGCTCCTGGCCGACCACGTGCTGAGAGCCACGACACCACCCGCTGGCACACCCGACCGTCGTCTGGTGGTCACGACCCTGGTGTCGTCGTCGTTGCTGGCTCACATCGCGGCGCACTACGGCGCAACGTGCCTCGAGACCTTCACCGGGTTCAAATGGATCGCCCGCACCGCACGGGAGCACCCCGAGTACCAGTTGGTGTTCGGCTATGAACAAGCCTTGGGATACCTGGTAGGCGACCGGCCTCTCGACAAAGACGGTATCGGTGCCGCCGTGGCGTTCACCGAGTTGGTGTCGGTGGCCGCCGCTGAAGGGCGCACCGTGGAGGATCTGTTGGACGACCTGGCGGCCCGGTTCGGACGGTACGTGACCGCCGAGCGGTCGGTGCGTCTGGAGCCTGCAGCGGCTTCACGGGTGATGACGGCGTTGCGGACCCAGCCCCCCGCCCAGTTGGCCGGGAGGCCGGTGACCGCCATGCAGTACTTCGCCGAGGCCGGGCTGCTGCGGCTGACCGTGGGCGGCAGCATTCGACTCCAGGTTCGACCCAGTGGCACCGAACCCAAGGTGAAGCTGTACGGCGAGGCCGTCGACGCCGATCCGGGGCCGTTGTTGGACGCCCTCGCCGAATCACTCGCTGAACACCCCGTGACGTAGACGCCATCGAAGGCAGACCCCAAGCGCGTCGAGGTGATCCACCCGTCGATGGGCCAGGGGCTGGGCCCCGTGGTCGTGAAGCTCGGCTGGGCGGTTGTGGGGTGGGGTGCTGGAGGCGTCTGGTGAACTGCTTGGTCTCACGACCCGAGCAGGCAGCGGCGGTTCGCGAGCCGTCGTGCTGCCACCTCTCTCGGACAAACATTCGAACCGCTACGCGACGCGGTGATCAGCCGATACCGAACAACCGGTCCCCGGCATCACCCAGACCGGGCACGATGAATGCCTGATCGTTCAGGTGGTCGTCCACGGCGGCGGTGACCAGATGCAGGTCGATACCGCTCGCTTCCATACGGGCGATGCCCTCAGGAGCGGCCAGGACGCACACGACGGTCACAGGAGTCGGCGCTCCTCGTTCCACCAGCAGTCGGCAGGTGTACTCGAGCGAGCCGCCCGTGGCGAGCATCGGGTCGATGACCAGGCAGGTGCGATCTCGAAGTGTGGTCGGGAGTTTGTTGACGTAGGGGTGCGGTTGGGCGGTCTGCTCGTCGCGGCTGATTCCTACGAAGCCCACCTCGGCAGTGGGGAGGAGTTCCAGAACCGAGGGCAGCATGCCAAGGCCGGCACGCAGGACGGGCACGATCACCGGTGGGTCGGCCACGCGCCGCCCAGCCGCGGGCGCCAGTGGCGTGGGGATCGTGACCTCGACAGTGGGGAGGTGGCGGGACGCCTCCACCAGCAGCACGGAGGAGAGTCGGTGCATGGCGGCGCGAAAGCCGACCACGTCGGTGCCAACGTGGCGAAGTGTGGCCAGCGCGTCGGCAGCGATCGGATGATCCACCACGTGCACGCTGACGGTCATGCTGGCCCCCGAAGCCGGGCGTAGCCGGGCTTGATCACGCCGTCGATCAGAGCCAGTCGCTCGTCGAAGGGAGCGAAGGCGCTCTTCATGGCGTTGATGGTGACCCACTGCATGTCGTCGAGATCCCAGCCGAACGCCTCGTGCAACTGCACGAATTCGCGGGTCATCGAGGTGTTCGACATGAGGCGGTTGTCGGTGTTCACCGTCACCCGGAATCTCAACCGACGCAACATGCCGATGGGATGTTCACCGATGCTGCCCACCACCCCTGTGTTCACGTTGGAGGTGGGGCACAACTCGAGGGGAATGCGCCGGTCACGGATATAGGCGGCAAGGCGGCCCAACTGCTCCGAACCCTCTGGTCCGGTGATGTCGTCCACGATGCGGACTCCGTGGCCAAGGCGTTCGGCCCCGCACCACTGCAGTGCTTCCCAGATGGAAGGCAGGCCGAAGGCTTCGCCGGCGTGGATGGTGGTGTGGAAGTTGGCGTGTTGCACGTACTGGAACGCATCCAGGTGCCGGGTGGGGGGGAAGCCCGCCTCGGCGCCGGCGATGTCGAAGCCCACCACGCCGCGGTCGCGCCACCGGACGGCCAACTCGGCGATCTCACGACTGCGTGCTGCGGTACGCATGGCCGAGCAGATGGCGTACACCGTGAGTCCGGTACCGGCACTGCCCCGTTCGAGGCCGGCCATGACCGCCTGCATGACCTCGTCGAGCGTCAGGCCGGCGTCGGTGGACAATTCGGGAGCGAAGCGCACCTCGGCGTACACCACGCCGTCGTCGGCCAGGTCCTGTGCACACTCGAAGGAGACCCGCTCGATGGCATCGGGGTGCTGCATCACCCCGATGGTGTGGGCGAAGGTTTCGAGGTACAACACGAGGTCGTTGCGCTTGGCTCCTCGGTGGAACCAGCGTGCGAGGTCATCGGGATCGGTGGTGGGCAGGCCCTTGTAGCGGTACTCCTGCGCCAGCTCGATCACCGTGGCGGGTCTCAACCCGCCGTCGAGGTGGTCGTGCAGCAGCACCTTGGGGGCTGTTCGTATCTGTTCGGGGGTCATCGGGGCACGGTCCTGTCGAGACGGCGTAGGGGGAAGTGCGTGGGGCGTTGGAGCCAGTTGTCGGCCGGATAGTGGGCGCTGGCGGAGATGCAGTGCAGCGAGTAGGCATGGCGGCTGCGATCGCTGGTGTTCACGCCGCTCCAGTGAGGCAGCAGACCGTGCAGTACCACCAGGGTTCCGGCGCTCACCTCGAGCGGTACGAGGTCGTCGGGGGCTGCGGGCAGAGGCTCGTCGTCGAGGGTCATGAACCCGGCGCCATCGTCGTTGCGCACGTACCGCTGGCGCAGCGGGCTGCGATGTGCGCCGGGGGCCGCCCACAGGCAACCGTTGTCGACGGTGGCGTCTTCCAGGGCGAACCAGAAGCCGGTGACCGTGATGGGATCGGTGTACAGGAACGTGGCGTCCTGATGGCATCCCACTTCGCCGCCCAACCGTGGGGGCTTGCACAGGTACATGCTCTGCAGTGCCAGTGGGTCGGTCAGGCCAACGTCGGCCGCCACACGAGCCAGGTCGGGTGTGTAACTGAACGCCTCGAACTCGGCGTCCAGATCGTGGAGCGCATGGCCGATCTTGTTGACCGCGTGCTCCTTGGGCGCCGTCAGGTGGCCCTCACTGTCCAGTGCGGCGGGCTCGAGGAAACAGTGCACACCGTGAGCCGACTCCAGGAACGCTTCGTCGGCCTGGCGGGACTGCTCGTCGGTGGTGAACACGCTGCGCTCGCTGTCGGGATCGAAGGCAGCGAGGATCTCCTCTGCTCGGCGTCGCAGTCGCTCGCAGCGGTTCGCATCCACGAACCCGGGAATCACGATGAACCCGTCCCGGTGGTACCGGGTGATCTCGGCCTCGCTCAGGGCAGCCATGGCGCCGAGGCTACGCGCCGAGCGCTGCATATGCCGGTTGCACCACCGTGTCGATCAGGCGCCTTCGCACCTGCCACGGGGCGAACGAGTCCTCGATCTGCATGGTGACCAGTCGTGCGATCTCTGCCCACGAGAGTTCGAAGGTCTGAGCAACCCTGAGCATCTCGGTGGAGGGCATCACATTGCTCATCAAGCGATTGTCGGTGTTCACACTGACGCGGAACCCAGCGCGCAGGAACATCCCGAGGGGATGCTCTGCCAGCGAGCGGACCGCACCGATCTGGACGTTGCAGGTGGGAGCCATCTCGAGGTGGATGCGCCGGTCGAGCACGTGTTGCGCCAGTGGTCCCAGCGCCAACCCACCGTCGCCCTGCACGGTGACGTCACGATCAAGGCGAACACCGTGGCCGATCCGGTGGGCGCCATGGGCGATGGCGTCCGAGATCAACTCGAGGTCAGGCGGCTCGCTGGCATGGATGGTGACGTTCAGCAGATGGCGACGGGCGTCCGTCAGTGCATCGGCGTGGAGCGACGGCGGAAAGCCGGTCTCGGCGCCGGCGAGGTCGAAGGCCACCACGGTGGGTTCTCGGTCACGAAGTCGTGCGATCAGGTCGACGACGTCGCTGCCGCGCGAACCCGTTCGCATCGCGCACAGGATCAGCATGACGGTGATGGACCCATGACTGGCCTGCTCACCTCGGCGAACCCCCGCAGCCACGGCTTCGACCACTGCTTCGAGAGTCAGTCCCTGCTGGCAGTGGAGTTCCGGGGCGAAGCGCAGTTCGGCATACACGACACCGTCGGCCGCCAGATCGACGACCGCTTCGAAGGCCACCCGCTCGAGGTGCTCGCTGCGTTGCATCACCGCCAGGGTGTGCTCGAACGTGGCGAGGTAGGCGTGGAGGTCGCCCGCCTCGGCCCCAGCGGTGAACCATGCCTGAAGCGCCGCCGGTTCGGTCGTGGGAAGTTGTCGCGTCCACCCGCAGTCGTCGGCCAATTCGAGCACCGTGGCCACTCGAAGCCCCCCGTCGAGGTGGTCGTGCAACAAAGCCTTGGGTGCCCGTCGCACCGTGTCGAGCGTGACTGGTGAACTCGCCTGCGTCGCGGTCACACCTGGGCACCTTTGCGCCAAGGGAGTCCCGCCTGCGCGGGTGGTCGAAGGCGTTGGCCTCCCACCGACACCACGATGAGGGTCACCAGGTACGGGGTGATGTACACCACCTGATTGTTCGGTCGATCGGCCATGGCATAGGCGATGAAGCCAGCGGCCGCCAGTGCCGCCGCCCAGGCCACCACACTCCAACGACGCCGCCACAACGCCACCGCCGTGGCCGCCACCAACGCCATGGCCGACGCCAGCACCAGTGCCCGCACCAACTGCTCGGGCTGGACACGCAAGGTGATGCCCTGGAAGTAGCCGAACAACCCTGCGCCCGCAGCCACGCCGGTGGGCCGCCAGTTGCCCACGATGAGCGTGGCGAGACCCAGGAATCCCCGCCCGCCTGTCTGGCCCTCTTGGTAGCGATTGGTGAACAGCACCAGCACGGCACCACCCATGCCCGCCAGGCCACCCGAGATGGCCATGCCGTAGTAACGCATGCGCACGACAGACACCCCCAGGGAGTCGGCGGCACTGGGCCGTTCCCCGGCCGCGCGAAGTCGGAGTCCGAAGGGGGTGCGCCACAACACGAAGACCGACATCACGAAGATCGCCGCCACCACCAGAATGTCGTACGACAGGTTGGAGGTGACACCCCGCCCCAGACCGGCGAGGTCGGCCACGACGAACCAGTTCCGCTCTTCGAACCAACCGAGGACATCGGGTGTGGTCCAACCGAAGAGGTCCCCACCAGAGAGGAACGGCACGGTGAATCGACCGAGACTCGACGAGTTGCCGGGCGAATTCGTGACCGAACCTCCTGGCTGGCCCACGAACAGTTGGTTGGCCATGAACCGTGCCACGCCCGGAGCGATGAGGTTGATGGCGAAACCCGAGACGATCTGGTTCACGCCGAAGGTGACGGTGGCCAGTGCATGGAGCAGTCCACCCAGGATGCCGCCCACGATGCCCCCGACCAGGGCCATCCACGGACCCATCTGCCAGCCCCACCAACCGGCGAACACCGTCCCCATGATCATCATGCCCTCGAGGCCGATGTTCACCGTACCGCTGCGCTCGGCGTACAGGCCCGCCAGGCCCGCCAAGGCGATGGGAGCGGCGGTGCGGATGGCCACGCCAAACGTGCCCGACGAGGTGAGATCGCTGTTGTCGGCGAGGAGACGGGCGAGCGACATGATGACGACGCCGGCCATGGCGGCCCACCACCAACTGAGGTTGACTCGCCCGGTCTTCATGACGCCACCTCGCTGGAGGGAGAACCCGCGGTTGGTGGTGGCGTAGTGCTGGTCGCACGTGCCGCTTCGCGGGCGGTGGCCTCGGCGTTGCGTCGCTGCACCACCTCGTAGGCCACCACGGCGGCCAGGAGGAACGACCCCTGGAGGATCACACCGATCTCCTGGGGGATACCGAGAGGCGACAGCCGTTGCGTGGCCCGCTCGATGGTGGCCCACACCAGTGCTGCCACCGCCACCCCCGCCGGGTGATTGCGGCCCAAGAGTGCCAGGGCGATACCGGTGAAACCGAGAGTCTTGGGGAACTGGTCGCCGTATTTGTAGAACTGCGGGTCGGCCAGCAGCGAACTCATGCCCACCAGACCGGCGACAGCTCCCGACAGGACGATGGCCTTGAGCACCATGGCGTTGGGGTTGATGCCCGCGGTTCGGGCGGCAGCCGGGTTGGCGCCCGAGACCCGCAGTTCGTAGCCGAAGCGACTGCGGTTCAGCAGGAGGTGGTACCCGATGCCCAGAGCGATGGCGAAGGGGAGGAATCCGAAGAGTTTGGCGTTGCCGCCGATGTCGATGCCCACGAGTTCCAGCAAGGGGTTCAACGACGGTAGGCGTGCCGACTCGGGCAGTGTCCGGGTCTCGGCCACCAGCAGCGTGTCGGGGTTGCGGAGGTACTCGGCCACCAGGAAGGCGGTGATGCCGGTGGCGATGTAGTTGAGCATGATCGTCGAGATGACCTCGTTCACGCCCCGGGTCACCTTCAGGACCCCTGCGATGGCCGCCCACAGCGCACCGACACAGACGGCGATCACCAGGATGAACGCCACGTGCAAGGGTGCGGGCAGCGACACGGCTGCACCTGCGGAGGCGGCCAGCAACGCCGCCAGCGTGTACTGACCGTTGGCGCCGATGTTGAACAGGTTCATGCGGAACCCGATCGCCACCGCGACGCCCGCCACGTAGTACGGCACCGCCCGGTTGATGATCAGCACCACCGACTCGCTGGAGTCGATGGTCTTCCACATCTCCACGAAGGCGGTGACGGGACTGTTGCCACTGATCACCAGAGCGATGGACGACACCACGAGCGCAATGGCGGCGGCGACGGCCGGAGCGATGAGGCCTCGGCGCAGTCGGGCGATCATGACCGCACCCCCGTCATGTACGAACCCAGTTCACCAGGGCTGACCGAACGTGGATCCACCTCGGCCACGATGCGGCCCCGCAGCATCACCAGGAGGCGGTCCGACAATCCGATGAGTTCCTCGAGGTCGGCCGACACCAGCAGTGTGGCCAGACCTCGGTCACGTGCCGAACGAAGAATCTCCCAGATCACCGACTGTGCCCCCACATCGACTCCGCGTGTGGGGTTGGCGGCCACCAGCACCCGCGGATCGGTGGTCATCTCGCGGCCCACGACCAACTTCTGCTGGTTTCCCCCCGACAGCGTGTAGGCCGGGGTGTCGGGTCCCGGTGTGCGCACGTCGAACTCGTCGATGATCGCGACGCTGCGCCGGCGTGCTGCCACCCGGTCCACCCAGGCGCCCGTGGAAAACGGTTCGCCGGTCTGGTGACCCAGCATGGCGTTCTCCCACAACGGCATCGTGAGCACGAGGCCGTCGCGTTGGCGATCCTCGGGGATGTACCCGACGCCAGCCGCCCGGCGCTGCAAGGTTGTGAGAGGTGTCAGGTCCTGATCGTCCACCCGCACCACGCCACTGGCCGCCCGCAGGCCCATGATCGCCTCGATCAGTTCGGTCTGACCGTTGCCCTCGACGCCGGCGATCCCCACGATCTCACTGGCGTGCACTCGGAGCGAGACGCCGTCGAGGGCGCGCCGCTGCGACTCCGGTATCACCACAGCGAGGTCACGGACGTCGAGGCGAACCTGCTCACCGATCAACCGCACGGCGGTCTCGGGGTGGGGAAGTTCGCTGCCCACCATCAGCTCGGCGAGCTCGTACGCCGTGACCGTCGACGGGTAGTGCACCTCTGCCACGGTGCGCCCGGCTCTGATCACCGTGATGGCATCGGCGTAACGCAGCACCTCGTCGAGTTTGTGCGAGATGAACACGACCGTGGCCCCGCTGGCAGTCAGGTCGCGCAACGACCGGAACAGTTCCTCGACCTCGTGAGGGACCAGGACGGCCGTCGGCTCGTCGAGGATGAGGATCTCGGCGCCCCGGTACAACACCTTGAGGATCTCGACGCGCTGCTTCTCACCCACCCCCAGGTCGCCGATCAAGGCCTGAGGGTCAACGCCGAGGCCGTACCGCTCACCGAGTTCCGCGATTCGGCGGCGCGCCCCGCTCTCGTCGAGACGCCATGCCCGACCAGGCTCTTGGCCCAGCACGATGTTCTCCCACACCGTCAGGTTGTCGGCCAGCATGAAGTGCTGGAACACCATGCCGATGCCCACCGCGATGGCGTCTCTGGGGCTGCGGAACTGGCGCGCCGTCCCGTTCACCATCACCGTTCCCTCATCGGGCCGGTGCGCACCGTAGAGCGTCTTCATGAGGGTGGACTTTCCGGCACCGTTCTCGCCCACGATGGCGTGCACCGTGCCGTGGCGCACCGTGAGATTCACACCGTTGTTGGCGACCACACCGGGGAAGCGCTTCACGATGTCCCGTAACTCGATGGCCACCCCTTGGGTCGGCTCGGGGGGACGGTCGGAGGTCATGCGAGAGAAGTTCTAGCCGATGGCTGCGGGTGCTGGTGACGCCCGACTGGGACCTGGACGCGATCGTGCCCGCCCCGAGGGGCGGGCACGATCGTCGCGTTCAGTGACCGAGCGAGGATCAGGGTGCGGTGGGCACCACGATCTCGCCACTGGCGATCCTGGCGGCATAGGCGTCGAGATCGGCAGCGATGTCGTCCACGAAGCCGCCCGAGGTCGAGTAGCCCACGCCACCGGCCGCCAGGTCGTACGACTTCAGACCCGACACGCTTCCGGTCGACACAAAGGTGGAGATGGCGTCGTACACGGCGACATCGACCTTCTTCAGCATGGAGGTGAGGATGTACGGCTGCAGTTCGGGGCTGACCAGGTTGTACTGGTCCGAGTCCACGCCGATGGCCCACACTTCGCCGGGTGCACCTGCATCCTTGGCGGCTTCGAACGCCCCCAGGCCCGAACCGCCGGCAGCGGAGTAGATGACGTCGGCACCGTCGGCGTACATGGCCGCTGCGATCTCCTTGCCCTTGGCGGGATCGTTGAAGCCGCTGAAGTCCGGTGGCTGGGTGATGTACTGGGCGAGCACCTCGATGTCGGCGTTCACAGCCTTCACGCCAGCGGTGAAGCCGGCCTCGAACTTCTTGATGAGGTCATTCTCGACGCCACCGATGAAGCCCACCTTGTTGGTCTTGGTCTTGAGCGCTGCTGCAGCGCCGACCAGGAACGATCCCTGCTCCTCGGCGAAGACGATCGAGAATGCGTTCGGAGCGTCGACCACCGAGTCCACGATCGCGAACGTCGTGTCGGGGTTCTCTGCCGCTGCGGCCGTGATGGCATCGCCCCACAGGAAGCCGACGCCGATCACGAGCTCGTTGCCGCCATCGAGCATGCCCTTGAGCCGCTCGACGCGGTCCCCGTCGCTCACGGGAGCCGACTCGCTGGGTGTGATGCCCAACTCGGCAGTGGCCTTGTCGAGTGCGGCGGCAGCGGCGTCGTTGAAGGACTTGTCGCCTCGGCCGGTGATGTCGAACAACAGGCCGACGGCGGGTCCCGTTGCGGCCTGGGCCGGTGCGGTCGTGGTCGACGAGTCGTCGTCGTTGCCACAGGCTGCAGCGACCAGGCCGAGCGCGCCGACGAGCGATACCGCTGTCAGCAGGCGTCGATGTGTACGCATGGTGTTGTGTCTCCCCCTCCACGCCGGGGCGTGAGGATCGTGGTGTTTGGTGCCAGCAACACTACTGGCCTGGCACGGGAGCCGATTACGACATGCGTGTGACGTTCTTGCTCGAGCGTTATCGTGCGCCCGGTCATGGGTCGTGCAACGGATGCTCGAGCACGTCAGATCCGGCGTCGACGCGCCGTCGCGCTGCTCATCCTGCTCGCGCTTGTGGGAGCAGCGGTGTCGGGAGTGGTGGCGGGTCTGCTCAGCGTGCTGCGCAGCGATGCTGCTCCCGTTCTGCAGCAGACCACGGTGGTGTCTGAAGCTCGCGTCGTCACGAGTCCACCGTCATCGGTCGCTCCCAGCACCACGGTGTGGGTGCCCACGACCGCCGATCGTGCACGGGTGCTCATCGTGGGCGACTCGGACGCCGGTGCGTTCGGCCCGGCCCTCCAACAGCGACTCGACCCCACCGGCGTGGTCGACACCGCTCTCGACTACAAGGTCTCGTCGGGACTGTCGCGCCCCGACTTCTTCGACTGGCCAGCCCGGCTAAGACAGCAACTCTCGGCCATCGATCCACACGTGGTCGTGGTCACGTTCGGTGGAAACGACGCCCAGGATCTCGCCGTCGACGGCCGTTCGGTGCCCGTGGCCGATCCGACCTGGACCGAGGTCTACCGGGAGCGAGTTCGCGAGGTGTTGGATCTCATGCTGGTGGGCGACCGTCACGTGGTGTGGGTGGGTATCCCCAACGCCTCGTCGCCGTCGTTCACCGAACGCCTCGTGGTGCAGCGAGATGCCGTGGTGGCGGAGCTCGACGCGCATCCCGAACGGGATCGTCTGCACTACGTGGACACGTGGGCACGATTCTCAGGTCACAGTGGCGGGTACGCCGACTACATCGTGGATCCGCGTGACGGAGTGGGGAAGAAGGTCCGCGCCGACGACGGATTCCACCTCAACATGAACGGCGCAGCGATCCTGGCCCACGACATCGTGGGCGTGCTCACGCAGGTCCTCAGACTCCCTGGCCTCGACCCCGCTCGGTGATGGCGGCCCGGCGTTCGGCCACGGTGGCAGGGTCGAATCGAGACGTGCGCCACGCCGCCGACTCCCGAGCCTCGATCTCCCACGCATCGTCGTCGTGGGCGATCTCGGCGTAGGTGGCACGGATCTGTCGCACCCCGGTGGCGTCGTTCCCGGCGATGTCCGAGGCGATCTGACGAGTCACGGTCATCAACTGATCGTGTGGCACGACATGGTTCACCAATCCCCATTGCAGGGCTTCGTCGGCGGTGAGGAAGTTGCCGCTGAAACTCATCTCGCGGGCTCGCCGCAATCCGATGGCCTGGGGCAGCAGCACCGTGAGGCCCCAGCCCGGCATCACGCCCACTCGGGCGTGCGTGTCACCAAAGCGGGCCCTGTCCGAGGCGATGAGAAAGTCGCAGTTCAGGGCCAACTCCAATCCGCCGGTGACGGAGACGCCGTTGACGGCGCCGATGAGCGGCTTGGACACGGCGGGAAACGGCCCTCGGGCGCCATACCGGTTCTTGCCGCCACTGGCCCCTGTCCCCCCACCGAGGTTGGCTCCACTGGAACCGAGTTCCTTGAGGTCGAGGCCTGCGCAGAACGCCGGATCGGTACCGGTGAGCACGATCACCGCCACGTCGTCGTCGGCGTCGGCCTGCACCATGAGTTCGGGGAGCAGGCGCAGCACCTCGCTGGACAGAGCGTTTCGTGCTTCGGGCCGATTCAACGTGATGGTGGCGATGTGGTCGCTCACCTCCAGCAGCACGGGTGAGTCGGACATGGGTCTCCTTCGGTATCAGGCCTCGTCGGCGGGAAGAAAGTCGAGTTTCAGATCGCCGAGGCGCACCAGCATCGACGCGATCCAGCCGCCCAGACTGCCGAAGTGTTCGTCGAGCAGCGTGCTGGATCCATCGGCCAGCGTGTCCTCGGCCAACCGGTACAGGCCCTCGTAGGTGATCTCCACGGCGAAGTCGGGGGTGTCGTCCTCAGCACCCGGGTAGGCGATCTCCACGGTGATGCCGGCGCATTCCAGGCGTTCGTCGCCCAACAGGGGGCTGGTGTCGGGGAGGACCTCACGCACCACCGCCGGATCGGGTTGGTGCGCCAGGCGCTGCACTCGCAGTGCGATCTCGATCTCGATGGCTGGCTGTTCCTCGAGCACCTCGTCCACATACCAACGGCGGTAGGCGGTCTGGCTCCAGGTGGGCCAGTCGAAGGTGACGTGAGCCACGACCCGTGGTGGCCGTCCCTCGCCAGGGAGCCCGTAACTGGTCTCCCACGACAGGTCGCCCAACAGCACATCGGCCTGGAAGTGTTCCTCGAACGCCTGGCGCTCCAGGTAGGCGCCCTCGAAGGCGTCCCGGAGTGCGCTGATGGCATCGGTGAACACGTGATCCAACATGGTGCAGTCGAACCTATCCCACGGCTGGGCCCTCACTGCCGTGCGCGAAGATGGCCGCCATGGAACTCGTTCTCGTCGATATCGCCGATGGCATCGCCACGCTCACCCTGAATCGCCCCGAAGAGCGCAACACGCTGACGGCGCCGATGGTGGCCGAGATCGTGGCGGCGATGGATGCCGTCGAGGCCGACACGTCGGTGGGTGCGGTGATCGTGACCGGTGCCGCTCCTGCGTTCTGTGCCGGAGCCAATCTCGGCAACCTGGCCGAAGCCACCTCCGAGGGCCTGCTGAACATCTACGAAGGGTTCCTGCGCATTGCTCGTAGCCCACTGCCCACCATCGCGGCGGTGAACGGTGCCGCGGTGGGTGCGGGTATGAACCTGGCGTTGGGCTGCGATGTTCGCGTGGCGGCGCGCCGCGCCAAGTTCGACACCCGCTTCCTCACGTTGGGCATTCATCCCGGTGGCGGCCACACCTGGATGCTGCAGCGGCTCGTGGGGTCGCAGGCGGCCATGGCGGCGGTGCTGTTCGGCGAGATCCTCGACGGTGCGGGTGCAGAGAGGGTGGGCCTGGTGCACCGTTGTGTCGAGGACGACGAGTTGATGTCGGCGGCTCGGTCGCTGGCGGCGGGCGCTGCCGCTGCGCCTCGGGAACTCGTGATCACCACCAAGGCGACCATGCGCGACATGGCCGGCATCGTGCACCACGACGAGGCGATCGCCCGTGAACTGGAGCCGCAGTTGTGGAGTACCCGCCAACCGTTCTTCGCCGAGCGACTGGCCGCCATGCAGGCTCGGATCTCGAACCGCTGAGGATCGGTGACGAGGAGGTACTTCCCCTGGGTGAACGACAGGTGTACGGTGCCCCGCAGGGGGAGCTAGTCGGAAGCCGAGTTCAGGAGGTACCGATGAGCAAGCGTCACCGCACCGAGCAGGTCGCACCCGCCCGGGCCGAGGTCCGGGCGCATGCCCGTGGCGAACGGCATCGCATCCACAACGAGTTGCACTCCGTTGC
>CAYMUC010000032.1:5806-28431 GCA_964393535.1 uncultured Ilumatobacteraceae bacterium | reverse complement strand
ATCACCTCCGGCGGCAAGAACATCAGCCCGGCCAACCTGGAAGCGGCGCTCAAGACCATCCCTCTCATCGGCCAGGCCGCTGCCATCGGCGACAACCGCAAGTTCGTGTCGGCCATTCTGGTGTTGGACCCCGAGGCCACCACCGTGTGGGCTCAGGCGAATGGCAAAGCCGGCATGTCCCTTGCCGAACTGGCCGGCGACGCCGACGTCCTTGCCGAAGTTCAGGCCGGTATCGATGTGGTGAACCAGCAGTTCGCCCAGGTGGAACAGATCAAGAAGTTCCATCTGGTGGGTGCCGAGTGGATGCCCGACAGTGAACTGCTCACGCCAACGTCGAAGCTGAAGCGGCGCGGCGTGAACGCCGTGTACGCCGCCGAGATCGAGGCGATGTACGCCGGTCTGGACTGACCGGCACCATCACCACGTCACGAGTTGGGAGCCACCAGATCCGCCCGTTGGACCTCGTCGGTCAGGTCGGCCGGGTCGATGTCCACCAGCACGTGACGTCGCAGCGTCTGACGCACCGTGGTGGTGGCGCGCTTCCACAGGTCTTTGCCATTCGATGTCAGTTGCACCAGCACATGACGATGGTTGTCGGTCGAACCTCGTGAGGTGATCACCAAGGCCGCGTTCTCCAGTCGGTCGATCTGACGGGAGAGGCTGGACAGGGGTACCCCGAGGTGGGCCGCCACGTCGCCCAGTACGCGGGGAGTGGACTGTTGGGCCAGCACATCGAGCACCCGGAACCATGCCAACGACAGGTCGTGTTGTTCGGCGAGCGCTCGGCGCAGATGCACCTCGGCTCGGGCATGTGCGGCATCGAACGCACGCCACCAGGCGAGGCGCTCGGGGTCGGCGGCGGCACCGGGCACCGTGCGGCGAGTGGTCATGTGGGTGGCCTCCTCAGGTCGTGGCCGCGGCCAGTTGCTCCCGTGCGGCTGCCACGGGTGCGCGCTCGAGCAACAGCGTACGCAGCGGCATGAGCAGCCGCGGGGACGACACACCCAGGGCAGCCCGCAACATGCCGTTGCGGCTGTAGAGCGCCACGAACTTGGCGTCCTCCACCGAACCGTGCGCCAACTCCACCTCGTCATCGCCGTTGGCCCGCCCCAAGAACTGGATGCGGGCGTCGAACTGATCACTCCAGAAAAACGGGATGGCCTGATACGGCGACGCCTCCTCACCGGCGGCCCAGGCCAGCAGAGTGCGAGCAGCGGCGGCTCCCTGCTCAGCGGCGTTGGTCCAGTGTTCCACCCGCATCTCCTCGCCGGTGTCGGGGTCACCGAAGGCCCGGTTGGGCCATCGCACCAGGTCCCCGGCCGCCACCACGCCCGATGGCCCCGCTGCCAGCGTGGCGTCGCACACCACGCCGTCGCGCAACTCGATGCCCTCAGCGCCTTCCAGCCAGGCGGTGGCCGGCCGTACGCCGATACCCACCAGCACGTCGTCGGCAGGCAGTACCTCGCCGCCGGCCAGGCGCACACCGCTCACTTCCAGGCCCGACTCGTCGAGTTCGATCGCCTCCACACGAACATCGCCACGAATGGTCACACCGTGGCGTTCGTGCACCGCTGCGATGGCGCTGCCCATGACCGGCCCCAGTGCACGGACCAACGGGGTGGGCAGACCCTCCAGCACCGTGACCGCACAACCCGCTTTACTGGCGGTGGCGGCGGCCTCCAGACCGATGAAGCCGGCACCGATCACGACGACTCGACGACCCGGTGTCAGGCGGGCCCGTAACGTCAGGGCGTCGTCGATGGTGCGCAGCGTGTGCACGCCCTCGACGTCACGCTGGCCGGGAAGGCGCATGGGGGTGGCACCGGTGGCGATCACCAAGCCGTCGTAGCCCTCGCTACTGCCGTCGGCCAAGGTCACTCGCTTGCCGACGGTGTCCAGGCCGGAGGCGGCCACACCCAGGCGCCACACCAGGTCCAGTTCGGCGTAGGCCTCGGGCTTGCGCAGCGCAATGCGCTCGGGCTCCCACTCACCGGCCAGCAACTTCTTCGACAGTGGGGGCCGGTCGTAGGGCATGTGGGGCTCGGCGCCGATCATCGTGATGCCACCGCTGAACCCTGCTTGGCGCAGCGTCTCGGCAGCCCTCAGACCCGCCAGCGACGCTCCTACCACCACGACATGTTTCATGGCGACAGGCTCGCGCACCGCTGGCGTCCACGGCCAGACTGGCAGCGTGCCTGCTGCTCACGGGTCTCCAGTCCGGGTGACGTCCGTCGATGATCCCCTGCTCGACCGGGTGCGGCTCCTGCGCGCTCCCGACCGGGAGTTGCGGGCCACTGGGGTCGTGGTCCTGGAAGGGTTCACCATGGTGGAGCGTTGGTTGCGTCGTGGCGGCTCACTGAGGCAGTTGGTGGTGACGCCGGGGCAATGGGAACGCCTGTGTCACCTGGCTGTGGCCGGTGACTGGCCCTGTGCAGTGGTGGATCGCGAGGTATTGGCGGCCGCCGCCGGGTTCGATCTGCACCGGGGCGTGGTGGGCTTTGTGGAGGAGCCAGCCCCGCCGTCGTGGGACCACGTCATCAGCAGTGCTTTCACCTTGGTGGTGGTGGAAGGCGTGAACGACGCCGAGAATCTGGGGGCACTCATGCGCTCGGCATGGGCGCTGGGTGCCGACGTGTTGGTGTTGGACGCGGGCACGCTCGACCCCTATGGACGACGAGTCGTTCGGGTGTCGATGGGCGCAGCCCTGGAGCTTCCGGTGGTGCGAGCACCGTCATGGCCTGGGGGACTCGACGAACTGCGGGCTGCTGGCGTTCGGGTCATCGGCTTGACGCCCCGGGCCGACACGACATCGTGGCCCTTGGTGAGCGCGGACCGCGGCCAACGCGTGGCGCTGATGGTGGGGGCCGAGGGTCCGGGTCTCAGCGAAGCTGCTCTGACGCGAGTGGACCTGGCGGTTCGCATTCCCATGCGACCCGAGGTCGACTCGCTGAACGTGGCGCACGCCGCCGCCATCGCGCTGGCGGCACTGGACCGTGCCCCTACCATGAACCCATGAGCCCCGGCTGGTACCGCGACCCTTGGCGCGTCGGTGAGTTCCGCTGGTGGGACGGTCAGGCGTGGACCGCGTACGTGGCCACCCCCCGAGGCAGTCGCCGCCCTCGCCACCCGCGCCTACCCGGGTGGTTGAGCGTCCCGGTGCTCGTGGCGGGCCTGGTCATGCTGCCCGTCGTGGGCCTTGCCGCCGCCATGGAGCCATGGTCGGTGGCCTTGACGTTGGTGCCCGTGGCCATCGTGGCACCCACCTTGTTGTGGCTGGACGTCGTGGAACCCGAACCGTGGACGGGCCGTCTTCACGCGTTGCTGTGGGGGGCGACCATTTCCATTCTGGTGGCGGGCACCATCAACTCCATCGTGGCGCTGAGCGTCAGTGAGTCGGCCGCCGCGGTGGTGTCGGCGCCTCTCGTCGAAGAGTTCATGAAGGGGTTGGGAGTCGTGGTCATGGTGCGTCGTCGCCAGGTCGACGGCGTCATGGACGGCCTGGTGTACGCCGGATGGGTGGGTCTGGGTTTCGCCATGGTGGAGAACGTCGAGTACTTCGTGGCGGCGTCCGACGACGGGGTCTTGGCCCAGACCTTCATCGCTCGGGCGTTGCTCACACCGTTCGCTCATCCCTTGTTCACCGCCTGGATCGGCTGGGCCGTGGGATGGGCCGTGATGCGAGGACGTCGTGTCGGGGCCATGGCCGTGGCTGGGGGTGTGGTGGCTGTGGGGCTGCATGCCGCCTGGAACGGTTCGTTGGTGGCGGCGGCAGGCCGCGAGGACGGCGTGCTGCTGGTGTTGCTGGCCGCTTCGGTGTTCGTGGGCATCTTCGTGGCGACCGTCGTCATGGTCACGATGGTGCGTCGCGCCGAACAACGCCGCTACCTACAAGGCGTGGGACCGGTCATGATGCGCTATGCCGTGGCACCAGGCGTGGTACCACTCACGGCGACGTGGCGCGAACTGCGGTCCATTCGCTCGTCTCTTCCCCGGGCCCAGCGGCGGGTGCTCGACCGGCGGCGGGCGGCACTGGCTCGCCTCGTGGCACTGCACGCCCGACGCACGCCCATCGACCCGGTGGACGAGGCTCGCCTGATGATGCAACTGGCCGAAGCGACTCGAGGAGGTCCCACCCGATGAAGATTCGCACCCTCACCCGGACGGGCGCGTTGGCTGTGGCGTCGGTGCTCATGGCGGCCTGTGGCGGCGGCGGAGAGGATGTTCTGGAACCACTCGACACCTCCACCACGTCCGTGGCCCCGTCGAGCACCACGACCTCCACCACCTCGACCACCTTGCCCGAGGTGAATCCCCTCCTCATCACGTCGCTCGAGGCCGCTCGAGCCGGCGTGGTGCGCATCGTCACCGAGGGCAGCCTGCGCAGCCCCGACGAGGGGTTCACCGCCGAAGTCGGTTCGGGAAGCGGCTTTTTCGTGTCGTCCGATGGCCTCATGGTCACCAACGCGCATGTGGTCAATGGCGCCACACAGGTCAGCGTGTTCGCCGATGGTGTCGATGCCGAACCGTGGAACGCCAGGGTGATCGGTCTGTCGGAATGCGACGACCTGGCACTGTTGCAAGTGCAAGTACCCGAGCCAGTGCCCTACTTCGGTTGGTTCGACGGGGAGGTGGACGCCGGCCTCGACGTGTATGCAGCCGGGTTCCCCTTGGGCGAGCCCGAGTTCACCCTCACACGCGGCATCGTCGCCAAGGCCAAGGCCGACGGCAACCTCGCCGGCACATCGTCCATCGCTCACACGTTGGAACACGACGCGAATCTGCAGCCGGGCAATTCGGGCGGACCGCTGATCACCAAGGACGGGGCCGTCGTGGCGGTCAACTACGCCGGCGGTGCCCGAGCCACCACCACCGCACAGTTCTACGCCATCGCCGCCGATCTGGCGTCCGACATCGTGGAGCGACTGCAAAGCGGCGATGTGCTGTCGGTGGGCATCAACGCCCTCCCCGTGTACGTCGACACCACCGGAGTAGCCGGCGTGTGGGTGGCCGGCGTGGCCGTCGGCTCACCCGCCGAGCGTCTCGGGCTGAAGCCCGGCGACGTCATCATGACCATGGACAGCGTGGAGTTGGGGGTGGCGGGCGACCTGTCCAGTTACTGCCGAGTGCTGCGTGGGGCCGCTGGTCGGGCAGTGCCGGTGGAGGTGCTGCGCCTCGACACGTCAGAGTTGCTCCGGGGTGACCTGAACGGGGGCACCGGACTGCAGTTGGTGTTCTCCTTCGGCGACGAGGTCGACCCCGGACTGGACAGTGGCGACGACCGCTACGAACGGTTCCTGCGCCTTGCCGATTCCAGTGGACTCTTGGCCGCCGACGTCCCCGAGGCATGGGACGACATCAGCGACGAACCCATGGAGGGTCCCGACGGAGGGCTGTACCCGGCGTTGGTGGCCTCCACCGATCGCTCCGGGTTCCCGGCCTCCTACGAGGTCCCCGGTGTCATGTTCCGAGCGTTGCCCACCGACGGCACCACCCCCGACGAACTGCTCGACGACACCGCACCATCAGATGGGGACTGCCGCGACGGTGGCCGGTTCGACTACGACGACGGGGTGTTCGTCGGTCGCTATCAGGTGTGGTCGGCATGCTCCGACACCAATGCCGTGAGGGTCATCCTGGTCATCCAACCCCTGGGCGCTGGGGCAGTACCCAGCGAAGAGGGTTGGACGGTCGTCACCACGGTGCAGGCCATCACGACCGCCGACCTCGACGCCCTCGACCAGATCTGGGCCACCTTCGATCTGATCGGCTGAGCACTCCACTGGAGGTCACCTATGTCCGAAACCGCTGCGGAGCGCTGGACGCGGCTGCTGGCGTCATGGGCGCTGCCCGAGCACATCCTCGACCAAGCGCCGGCGTCGCCATGGGCTCACGACCCGGCCACCTTCGCGGTCGACGACACTCTGGAACGGGACACCATGGCTGCCCAACTGGCCCGAGAGGTGCTCCCGACCACCGGCGGCTCGGTACTTGATGTGGGGTGCGGGGGTGGGCGCTCGTCGCTGGCATTGGCACCCCCCGCCACCACGCTCATCGGTTTCGACGAGAACCCGCGCATGCTCGAACAGTTCGCCACCGCGGCTCGTGGCGCCGGAGTAGCCCACCACGAGGTGCAAGGTCGGTGGCCTCACGACGCCGCCCTGGCACCGGTCGCCGATGTGGTGGTCTGCCATCACGTCTTCTACAACGTGGCCGATCTGACCGGGTTCGTCCTGGAACTCACGGCCCATGCCCGACTTGCTGTGGTGGCGGTGCTGCCACCGCGGCACCCGATGTCATCCATGAATGCGGCATGGAAGCACTTCTGGAACATCGACCGCCCCACGGGCCCCACCGATGCCGACGCCGTTGCGGTGTTACGCGAGGTCGGCCTGGAGCCGGAGGTCACGCGAGCACCCCGGGGTTCTCTGGCCCGCTCGGCCACCGACGCAGCGGCCATGGTGACATCAGCACGGCGTCGCCTGTGTCTGCACCCCGACCGCGACGCCGAGATCGCCGCCTACCTCGCCGACAACCCTCCGGCATGGAGCGACGAGGTGGTGGTGTTGCGATGGCCAGGTGGCGCCGAGGCGTCGTGACCTCGGTCCCCTACAGGGCACTGTGGCGGGAATCGGGTGCGCGCACGTGCCTGGCGTACTGGCGCCAGAACCATCTGTTCGACGTCGTGCGACGGGTCGACACGCACGGGTGGACCGGAAGGATGGAGTACCCGGCAGGTCTCGCCGACGACACCACCTCGAAGATCTATATGCCGGTGTGGACCACGACGGTGCGCCGGTCGCTGCGCGCCGCAGTGGCCCACGCTGGGAGGCCCGCGTCGTTCGTGGACCTGGGTTGTGGGAAGGGCAAGGCGCTGCTCATCGCCCATGACATGCTCGAGCGGCGGGGGCGGAGCGTGCAGGTGGTCGGCGTGGAGCATCACCCCGGGTTGGCGGTGGTGGCCGAGCGGAATCTGTGGCGTCGCACGGGTTCACTGGGCGACGTGCGGGTGGGGGATGCCGGCACGGTGGACCTCGACGACGTCGCCGACCCCATGATCGCTTTTCTGTACAACCCGTTCACGGGCCCGGTGTTGGGCGATGTGGCCACGCGACTCGCCACACGTGCATGCACGGTGGTGTACGTGAACCCGGTGGAACCCGAGGCGTTCACGTCCCGAGGCTTCAACGTGGTGCGCAGCGAACACGGCTGGCATCCCGTGGCCACGTGGATGATCCTGGCTTCGCCTGGTGCCCCAAGGTGAGCGAACGACTGCAGCAGTACCTCGGCGACGGCTTCGTGCTGGTACGCCGTGCCATCCCCTTGGACGTTGTGCAGCAGTGGCTCCGACAACTCAGCACCCTCGAGGTCATGCCCAACGGCCTCGTACCCGTGCACGCCATGACCGACCACGACGCGACCTCACGGTTGGCCAGCGAGTTGCTCGGTACCGAGGCCGAACTGTTCGGGGCCACCTTCGTGGTGAGGCAGCCGCGCTCACCGTGGCGAGTGTCGTGGCACCAGGATGGTGAGCCCTGGCGGCGGCAGTGGGGAATCGACCATGCGGTGACGATCTGGGTGGCACTGGACGCCACCGGACCCCACAACGGATGCCTGCGCATGATCCCGGGCAGTCATCACGGGCCACTCATGCCCCTCGAACAGGTGAATGAACCCTTCGACGTGTTCGGGTGGGCCAGTCCCACGAGTGTGGTCGACGAGTCGAATGCCGTGGACGTGGTACTCGACGCCGGCGATATCTCGGCCCATCACCCGGCCACGGTGCATGCATCAGGGCCCAACGCGTCGAGTGGACCTCGACGGGCACTCAGCCTGCGCTACCGCCCGACGGGTGTTCGATGAGCAGGGCACCGGGCACCTGTGCTGCCAGACCGGCATCGCAGGTCACCAGTGTGGCCCCCAAGCGATCCGCCAACTCGGCGTAGAGGGCGTCCACCAGGCGCAGTCGTGCGTGACGGGCCCATGCCCCCTCCACCAGTGCCGGCAACGGATGCCGTTCGATGAGCGATCGCGCCAAGACCGACAACCGCGCACCGACATCGTCGTTGGTCATCAACCCCGCACGACGAAGCCGGCCCAAGGCCGACAGCACCTCGGCGTCCAGATGGGCGGGAGCATGATGCGCTCGGCCGATCAGTGCTTGTCGCACCAGTGGGGCCCGGTCGTTGTCCACCAGCAGGTCGACCAAGGCCGACGCATCGACCACCACCGGGCTCACGACGACGTCCCCTCGAGATCCTCTCGTGCCGCCCGGACTGCCTCCAACGCCTCATCGGGCGTCACGTTCACCGGAGGGAGATCGCGCACGGCCTCGAGCCAAGCCGTCTGGCGCGCCACCCTCAACGCCTCCTCGATGGCCGACCGACACACCCTCGACACGTTGAGTCCCACGCTTCTGGCCTTCTCCGCCAAGTCGTCAGGCAGATAGATGTTCACATTCGCCATGGTGAGAGTCTATGCGCATACAGGAGGGGTCCTCGATGGCCGACTTCAGAAGGCGAGTTGATGGTGCGAAGGCGCTCGCGCCACGACCAAGATGTCACCGTGACCACCATCGAACTCAGCCATGCCTCGGGCAACGTGACACTGACCACCGCGGAGGCTCGTATCGTCGATGATCGGCTGGAACTTCGCGGGATCGTCGACTTCGAGGTGTGGGAGCGCATTCAACGCCTCGACATCTTCGGAGCCGCCAGCCGCACTCGATCACCCGGTGAGCTACCTCCCGGCGGTGAACTGCGCATCACCATCACCACCGATCGGGACCTTCCTGAGGAAGCGGTCGAACTGCCCACCCACGGGTTCATCATCATCGACGCCATGCGCTCGGTGGACGCCGCAGAGCTCGCTTCCGCCGGCCTCGAAGGCGAGGTGTGGGAAGGCATCCGCTTCAGTGATCCGCCGGTGTGGGCCACTGCCGTCGCAGAATTGGCGGCCGACGGGTTCCGGTTCATCGTGGGCGACGACCAGACGGCACTGTTTCGCCATGACGAGGACCTCGCCACGGTGCAGTTCACCCGCCGAAGCGATGTGCAGTTGGTCCAGATCGTGGTCAGCAGTCCCTTGGCGCTGGGCGACGACGTTCCCCCCGCCGTCTACCAAGCGATCAACGGCATCAACGTGGTCGTTCCCTGGAGCACCACCATGATCGACGATGGTGACGTGCTGGTGCGCGAAACCGTCACCGACGACGTCACCGACCAAGCCGCACTCATCGCCAAACGCACCCAGGAAATGCTGGGCCTGCTCTGGGTCATGCGTGGCCCACTGGCCGAGGTGGCCCAAGGCGCACTCACCCCGCAAGCCAGCCTCGAAGCCATGTTCAGCTGAGCCTCCAGTGTGTCCGCCTGTCTCCCCACCCAGACGTGGCCAGGAGTTTTGGGGGTAAGGGGTTTACATCAATCTACTCAACGTAATAATCTATGAGGATGGCCGATGACGTCGCTGCCCCATCCCTCGAGCTTCCCGAGTTGGATTCCGACCTGCTGTTCGGGGGCGCCAAGGCTGGTGCTGCTGGCACCGCCAAACCCTCTACGTCGGTACGCCGTCTTACCGTCGGCCGGGCCGATGACCCTTCGGAACGGCTTGCCGATCGCATGGCCGATTCGGCGGTATCGCAGTTGCGTCGCAGCGAGCACGCTCCGTCACCGGTGCGCCGCCAGGCCTCCAACCCCAAAGATCCGCTCGGTGGCAGCCAGGTCGACGACGACATTCAACGCACCATCGACTCACGCCGCGGTAGTGGCTCAGGCCTTCGCAAGCGAGAGTCCGAACATTTCTCGAACTCGTATGGCACCGACCTGTCGGGTGTGCGCGTCCACACCGACTCCACCGCCGACAAACTGAGCCGGTCACTGCAGGCCGACGCCTTCACCACCGGCAACGACATCTTCTTCCGCAAAGGCACCTACCAGCCCGGCACCTCATCAGGCGACCGCCTCATCGGCCACGAGTTGGCCCACGTGGCCACCGAGAGCGGCGGCGCCCGCCGGTCCATCCGGCGGTTCCGCAACATGCTCATGAGCACCGACGACTACAACAAGATGGTGCCCTCCGTCGCCGGTTGGGTGTCGGGTAAAGACCCTGCCCAGCGCGGTGAACTCGCCAAGCTGGTCGAGCAGTACTACCAGTTGGTTCCCGGCAAGAAGGGTGAGGCCCTTCAGGCCGGGAACCTCGACAAAGCCCTGTCGCTGCTACAGGGCATGAAGACCATCACCCAGTCGTACTTCGACGATGCGGGACTCAAGAAGGACGCCAAGCAGTCCGAAGGTTTCAAGGCCTTCATGAAGAAGGTCGAAGACGTCGAGAAGCAGGTCCAGGAACGCCGCCTGGAAAAGGGTAAGGACCCCGACGTCAAGCCCAACGAAGCCGCACAGAAGTTCAAGAGCCACAATCCTGCCGACAACGTGACCCTGTTCACCAAGGTCGGCATGATCATGGGCAGCCAGTTGGACGAGGACGGGAAGAGCACTGAGTTCTCGATCGAACTCGAGATTCCCATCACCGGCTACAAGTTGGCCGCTGCACTCAAGGTCTCGGGTGAGCGCGACGACGGCAAGTACAAGATCAAGGGCAGCATCGCCGTGAAGGGCGGCGGCAAGATCCCCAAGATCGCCGAGATCACCGCCTCACTGGGTGGTTACCTGGAAGCCCAAGCCACCGACTCGAAGTTGGCCGGCGACCTGTTGGGGTACGCCCTCTATCGCCGTATGGCCGAGTCCAGTGTCGTTCCGGCGGAGGCTCAGTACTACCTGTTCGGCACCGCAGGCCGGGACGGCAAGGAGTCCTCGGAAGCCAACATGGCCTACATCGAGTCCATGGCCTTCGGTGACGGGGCCGACGAGGACAACTACGCCGAGTCGGGCGGCTTCGTGGAAGTGGAGGCCGAGGGCAAGGGCATCGTGAGCGGCAGCGCCGAAGCGTCCATGGGCAAGCGCACCGACAAGAAGTCCCTCGAGATGAAGGGCATGAAGGCCGGTGAGGCCAACAAGGGCAAGCAGAGCGGCCTCGTGTCGGCAGTGACCATGGGTGCCCGTGGCGCCGAGAAAGTCACCGGGCGCGACACGAAGGGACTGAACGTCAAACTGTCGTTCAGCAAGCCCACCAAGATCGAGGGCGAGTTGTCGCTGCACTGGACCGAAGAGGGCGGGGTGATCAAGCAGGCCGGCGACCTCGACACCATGGAGTTGGGCCTTACCATCACCATTCCCGAGAAACTCATGGAGGCCTTCAACGAGAAGGTGAAGCCCATGATGGACACCATCTCGGCGTATGTGCAGGGCAAGGTCGATGCAGCTCAGGCCAAGACCAAGGCCGAGAAGGGCGAGGTGTTCGCCACCAAGACCATCCCCAACATGCTGGCTCCTGCTGGCGAGATCATCGCCGACAAGGTGAAGGAGAAGGCCACGAAGATTGCCCTCAACACAAGCCTTGGCAAGAGCGCGAAGGGCGTCGCCAAGGCCGCGGGCAAGGCCCTCGGTTACGAGGAAGAGGAAGAGTCGGCAATCGCCCTGGGCGTCGACTTCCTGAAGCCGCCGAGTGAGGCCCTGTCGGTGGATTTCGTGGAGACCTCCACGAAGAAGCTCGACTTCTTGGGCCTGAAGGTCGAGTTGACGAACACCTCGAAGGCGTCGATGCTGCCTGAAGAGGAAGAAGAGGGCAAGAGCTGATGGTGTGGTTCCGGCGTGAGACCGACAGCACGACTCCAGCCGCTTCGGTCGAGTTCAGCCACCCCACAGGTACCGTGACGCTCACGAACGTCGATGCCCGCATCGTCGACGACATAGTCGAGGTGCGGGGCAAGATCGACCAGACCACATGGGAGCGTCTGACGCAGGACGACATCTTTGGTGCCTCCAGTCGTACTCGCTCACCGGGTGAACTGCCTTCGGGCGACGTACTACGCATCACGCTGACCACGAGCCACGCATTGCCGACCGAGCCCGTGGCCGTCCCGGCGGAGTGGTTCGTGATCGTGGACGCCATGCGCCAGGTCGATGTTGCCGAACTGCAGGCGGCTGGACTCGAGGGCGAGGTGTGGGAGGGCATTCACTTCAGCGATCCCCACGTGTGGTCGGACTCGGTGGCCGAACTGGTCGCCGACGGCTTCGAGGTGATCACCACCGACGAGCAGTCGACCGTGCTGCAACACGAAGACGACTACGCGGTGGTGCAGTTCCGTCGTCGCGCCGATGTGCGCCTGGTACAGATCGTCGTCAGCACGCCCTTGGGTGTGGAGGGTGCCTATCCACTGGCGTTGTACGAAGCCATCAACGGCATCAACGTGGTCGTTCCCTGGAGCACCACCATGATCGATGACGGTGACGTGATGGTGCGGGAAACCGTCGCCGACGAGGTCGCCGATCAGGGTGCGCTGATCAGTACCCGTACACAGGAGATGCTGGGGTTGCTGTGGGTCATCCGGGGACCACTGACCGAAGTGGCGCAGGGTGCTCTGACGCCCGAGGCCAGCCTCGAGGCAATGTTCAACTGACCCCCATCGGTCCTGGATAGCCTAAGTAGGTCCAGGAACTGGGCGTTTCTCAGTCGAAGACCTCAGGGGGTCCATGACCATGGTGTATCGCCACTCGCGGCGCAAGAGTGAACGTAGCGTCCCCCACCCCACACGTGAACGCCTGCTCGACATCACCGTCGAGTTGATCGGCGAGGTGGGTCTCGAGGGAGTCGACATCACGGAAGTGCTGCGGCGTGCCGATGTGACCACGGGTGCGTTGTACCACCACTTCCGAGACGTCCCGCATCTGCTGGAAGAGGCCATGGCTCAGCGCTTCCCCATCGGCGTGCGAGAAAGCCTCGCCTTCTTCCAAAAGGGTCTCGAAGCCGCGACCACCATGGAGGAATACCAGGAGTTCATGCGCCAACTCACCGAGGTCTCGCAGGCGCCTGAGAACCGTGCTCGCCGCATGGAGCGTGCTCACTACCTGGCGTTGGCCTTCGCGAGCGAGTCCCTGCACGAGGTGATCAGTCAGCAGCAGAGCGAGATCACGGCCGACCTCGCCGAAGCCATCGCCTCCGTCCAGGAGCGGGGTTGGATGCGTCAGGACCTGAGTGCCAAGGCCGTGGCCATCTTCATTCAGGCGTACACCCTCGGGCGCATCATCGACGACATCACGGATGACCCGGTGGATCCCGCCGACTGGAACCATCTCGTGGTGTCCTTCATGAAGTACACCCTCAGTGAACCCGGGACCGAGACCACATCGTGATGTTTCCAGGCGACTAGGCTCGCTGGTATCGCACCGATAACTGTCTCACGCCTCCCTCGGCGCCGCGCCGACAAGCCACAACATCCCACGGCTGCGCGCCTCGTCGAAGTTGCCGCTGATCTCATCGACGAGGTGGGCCTGGAGGGCTTCACCGGCGAAGAAGTCCTCCATCGCATCGGCTTCACCTCGGGAGTTCTCTACTACCACTTCGGCGACGTCGACGGTTTGCGTTCGGCCGCCTTGGCCCATCTGTACGCCAAACGAGTCACCGCCGACACCGAAGCCATCACCGCCTTGGCGCACGAGTCGACGACCTTCGCCGAGTTCCGCGTTGCCATGCACCAACTCCTGCGAGCGATCCACAGCCAGGAGCGGGCCCGGTTTCGCCTCCAACGCGCCGCTACCTTGGGCTTGGCGTCCAGCAACGACGACCTGCGGGTCAAGGTAGCGGCGGCGCAGGACCAACTGACCGAACTCTTGGGCACGATGTTCGAGGCGGTGGCTGCGCGGGGCTGGCTTCAGGCCCAACTCGACTGTCATGCCTTAGCCGTGTTCGTGCAGGCCTTCATCTTGGGTCGCATCGTCGACGACATCGCCAACCACGAGGTCGACGAGGCCGCTTGGGACGCGATGGTGGCCCACGTCGTGGACTCGGCAATTCTGAAGGCTCCCTAAGGTGTAGCCGGCGAGGCGTTACGCCATGGTGCGGCGGCGCATCAGCGCAGCCGCACCCAGGAGCATCAGCACGAGCGCCACCGTCGCGACATTTGAACTGCTGCCGTTGCCGGTGGCGGGGAGACGACCCGGCCCAGGTGTGGGGATGCCAGTGTCGGTGACCACCACGCCGAGGTTGGCGACTCGGGTGGCCCCCGTCGCGCTGGTGCCGTTCACCTGAAGGGTGTGCTCACCCGCCTCCAACGCACCCACCGGAAGAACACCGGTGAACGTGCCATCGGCGTTCACCGTGACCGTTCCCAGCAGCCGCGGCTCTGAGAACAACCACACGTACGCCACCGAACCCGCCAGGAACCCGGTCCCCGTGACGCGCACCCCACCGGTGGGATCCAACTGGATGACCGGCCGACCATCTGCATTGGTCGCCACTTCACACAGCGACGAACATTCCGCCACCAGTCGCAGTTCGAACCCAGCACCAGTCACTGCAACCTCGGTGGGGCTAACCGCCGTCACCTCGACCGGCACGGCCTCGCCATCGACGATGACCGTCGACACACCCGGCTCGAGTTCAGGCAAGACACCCGTCGCAGGGTCCACCGCCGGCGGCACCGTCCCAGATGGCGCCGTGACAGGAGGCCGAGTGGTGGGCACCGTCGTGGCCGGCGGCACCATCGACGACGGCACGGTGGTTGCCGGGGAGGTGATCAGACCCCCGATAGCGGGTGGAAGCACCGCTGGTGGGCGGGGAATCACGGTGCTGGAGGCACTCGCCAGCGATGTACCAACGTCGTTGGCCCCCACCACGGTGACGGTGTACTCGAGGTCATTGGTCAAACCCTCGAGCACGCAACTGGTGGCCGGGGCGGTCACCGTGCAACTGATCGCGCCCGGCTGAGCGGTCACGATGTAGACCGTCGGCGAACCCCCACCTGTTCCGGGCCGCACCGTCACGGTGGCCTGCCCGTCACCTGGTGTCACCACCGGTGCAGGTGGTGTGGCTGGTTCTGCGACCATCGCCAGCGTTGCGACACCCGGGGTCGAGGGCCCATAGGCGTTCACGGCTTCCACGGTGAAGGAGTACTCGGTCCCATTGGTCAGCCCGGTGATGTCACACAGCACATCGGGAGGCGTCACCGTGCAGGTATGTCCTCCGGGTTGGGCCGTCACGATGTAACTCGAGGGCGTTTCCCCGCCTGCTGGCGGCGACACCAGCACCGTGGCCGAACCACTGGCCACGTACACGGTGGGCGCCGGTGGAGCATTCGGCGGCAGCAGGCGGGCTGGGACAGCACTCGGGCTGATGCTGGTGCCCGCCCCGTTGGTCGCCGAGGCGGTCACGTCGTACACCTGACCGCCTGTGAGCCCCATGACGGTGCACGACGTCGCCGGTGGCACCACGGTGCATGTCGACGGCCCCACGTGCACCACATACGACGTGGCCGGGCCACCCGACGTGGTCGGGCTGACGCTCACGGTCACCTGACCGAACCCGATGGTCACTCCGCCGATCTGCGGAGCACCGGGCGCCGAGAACAACACCGTTCCGCCTGGGCTCGCCGGCGAGGTGCCGATGGTGTTCGTGGCGGTCGACGTGACCGTGTAGAGCGTGCCACTGGTCAGTCCCGGAAGGAAGCAGGCCGTGGCCGGGGGTGTCACCGTGCAGGTGTGACCCCCAGGTTCCGCGTACACCGTATGACTCTGGGGCACACCAGCTGTCGGGTCGGTCGAGACGCTCACCGTCACGCCGCCACCGCCGACTTCCAGAGCGGGTTCGAGCGACACGGGCAGGGTGTCGACCAGTGCGACGGTCGCCGAACTGGTCGGTGACGTGCCGTAGGCATTCGTGGCGATGGTGGTGAACGTGTAGTTCGTGCCGTTGGTCAGCCCGGTGAGGGTGCAGCCAGTCGCCGGAGGTGTCACCGTGCAGGTATGTGAGGCGCCCGCACTGGTGGTGGCGATCACGGTGTATGACGACGGGATACCACCTGACCCGCCGGGCGCCACGCTGACCGTCGCCGACGAGTTCCCCACCACCACCGTGGGCACCGGCGGCTCACCAGGCGGAGTGAGGCTGGCGATGAATTGTGCCGACTGCGTCGAGGTGCTCAGTCCGTTGGTGGCCGAGGCTGTGACCGTATAGGTCTGACCACCCGTGAGACCGGTGATCACACACGAGTCGTCAGGCACGACCACCGTGCAGTTCTGCAAGCCGGGAGTTGCCACCACGAGATACGACGACGGTGGTCCACCGGGCGTTCCTGCCGACACCGTGACCGTCATGGTGCCGGTGCCGATCGACGCCACGCCGAGTTGGGACTCACCAGGCGCATCGAACTCGAAGGGAGAGGCAGGACTGGTACTGGACGTACCGATCCCATTGATCGCCGTCGTCGTAACGGTGTAGGTGACACCCTGGGTGAGGCCGTCGACAAAGCAACTGGAAGTGGTGGGCGCATCGAGCACGCTGCAGCGGAAACCGCCCGGCTCCAGATACACCTCATACGCCTGCACCGTGCCACCGCTGGGGTCGGTGGACACACTGACCGTGACGCCGGTGGCGCCCACTTCCACTCGCTCCACCGCCGGAATCGCCAGGAGGTCGACCAGTTCGGTCGTCTCGCTACTTGACCCCGAGGTGCCACCGTCGTTGGTGGCTGTCGTGGTGAAGGTGTAGTCGGTCCCGTTGGTCAGCCCGGTCAGTTGGCAACTGGTGGCCGGGGGCGTCACCGTGCACGAATGAACGGCACCGCCACTGGTCGTGGCCGTCACTGTGTAGTACGACGGCGTTCCACCCGCACCCGCCGACACCGTGACCGTTGCCGAACGGTTGCCCACCTCCACGATCGGCGCGGGCGGGGCACCCGGCACACCGGGTGTCACCGTCACCGAACCACTCGAGTTCGAGGGCCCGGCATCGTTGAAGGCCGACGTGGTCACGGTGTAGGGAATGCCGTCGGTCAGCGGACTGATCACACATGAGGTCGCTGGCGACAACACCGTGCAACTCGCCCCGCCCGGACTGGCGTAAGCGACGTAACCGGTGGCCGAACCACCACCACTGCCGGGGGTCGGCGTGACGGTCAACTGACCGGTACCTGCCACCACGCCGGGGGTCCCCGGCACGGCGACCGCACCCGTAGTCCGGACCACACCGGTACTGGCCGACGATGTACCCTGCGAGTTCGAAGCGACCGCCGTGAACGTGTACGCCGTCCCCGGCGTCAGTGCCTCGATCGTGCAGCCTGTTTCAGGGGGCGTCACCGTACAGGTGAGGCCACCCGGTTGGGCTGTGACCGTGTACGACGTGGGTGTCGCGCCCGGCCCGGCGGACACGGTCACCGATGCTGTGGTGGTTCCGACGGTGGCACCCGTGATGGTGGGGGTCCCCGGTGCCACCGACGAGTTCTGCGGTGACAGTTGATTGCCCCCGGTGGTGCCGTTGCCCATCTGACCCTTGTCGTTCTGACCCCAGCAGAAAACGCTGCCAAGTTCGAGGGCGCAGGCGTGATTGGTCTCGGCCGACACCATGGTCACCGACCCGTTGTTCGCCATACCACCCGTCGCCGACACCAAGGTGGGCGACAGGCGTTGCATCGTGGTGCCGTCACCCACCATGCCGTAGTAGTTGATGCCCATGCAGTAGACGATTCCGGCGTCGACTACGCAGGACGCGTTGCCGACGGACGCTGACGTCACGGCGGCATTCGTCATGCCGTTGACGGCCGACACCTTGCGAGGAGACGTCTGTTGACTGACCTGCACGCCGACACCGCCGTTGCCGTACCCGTTGTTGCCCCAGCAGTACATGGCACCCAAGCGAACGGCACAGACCAGGATGCCGGCGTTGCTGACCGAGGTCACGTTGTTGTTCACGAAGCCGTCGCTCCCCGCACCCACCTTCACAGGCCGCGTGTTGGACTGATTGAGGCTGCCGTTGCCCATCTGGCCACTACTTCCCGCACCCCAGCAGAACAGTTCGCCGGCCTCGACGGCACAAGCGGTGAGGCCGACCGTGATCGCCGTGACACCCGAGTTGGCGAAATCACCATTGGCCACGACTTTCCGGGGAACGTTCGGATGACTTCCCGTTCCCGTGGTGGTCCCGTTGCCCACGACGCCAAGTCCATTGGCGCCCCAACAGAACGCTTCACCGCTCTCGATCGCGCAGGTCACATAGCCGCCGGCCCAGACGTCGGTGACCTGGCCGTTGTTGTCGAAGCCGTTGGCAGCCGACACCTTCGACGGGAAGTTCGACTGGGTGTACCGACCATTGCCCAACTGGCCGACACTGCCCGAACCCCAGCAATACAGCACGCCGCTTTCGATGGCACAGGTGTTCGTACCCCCTGCCGACACCTTCGTGACGTTGCCGTTGTTCTGGAAACCACTGAACGAACTCACAGCCTTGGGTTCGCTCGAGTTGGCGGGAGCAGGCAACACCGGAGGCCGCGGCGGTGGGGTGTAGCCAAGTTGACCAC
This sequence comes from uncultured Ilumatobacteraceae bacterium, assembly GCA_964393535.1. Taxonomy (GTDB): domain Bacteria; phylum Actinomycetota; class Acidimicrobiia; order Acidimicrobiales; family Ilumatobacteraceae; genus CAYMUC01. The sequence goes on along the minus strand of CAYMUC010000032.1, from coordinate 10,031 downwards.
TCGTACCAGCACCCCAGCAGAACACCACACCGCTCTGTATGGCACAGGTGTGCCCGTCCCCTACCGTCACCATCGACACGTTGGTGTTCTGCCACACCGTCGTGGCATCGGCGGGGCCGGTCGAGGCGTCGGGCGCCACCACGATGCCCATCGCCAGCACGGTGCCCGCCAACAGCAACATCACCGCCGACATTCGCCTGCGGCTGCTTCCAACGCTTGCCGTCATCGGTCCACCGTCCTGTCCGGCGAACGCCTGACGTGCTCGCCCGTCTGCGAAGCGTAGACGGCAAAGTGGAGACGATGGGATTCGAACCCACGACCCCCTGCTTGCAAAGCAGGTGCTCTAGCCAACTGAGCTACGTCCCCGAAAGGCGACATCAGGCTAGCCGTTGCGCACCGTTTCACTCGCCCCTCGTCGTATGACCACGACGCCGGCCAGCATCATCAGGATCGCCACCGCCAGCAGCGTCGAACTGCCACCGTTGCCAGTGGCTGGAAGGCGACCCGGACCCGGCGTGGGCACACTGGCCTCGGTGACCACCACGCCCAGGTTGGCCACTCGCATGACCCCCGTGGCGCTGGTCCCCTGCACCTGCAGGGTGTGCTCACCCGCCTCCAACACACCCACCGGCAGCACACCGGCGAACGATCCATCAGCGTTCACCGTGACCGTGCCCAGCAGCCGAGGATCCGAGAACAGCCACACGTACGCCACCGAACCCGGCAAGAACCCGGTGCCGGTCACCCGAACGCCGCCGGTCGGTTCCAACTGAATCACCGGTTCGCCATCGGGATTGGTGGCCACCTCACACGACGCCGAACATTCCGCCACCAGCCGCAATTCGAACCCAGCACCAGTCACTGCAACCTCGGTGGGGCTGACCGCCGTCACCTCGACCGGCACGGGTGTGTCGTCGACGAGCACGCTCACCACACCCGGCGGCAACTGGAGCGGCACCGTCGTGGTCGGGGGCCGCACGGGGGGCACCGTTGTGGTGCTGGTCGGCGGCAGCGTGCTCGGAACGGTCGTAGGCACCGGCGAGGTAGGCACCGGCGAGGTGATCAGGTTGCCGATACCCGGCGGCAACACGACCCGCGGTTCCTCAGGCGTCACCCGAGCCAGGGCACTCACTGTCGAGTTCCCCACTCCATTCCCTGCCATCACGCTCACCGTGTACTCGACACCGTTGGTCAAACCCGCAAGGACACAGCTCGTGGCCGGTGGTACCACCTCACACGACACCGCATCGGGATCAGCGCTCACCAGGAACACCGATGCCTCACCGCCTCCGCTACCGGGACGCACCGTCACGGTGGCCTGCCCGTTCCCCGGCACCAACACCGGCTCCAGTGGCGTGGCCGGCTCGGCGATGAGTGCTGTGGTGGCCGAGCCAGTGGGTGACGAGCCGTAGCCGTTGGTGACGATGGTGCTGATGGCGTATTCGGCATCGGTGGTGAGCCCCGTCAGGGTGCAGGCGACCGCAGGAGGTGTGAAGACGCATCCCGGGCCTGGGCCGGCACTCGTGGTGGTGACCACCGTGTACTTCGTCGGTGTTTCCGGCGGTTCCGGTGGCGTGACCAATACGTACACCGAGGTTCCGTCCAGCACCGCCACCACGGGTGGCGGAGGTGCTGACGGCAGGATCAATCTGGCCGCGGCCGGTTCGGAGTCCTCGCTGACACCCTTGCCATTGGTGGCCACCACCGTCACCGTGTACTGCCGATTCGGTGTGAGCGGGCTGACCGTACAGGTCGTCGCCGGGGGCGTCACCATGCACGACCCTCCGTTGGGCCCCACGACCACCGTGAAGAACGAGGCCGGCCCCGACGTGTCCTCGGGCCCCGGCGTCACGCTGACGGTCACCGACGTCGTCCCCAACACCACCTCATCCACCGAAGGTGTGCTGGGAGGGTCGAACAGGGCCGTCGTGGCGGGACTGCTCTGCGAGGTCCCCTTGGTGTTCGTGGCCGTGGTGGTGACCGTGTACAACTGGCCGTCGACCAGGGCTGTGCCACCGTTGGGGATCACACACGACGAGGCCGTGGGAACGGCCACCGTGCAGGTGTGACCACCCGGTTCGGCGTACACCGTGAAACTGTCGGTGCTGCCGCCCGATGGTGACGCCGACACCGACACGGTCAGGGTGTTCTGACCCACCACGACGGTGGGCGTGGAAGGAATGGGCAGCACGTCCACCAACGCCGAGGTGGTGGTGACACTGGTGGACGACGACCCGTAGGCGTTCGACGACCCGGCAGTGAACTCGTACACCTGACCGTTGGTGAGACCCGTCACCGTGCAACTGGTGGCCGGTGCCGTCACGGTGCAGGTGTGCACGTCACCGGGCTGATTCACCGCCGAGGCCGTGACGGTGTACGAGGAGGCTGGCGCGCCCGAGGTGGTGGGACTCACGGTCACCGTGGCCGACTGGAACCCCACCTCGGGCACGTCCTGCGGGTCGAGGTCGGGCGCTGCAGGAGGCTCCAGGAGCACGGGGGTCCCGGTCGTGTTCGTGGCCGTACCCAACACATTGGTGGCCGACGCCGTGGCCGTGTACGTGGTGAAGGGTGCTTGGCTGGCCGAGGGCAGCCCGCTGATGGTGCAGCGCGTCGCCGGAGGCGTGATGGTGCACGACCCGCCGTCCACGTACACCACATACGACGAGGGTGGCCCACCAGGAGTGCCGGGGGTGACCCGTACCGTCACTGAACCTTGGTCGATGGCTTCGACGGTGAGGTCAGGTGCCCCGGGTTGACCGAACAGGAAGGGAACGACGGGTGTTGGATCAGAGGTGCCGATGCCGTTGATGGCGGCGGTGGTGACGGTGTAGGCGGTGGGTTGGACGAGGCCTGTGATGATGCACTGGGTGGCAGGTGGGGTCACCGTGCAGGTGTGGCCCCCTGGCTCCACGTACACGCTGTGACTCTGCACGGTGCCGCCGGCAGGATCGCTCGACACGCTCACCGTCACGCCGTCGTTCGCCAACTCGACGATAGGCGCCAACGGGACCGGCAGCAGATCCACCAAGGTGGTGACACCGGGACCGGGATCCGACGTCCCACCACCGTTGGTGGCGGTGGTGGTGAAGGTGTAGGTGACGCCGTTGGTGAGCCCGGTGATGACGCACTGGGTGGCAGGTGGGCTCACCGTGCAGGTGGCTCCACCGGGTTGAGCCGTCACGGTGTAGAAGGCCGGTGTACCGCCCGAGGTGGTCGGACTGACACTGACCGTCACCGAGTTGAACCCCACACTGACGGTGGGTTGTTGGGGCGACTCCGCCGGGCCCACCACCACCGTGATGGGCGCCGTTGGGTTCGACGACCCGGCATCGTTGAAGGCTTCGGTGGTCACCGTGTACGTGCTGCCGTTGTCGAGCCCGCCCACGGTGCACGAGGTTGCCGGCGACATCACCGTGCAGGTCCCGCCGTTGGGACCGACGGTGACAAGGTGGCCCGTCGGTGTGCCGCCCCCGTTGTCGGCCGACACCGTCACCGTCACCGTGCGGTCGCCGATCAGGATGCGGGGAAAGTCAGGTACTGCGGTGGCACCGGTAGTTCGGATCACGCCGGCACTGGGTGGCGACGTGCCCTGGTCGTTGCTCGCCGTGGCCGTGAACGTGTACTGCGTTCCCGGGGTGAGACCTGCGATGGTGCAACCGGTGGCCGGTGGGGTGACCACACACGTGGCTCCACCAGGTTGAGCCGTCACCGTGTACGACGTGGGGATACCGCCTGATCCAGCCGAGACGGTGATCGTGGCCGTGGTCTCTCCTACGGTGACGGTCGGAATGGTGGGGGCGCCGGGCAGCGAAGCAGCCGCCACGGGCACGAACCGGTTCGGGGTGGTGGTGCCGTTCCCCAGACGACCGTTGGCGGCATTACCCCAGCAGTAGGCACTGCCGTTCTCCAGGGCACACGCATGGCCGTCACGTGTGGACACCATGGTGACTGAACCGTTGTTGGTCATGCCACCGCCGGCCGAGACCTTCGTGGCAAGGAGCCGCGTGGTGGTGGTGCCGTCACCGACCTGGCCCGTCGAGTTGCGGCCGACGCAGTACACGATGCCCGCCTCGACGGCACAGGATGCTTCCCCGGCATGGTGCGACGTGATCGAGATGTTGGTGAGACCGCCAGCCATCGACACCGACCGGGGAGTCGTCTGTTGAGACACCTGCTGGCCCACGCCCAGGTTGCCGTAGCCGCCACCTCCCCAGCAGTACATGGT
>CAYMUC010000032.1:0-5796 GCA_964393535.1 uncultured Ilumatobacteraceae bacterium | reverse complement strand
GCTCCCCGCCACACTCACCGAGGTCCAGTTGCTGTTCGATTGCCCGTCAGTGGTAGCCCCCACCTTGATCGGACGCGAGTTGCTGGAGGTGAGGGTGCCGTTGCCCATCTGCCCACTGCCACCGGAACCCCAACAGAACAGCTCACCGCCCTTGATGGCACACGTCGTGCCGCCCGTGGCGACGGCGGTGACGCCGGCGTTGATGAACCCGTCGTTGTTCACCACCTTCTGGGGCACGTTGGGATGAGGAATCTGGGGGGTGGTGCTGACGCCGTTGCCGACAGCACCAAGACCATTGGCTCCCCAGCAGTAGGCGATACCGCTCTCGATGGCACACGTGAGGGCAAAACCGGCTGCCACCGCCGAGACACTCCCGTTGTTCTGGAAGCCACCGACCACCGACTTGACCTTGCGTGCTGTGTTCACCGGAACCGAGGTCGTGCCGATGCCCAACTGCCCCGCGTTGTTGCTACCCCAGCAGTAGAGAACGCCCAACTCGATGGCACACGTGTGGCCAGACCCAGTGGCAATCGCCGTCACGTTGCCGTCGTTGACGAATCCGCTGGCCGGGGTCACCCGCACCGCCTGAGTCTGATCCGTAGGTGAAGGCAACGCCGGTGGCGTGGGCGGTGGCAGGAATCCCAGTTGGCCCTGGGTGCCGGCACCCCAGCAGAACACCACACCACTCTGGATGGCACAGGTGTGGGCGCTCCCGACCGACACCTGGGTCACGTTGGTGTTCTGCCAGGTGGGGGATGCCTGTGCCGTCGACGTGGATGCGTCGGGTACCAACACGACGCCCATGGACAGCACCGCACCGGCGATCACGAGTGCTGCGGCACCAAATCGTGACCGTGCCTGCTGCGCCGGATTCGAGAAAGCCCTGTTTCCGTCCTGGTTCACGATTCGCGACACCCTTCATCCAATGCGTACAAACATAACGCACGCATGAAGTGCACATCTCGTCGTCGGTTGCGCGAAACCTCAGTCGTCTTTCAGGGCCACGGCGTTGGGGGTCACGTTCATCTTCGGCTCGTACTCGGCCACCTCGACCTCGCGACCCTCGGCCAAGAAGCGTGCACGCAGTGCTTGCCGGCATGCCTCGCACGGTCCGTGGAACCGTTGCACCACGATCTCGTGACAACGGGGGCAGGTCATCTCCAAGGGTGAGACATCAGAGGGCAGCACACGGTCATCATGCCGGGTGCTGCTGCCACCACACCATAAACCTCGGTGCGATTCGTAGGAATCGCTTTCGTAGTTACCATATGTAGATATACTGCGGCGCCCCTGAGCAGCGGAGGGACACAGGGACCATGGCACGACACCAGACTCGACGTAGGAAGGCGAGCCCCTCACCGCACCCCACGCGTGAACGCCTGATCGACGAGATGACGTTGATGATCGACGAGGTCGGCATCGACGGCATCGACATGCACGAGATGCTGCGCCGGGCAGGGGTCACCACCGGAGCGCTCTACCATCACTTCCGCGACCTTGGTCACCTCGTCGAGGAGGCCCTCGCCCGTCGCTTTCCGGTAGGGGTCCGCGAAAGTTTGGCGCACATGCGTGAGGGCCTGGCCAACGCGGCAGATCTCGAGAGTTACCTGGCGTTCATGCGAACGCTCGCCGAGGTCTCTCAGGCACCGGCGAACCGTTCCCGCCGTATGGAGCGGGCCCACACCGTGGCTCTGGCATTCAGCAGTGAACCGCTTCGGGAGATCATCGCCCGCCAGCAGTCGGAACTCACCACCGAGGTGACCGAGGTGCTGGCCGAGATACAGCAGCGCGGGTGGCTCCGCGCCGATCTGAACCCGCGCGCCGTCGCCGTGTTCATCCAGGCCTACACACTGGGCCGAATCATCGACGACATCACCGACGATCCCGTCGAACCCGCCGAATGGAATCACCTCATCGTCACCGTGATGACCGAGACCTTGAGCGCCCCCGCCTCCTGACCCTCTCGGCCGTTGAGTAGCCTCCGGCCGTGGCCGATGAACTCATCTACGCGTTCAGGGTGAAGCGGCTTCCGTTGCTCGACGCCGGCGGCGCCACCATCGGTCGCCTCGACGACATCGTGGTGGTCCCAGGCCGCGACAGACGGGCTCCACGGGTCGTGGGGTTCGTGGCGTCCAGTCAGCGACGACGCATCTTCGTGAACGCCCATCGCATCGCCGAGTTGGCACCTCAGGGTGCCCGTCTACGCAGTTGGGACGTGGATGTGAACCCGTTCCAGGCCCGCCCGGGCGAACGACTGCTCGGGGCCGACATCATCGACCGCAAGGTGGGTGACGAAAGTGTCAGCGACGTCGCTCTGCGGGTGACCAGCGATGGACGCCTGCCTGGCTGGGAGGTGGCCAAGGTGCGCCTCGCCCGGCGTTCGGCGTTGCGTCGCCGGCCCAGCTATCGCCTGGTCGACTGGACCGAGGTGCGGCAGTTGTTCGCCGCCAGCACCGAGATGGAGGCCGAAGCCGCACGTCTGCGTGACCTCCACCCCAGCGATGTGGCCTCGGTGGTCCGCGCCTTGCCTCTGGCCCAGCGACGCCAGTTGGCCGAGTCGATGGACGACGAACGCCTGGCGGACCTGTTGGAGGAGTTGCCCGAAGCCGAGCAGCTACGTCTCATCGAGGGTCTCGACCTCGACCGCATCGTGAGTGTTCTGGAGGAGATGGAGTACGACGACCTCACCGACCTGCTGGCCAACATGTCAGGAGAACAGCGCTCACAGGTGTTGGACGCCATGGACGAGGAGGACGCCGAGGTGGTGCGGCGCCTGCTGGCGTACGAAAAGGGCACTGCTGGAGCACTCATGACCCCCGAGATCATCGTGCTGGGCGCCAACGCCACCGTGGCAGAGGCACTGGCGCAGATCCGCGACCCCGAATGGCTGGTGTCCATAGCGGCTCAGGTCTTCGTGACCCGTCCGCCCTACAAGGCACCTACAGGCTCGTATCTCGGAGTGGTGCACTTCCAACGACTCCTCCGCGAACCTCCTGCCATGGAGTTGGGGGCCTGCCTCGAGAACGAACCCGCCATCACCCCGGACGTCTCCGAACGCGAAGTGGCCGAACGTCTGGCGACCTACAACCTGCTGGCCATCGCCGTGGTGGACGAGGTGGGACGCTTGCTGGGCGCCATCACGGTGGACGACGTGCTGGATCGCGCCCTACCGGTCGGTTGGCGACAGCGTCGACGCCAGGTGGTCACCTCATGACCGATGACGCAACCACACAACGGACCCGCCGCGGTGGCACCGACCTCACCACCCCGCGCGAACGGCTCGGTCTGGGGTTGAGTTACGACCCCGAGGCCTTTGGGCGATTCGCCGAGGGGATCGCCCGCACTCTCGGAACAGCGCGGTTCCTGGTCATCCAATCGGCCATCGTGGGCCTGTGGATCGTGGCGAACATCGCCCTCGTGGCCTGGCGGTGGGACCCGTACCCGTTCATCCTGTTGAACCTGGCGTTCTCCACCCAGGCCGCCTATGCAGCACCACTGATCCTGTTGGCGCAGAACCGCCAGGAACTGCGCGACCGCGCTCAGGCCGAGAACGACCGCAAAGTGGCAGAACGCACCCAGGCCGATGCCGAGTTCCTCGCCCGTGAGATCGCCAGTGTTCGAGTGATGCTGTCCGATGTGGTGACCAGCGAGGACCTGCGCGAGCAACTCGACGAACTCCACCAGACACTCGGTGAGATCCGAGCCCGTCTCGACGCTCAGCAGGGCGACGAGCCCAGCACCTGACACACCCGGTCCACTGCTTGCACCGTGCCTGCCGAGAAGCGGTCGGGGTGCTCCCATGGGACGAGGTGGTCTCCCTCCACCGGTACCACGCGCTGTGGAGCACCAAGCGCCTGGGCCAACGCACGCTGCTTGCGAGGTCGCACCAGTCGGTCATGGGTGGTCAGCATCACCGCTGCCGGCACCCCCAGTGTGGGCGCCCACGGCCGGGCGTCATAGCGCGCCAACGCCCGGCCGGCCTCCACGACCATCCACGGATCATTGCGGCGCATCTCACCCAACATCCATGGCAAATAGGGCGACAGCGCATGGTCGGTGTGTATGAGTCGTTCCACCCCTCGCTGCAACCACCGGGGATAGGCGAAATGCCGCAACACCCAACCCATGGCACGCAGGAAACGCCACTGGGCCCGTTCACGCCGGGTGGCACGCCACTCCAAGGCCGTGGCCTGGAGCACCAGTCCGGACACCATGTCGCGGTGGCGGTGAGCGAGGTGCAGGGCGATCGGCCCGCCCATGGAATAGCCGACGACGATGACCGGACCCACGCCCAGTGTGCGCAACAGGGCTGCGGCATCATCGGCGCAGTCCTCGAGCGTGAAGGGCACAGGCGGGCGCAGACCTCGTCCATGGCCTCGGTGATCCACGGCGATGAACGACCAATGCTGCGCCAAGGCTTCATAGGCCGTCAGGAACTGCAGGTCTGCCGAGGCCGTCCATCCGTGGAGGAGCAGCAAGGTAGGGCGTTGCGGGTCGTGGTGCCGATGTCGTCGCAGGAACATCTCGCCCCGTCCTGGGACATGCACCACCTCGGCAGGCGGTAGCCAGGGTGGCAGCGTCACGCTGGGGGTGGTCATCGCAGACTCTCGTGATCGTCGCCCACGAACTCCCACAATCGCACTCCACGCTGCGCGATGTCACGCAGCAGGTCACCGGTGGGCAATCGCTCGTCGCCGGCCAGGACCAGACCTGCGGGGAGCCGGGGTGCCGCCCACGCAAACGCTGCGGCCACGGCGGCTGCGGCCACGGCGGCCCGTTCGCTCTCACCGACGATCAGCGTGGTGCGCTCACCGTGCCGCCAACCACGCACTTCTACTCTCAATGCCCCGATACCACCCTCATCATGTGGGGGCGACAGCATGGGCAGACGCGAGGTGAGGCGATCGCGCCTCGTGGCCGACATGCGCCCGGTGATGCGTTCCACGTCGGCGAACACCCGGTGGAGGAGCAACGGGTCGCCCAACTCCGCCCGGTAGCAGTCACGCGGCCCGATGGGTTCAGGGAACCAGCACAACTCACGCCCACTCCCACCCTGCCGATACCACCAGTCCCCGTCGTGCCACCCCACGGCGCGCCCACCAAGGGCCTGGTGATGCTGTCGAGCGCACGAGGGACCGCCGGTGCCGTGTACCGCCACGTGGACCTCGTCGATGCGATCGAATCGCGAGGCGAGTTCCCGTACCAGCAGACCCGACAGGCCGGGCGCAACGGCCGCTCCTGCCACCAAGGAGACCCCATTCGCCTCGGCCGTCGCCGCCAGGTCGCACAGTTCGCGCAGATCACCGAGGTCGTCGCTGGTACACACCACATGGCAGCCGCTCTGCACGAGGCGGGCTGCCAACGAAACCTGTGGTGCCGGAGTGGCCAGCACCACCACTTCGGCGTCACCGAGTTGCTCCTCGGTCAGGACCGTCACTCTCGAGGTGGAAGCCAGACGGTCGAGGCGAACGTCGTAGGCACCGAGTGAACCACCGAGATCGTGCAACGAGGTACCCAACTGTCGCAGAACACGACCACCGACGGCTCCGACCCCGACCACGTTGACCGACATCGGATGAGACGTCATGACGTCACGTCGAGTTGGCGCCAACCGCCGTGACGAGGAGGCACCCCGCCCCGACCTCTGACACGAAGAGCGGCAGCGATGGTGCCGGCCAACGTGAGGGCCACGAGTGTTCGTCGCAGCAGGTTCACCGTGGGGCTAACAAGAATCGAACTTGTGACCTCATCCTTATCAGGGATGCGCTCTAACCGACTGAGCTATAGCCCCGGCAA
>CAYMUC010000031.1:0-28436 GCA_964393535.1 uncultured Ilumatobacteraceae bacterium | reverse complement strand
AGGGCGACACGTACCGGGTGACGGTCAGCGGCGCCTATCTGGCGCCAGTGGCACTGCCGTCGCTTGCTGGCTTCGCCCTCGCCGACATCAGTCCGACTCGCTGACGGGCGCTCCTGACAAGCGCCTGCGGAGGCGTCGCCAGAACCCCACCTTGGGCGCTGGGGGGATCTGCTCGGGCTCGGGCTCCGGTTCGGCCAGTTCGGGCTCGGGCTCCGGTTCGGCTTGTTCGGGCGCAGGCTCGGGCTCCGGTTCGGCCAGTTCGGGCGCAGGCTCGGGCGCAGGCTCGGCGATTGCGGGCACCACCTCGTCGCTGAGGTCCTCCAGTAAGGCAAGTTCGTTGGAAAGACTGCTGCGAGTTGCGGGTCGCAAACTCGCCGTCGTCAACAACAACGAACTCTGGGACAACAGGTACGAGCGCTCGCGGTGCAGGTCCTTGCCTGCAGCGGCACCATTCAGCCGCAAGCTGCGCATCCGGTCGATCAGGTCGTAGGCCTTGGCCTCGGCCAGTTTGGGGTCATCTACCTCGCTGGCCGTGGAGATGCGCTCATCGGAGCGCGTCCACACACGGGCACCACCAGCAGGGGGGTTGGCCTGACGTCGCAACAGGGTGGCCTCTCGCTCCAACTCCGCACGGGTGTCGTCGGTGAGCCCGGCATTGGCCACCAGCAGGGCGGCCGAGTACTCGGCATCGGCCCGCTCCTGCAGCCACACCTCGAAGTTCTCGGCCCCGTTCAGTCTCAGGCCCCGTATCCGGTCGATGAGGTCCAGGGCCGTGGCCTCGTCGTCGAGGTCCACCGGCATGGGTTCGGGCGGCGGTCGACGCCACGGTTTCGGAGCCGGCACAGGCACCTGCTCACAGTACCGCGCCACGACGTCGCGATGGCCTGCCACACCCCGGCGCTACCGTCGCCGCCATGGCACGTCCCTCTCTGGTCGCTCGGTTGCGTCGGCGTCTGCGCCGTTCGTCGCGGTCACCACGGCCGTCGTCGGCACCGCCCTTGGTGCAGCCACCGTCGCCGTTGTCGTCGGAACCGGCTGCCGAGCATGCCGACATGGTGCCTGTGACCCGACTGGGTGATGCTCTCTGGGCTGGCCTAGCCGCTGACGCTGCCCCCGAGTTGGAGCGCCTCGCCACTGACGGTGAACCCGCCGTGGCCGTCGCTGCCGCATATGAACTGGCGTCATGGGCGTTCATGCACGGCGACGGAGCCACTGCTGGTACCTGGGCACAGCGCATGGATCCATTGGCACCCGATCAGGCCGTGGTGGCAGCACTGGTGGCGCTCCAGGTCCATGACGGGGAACGGGCGACGGCCATCCTCGATGCAGCCCTTGGTGCCCATCCCGAGGATCCACATCTCATGCTGCACCGGGCGAACCTGCTACCGGTAGGTCAACGCCTCGAGGCCATCGACGGACTCTTGGTACGTGCGGGCTGCCAGCCCATCTCTTCGACAAGACCGATCGAGTCGTTCGGCGACTTGCCGGTGGAGCCGTCGCTGAGGGCTCCACGCCCACCAGTCGACGAAGCCACCTCACCCTTGGTCACCGTCGTCGTCCCCGCGTTTCGCGCCGCCGACACCATCGCCCATGCGATCGGCTCGCTCCAGGCGCAGACCTATCCACATCTTCAGATCATCGTGGTCGACGACGCCAGCGATGACGACACAGCCGACATCGTTCGAGAGGCCGCACGCGGTGACAGTCGCATCAGCCTGGTACGCCAAAGGGTGAACGGCGGTGCGTATGCCGCCCGAAATGCTGGCCTGGATCGTGCCACCGGAGCATTCGTCACGGTGCACGACGCCGACGACTGGGCGCATCCGCAACGTATCGAGCGCCAGGTGCGACATCTCATGGCGCATCCCGACGTGGTCGCCAACGCCACCCACCTCGTGCGCATGAACCCTCAGTTGCAGGTGCAAGCGCACGGCCGTCACCCCTACAAGGTGGTGGGCAAGAACACGGCTTCACTCATGGTGCGCCGCCAGATCTTCTCGGTGGTGGGTGCGTGGGATGCCGGAGTGCGGGGTGGGGCCGACTTCGAGTTCGTCAAGCGATTGGAGGCTCGCTTCGGAGCACCCGCCATCGCGCACCTGCTCCGCCATGCGCCACTCACGCTGTCGCTGCGCCACGATGCGTCACTCACCTCGGCCACCACCACGGGTATGGCGTCCCTGTGGCATGTCTATGGCGCGCGGCGCCAGTACCTCGACGGGTTCACGGCGTGGCATCGCAGTGATCGCTTCGCAGGCGATCTGCCGTGGACCTCCGTGGCGGTGCGCCCGTTCCCGGCACCGCTTCTGCTCAGCGGCGGTTCCAGTGCAGGCTTCGTCGATGTCGTGGTTCAGGGTGATCTGTCGCCAGGGGCATCTGGCGTCAGCGATGCCGTCGCGCACGTCGTGAGAGCGGCCGGTGCTGGCCGCTCACTGGCGTTGTGGCACGTACCACACGACCTCGACGGTCTCTGGTCGGGACTCGATACCGCCATCGTGCGTCTGCTGGCCGATCGACGTGCCCGCCTCCTGTCGGCTGGCGAGCAGGTCCGTTGTCAGAGCCTCTTCACGGTCGGTCTGCCCAGCACCCTGGGGGCCGTGGAGGGAGCGCCCCAGGTCACTGTCGTCCCCGGGTGAGGACGGGTCACGGGTGACCCAGTGCCGTTAGCGTTGGAGGCGTGATGGGATGGTCACGGCGCTTGCTCGGTCTTGTCGCGTCCGGAGTGTTTTCGGTGGGTGCGGTCACGGGCACCCTCGCTCAGGTCGATTCCCTCGAGGCCGCCCCGCCGGTTGGTCGGTACATCGTTGAACTCGATCCATTGGCCGTGTCGCCGTGGTTGCAGCGAGTGGGTGGTGAACTGGGCGAAGCCCTGCGTGTCCAGGCGGTGAAGTCGAGGGTCGTTGGCGGCGACGACGACGTGCTGTTCGACTACGGCAGCCTGCCCTATGTGGCGCTGGAGACCGACGATCCGGCAGCGTTGGCGGCGATCGACGGTGTGATCTCGGTGAAGCCCGATGTGGTGGTGCGTAAGGCGCTCGAGATCAGCCTGGGCGTGATCAACGCCACCAATGCGCAACTCGAGACCGCCATCTCCGGCACCAGGGCGGACGGGTCGGGCCAGACCGTCGTGATCATCGACGACGGTATCGATCGCGAGCACCCCTTCTTTCGCAGCGATGCCGGTTCCAGTCGGGTCGTGGCCGAGGCCTGTTACAACCGGACCGACTGCCAGGCGGGTGTCACGGGCCAGGGGACCGCTGCGCAGTACTCCGGGAACTGGCATGGCACGCACGTCGCGGGCATTGCGGCGGGTAGCCAGGTGCGAGTCGGGACGAGCACCCTGCGCGGGGTGGCACGCAACGCCGACATCATGGCCATCAAGGTCTTCGACGCCAACGGGTCCGGCTCGCTCGTCGACGTCGACCGGGCACTGACTCATGTGAGGAACATTGTTGATGCCGGTCTCTCCACCGTGTCGGCGGTGAACATGAGTCTGGGCACCGACGTGTTCGCCAGTGGCACCTGTGATTCGTTCCGTAGCGCCACGGCCACGCTCATCCAGCAACTCCGCGATCGAGGAGTCGTCACGGTCATCGCCGCCGGGAACTCGGGTAAGCGCAGCGAGATGAGTTGGCCGGCCTGCATCAGTGCGGCCTTGCCGGTGGGGGCCTCCACTACGGCCGACGCAGTGGCCTCGTTCAGCAATGTGAGCAACCGACTGGTGACCGACGGCGTGATGGCTCCGGGAGCTTCCATCTGCTCGTCGGTGCCGACCGCCTTGTTGAGCAGTGGGTTCGGCTGCGCCGGGGGCACCTCCATGGCTTCTCCACACGTGGCAGGAGCACTGGCGTTGTTGAAGCAGGCCACCACCAGTGCCACCGCAACTGCACTCATCGCCGCGGCGCGCACCACCCCCACGGCGATCGCCGATACGCGAACCTCGGCCACCATCACCTCGGCGGTGCTGAAGCGACTGGACGTGTCGTCTGCCATCGCTTCGACCCAGCAGAACACCGGCACCGTCACCGGGGTGCTGCGCGATGCCACCGATGCCGGCTCGGTCGTGGCCATGGGGGCCACCCCCATGGCACTGGCACTCCAGTCCACCTCGCCCGCCATGACGCTCACCGCCGAGGTCACCACAGCCGGCGACGGGCGGTATTCGCTCACCGGTGTTCCCGTAGGAACGTGGAACGTCACGGCGTCGGTGTTGGGTTTCCCCGACACCGTCGTGCAGTCGTTCACGTTGGTCGCTGGAAGCGCTCCGACCGCCAGTGTCGACGTCACGGTGTCGGTGGTCACGGGCGGTCTTCAGGCGACGGTCGGTGCCGGCCCTTCGCTTCCCGCCGCAGCGGTGGTCTCGCTCAACCCGAGACCAGGGAACCCGTGGCAACCGATCAACTCGTCGCTGTCCACCGACGCCGATGGAGTCGTCACTCTGACGGGTGTTCGCCCGGGTTCGTGGGATCTTGCGTTGACGGCCGGATCGTGGGTGAGTGCAGCGGTCACGAACATCACCGTCGCCTCGAATGCCGTCGCCGACGCCGGCCTGCTGACCATGTCCCAGCAAACTGGAACGCTGTCGGCCACGGTGCGAACCGACCTTGGTGACCAGGTACTGGCGAACACCCCCGTGGTCGTGTCGGCGACTCCGGTCGGTGCTCCAGTGGACCGGTCCGCCTTCGAGACCAACCTCGTCACGTCCAGCCAGGGCGTAGCCACGGTTCCCCTCATGCGGGTCGGCGTTTGGCAGGTCACGGTGTCGGCTTCCGATCACGACAGCGTGGCTCGATCCGTCACAGTGCCCGAAGGGACAGCGACAGGCTCCTGGACGCTTCCGGTGAAGCGCGGGGCGCTCACCGGTGTGCTGGACGTGCTCGAGGTGGTGCCGAGTGCAGGACCAGGGGTGCTCGTGCCCATGGCCGAGATCGTCCAGGGCGCTGTCACGGTGGTCCTCACGCCCACCGGGACCGATGCGCAACTGCGTTCACCGGTCACCTCGTCTCACAGCGTGGCCGCCACGAACAATGTGTTCACGGTGTACGGCGTGCTGCCCGGCGACTGGTCTGTCACGGCCACGGCTGCGGGCTTCCTCCAGTCCGGTTCGCCTCCTGTGGTCACGGTGCAACCGGGGGGTTCTTCGGCTGATCTCGTGGTGGCCATGAACCCGGTGCCCTACGTCGCCACCCGGTCGCCTGTATCGGGTCCTGCCGCTGGCGGCACCACGGTCACCCTCACCGGAGTTCACCTCGATGGAGCCACCTCCGTGACCTTCGGAGGTGTGGCGGGTACGGCGCTGTCCACGGGCACCGGCACCACCCTCAGTGTGGTCACACCGGCTCGCGGGTCGGGCGGGTCGGTATCAGTCCTGGTGACGACACCTCGAGGAACAGCGTCCACGACCTTCACCTACGACGCTCCACCGGTGCCTACTCCCACCCCCTCGCCAACGCCTCCGTCCTCGGGTGGGGGAGGGGGCGGCATCATCGGTGGAGGCGGTGGCGGAGGGTCGTCGAGTTCTGATCCTCCGCCTGCCACGGCCACCGTGGCCGCGCCCAGTGCGCCGGGCGGCACCGTCAGCGTCGATGTGGAAGTGGGCGATGGTGTGCTGGGTCTTCAGTTCAGCGGTGTGACGGGCGCTGGTGAGGTCCAGGTGCAGCAGCGGTCGGGTACGCCCCAGTCGGGTGCGGGGGGCCTGCGGCTGGTGGGGCGCTACGTGGAGATCACCGCTCGCAACCTGTCGTTTCAGCGAGCCGAGGTGTGTGTGCCGTACGCCTCGGGTGATCCCGGAGAACTCGGCGTGAGCGCGGCCGACCTGCGTCTCATGCACTTTGTGGGCGACCTCGGGCGACAGGACATCACCAGTCGGGTCGACACCGCACGCCGGGTGGTCTGTGGACTCACCGAGTCGTTCTCGCCGTTCGCCATCGGCGTCCCCGCCACCGAACGCGTCGCTGGCGTCGACCGCTACTCGACGGCCGTCGAGTTGTCGAAGGTCTTCAGGCCCCAGGGCGCTGCCATCGTGTACCTCGCCAGCGGCACCGGATTCGCCGACGCTCTGGCCGCCGGGGCAGCAGCCGCCTCGTCCTCGGCGCCGGTCCTGCTCACTGCCAATCGCACGCTGCCCTCGGTCGTGCGCGCCGAGCTCCAGCGTCTGGCACCGCGACAGGTCGTCATCGTCGGCGGCACCGGCGCAGTGAGCAGTGGGGTCGAATCCGCAGTGCGGACCGTTCTTGCGGGTGCCTCGGTGGTTCGAGTGGCGGGTGCCGACCGGTACGCCACCGCCGTCGAGGTGTCCAAGAGGGCGTTTCCCACTGGTGCCGCCACCGTGTACCTCGCCACGGGCCGAAGCTTCCCCGATGCCCTGGCCGGGGCGGCTGCCGCTGGCCGCGACGGCGCCCCCGTACTGCTCGCACCAGGCACCACGCTGCCCACTTCGGTCGTGGCCGAACTCGCGCGACTTCGACCGTCGCGTGTCGTGCTCCTTGGTGGCACCACGGCGCTCAGTTCGTCGGTGGCTTCACAAGTCAGCACTGCGGTGCCGACCGCCACGGTCTCGCGCCTCCAGGGCGCCGACCGCTACGCCACGGCGGCCTCCGTCGCCAACACCTTCACCGCTGGCGCCACCGTGTTCGTGGCGACCGGGCGCAACTTCCCCGACGCTCTGGCGGGGGCTGCCATCGCCGGCGGTGAGCGTGGGCCCGTCGTGGTGATTCCCGACGGCACACTGCCCGCCTCACTGCGCACGGCATTCACCAGGCTGCGACCCTCGCGCATGGTGGTACTCGGTGGAACCGGGGCGCTCAGCAGTGCCAGCGAAGTCCAGGTAGCGGCCTTCTTGCCGTGACCGCTCCATGTTTCGCGATTTCTGTGCATACGAAGTTGCAAGAACATATGTTCGTTCGTAATGTGAGGTCATGACCACCACGAACGTCCACCCCATGATCGGGAGACTCGGTCGACTGGTGGCGCTCGACGTTGCTCGAGCCGATCGCGACACGTGCAAGGCCGCCTTGGCTGACTACGGCACGCTGGTTCGGTTTCTGCAGGGCCTCGAGAGCAGGGTGGCGCTGCGCCTGTCCGAGGTGTCACCCAGTCCCGAGCTCGATACCTCGAACGCAGCCAACGTCTCGGGGCGGGAAGCCGATCAGTCTCAGAAGCGGGCGAAGGGGCGTCAGGATTCGGGTCCGGCAGGTGAGGCATTGGGCGCAGGTATGGACGAGGGTGCCATTTCCGGCGCTCATCTCGACGCCTATCTGCGGGTCCGCAACACGCTCGCCCGCCCACTTCGCGACGAGTTCTCTGGTCGGTACGAGGTCATCGCCGACTGGGCGAAGGTGTTTCCGGTCGACATCTTCACTCGCCGGCTCAAGTTGTTGGCCGATGAACTGAGAGAACAACTCGGCATCCGACTGCTCGACGAGCAGAAGCGTCAGAACTCTCTGCGCACGTGGCTCGACAAAGTCACCGGCATGTTCCGCATCTCGGGTGCGTTCGATCCCGAGTCAGCCCTGGCGTTCAAGGGGCGCCTCGAGGGCATGGTCCAGAGCTTGTTCGCCGAGGCCACGCCCAACACCTGTCCTGAGGACCCCGAAGCCAAGCAGGATCACCTGCGGGCTCTCGCTCTGTTGGCACTCACGCAGCACGGACCGACGTGTTCGGGGGGTGGCGCCAAGACCGAGGTCGTGATCGTGGCCGATACCACCCAGCGCGATGTGCACGGTCAGCCCAGTGTCGACTGGGGTCTGCCCGTCGACCTGCCCTTCGATGTCCTGACGAACTACCTCATGGATGCCGATCGGCTCACCGTGGTCGACCTGCACCGCAATGGTCGCATCGTGGACCACAGCGAACGACTGGACCTGGGGCGAAGCACCCGACTTGCCAACCGGGCCCAGCGGCGGGTGCTGCGGGCCCGCCACAGCACCTGTGTGGTTCCGGGCTGTGATGTGCCCTTCGACCGGTGCGATATCCACCACGTCACATGGTGGCGTCATGGCGGCACCACCGATCTGGTGAATCTGGCTCCGTTGTGCGGTCGTCACCATGACCGAGTGCATAGCGGTGGTTGGGCGCTCCATGTCGACGCCGACGGCATGGTCACGGTGCAGCTACCCAACGGGGAAGCAGTCGGCGAACACGGTTCCAGCCAACCGGCGCATGCGCCCCCGGCATCTCAGAGCAGCGCCGGTCCCGCTGCGTATGCTTCATCGGTTCCAGCGCAGGAGGTCAGTCGTGGCGACATCACATGAGCGGCTCGTCGTAGTCGGTCTGGGCTATGTGGGGCTACCGCTTGTCACCGAAGCGGTGCGCCAGGGGGTGCCCACCGTCGGCCTCGATGTGTCCACGCGAGTGGTCGACGGGTTGAACGCCGGCCGCTCCCATGTCGACGACATCTCCGACGCCACGGTGGCCGAGCTCCTGGCAGCGGGCTTCACGGCCACCACCGATGCCCGCTGCCTGGGCGACGCCACAGTGGCGGTGATCTGCGTGCCGACACCCCTCGACGAGCATCAGGCCCCCGACCTGCGAGCGGTGCGGTCGGCAGCGGGAATGATCCGTGACCATCTCCACCCCGGAATGCTCGTGGTCCTCGAATCCACCACCTACCCCGGCACCACCGACGGTCCGGTCCGGACCATCCTCGAAGAGTCCGGCCTGGTGGCAGGGGTCGACTTCGCTTTGGCGTTCTCGCCCGAGCGCATCGACCCGGGCAACCCCGTGTACGGCCTTCGTAACACGCCCAAGATCGTCGGCGGGCTCACGCCGGCGTGCACCGAGCGAGCTGCAGCCTTCTACGGACTGGTGGTCGAGACGGTGGTGCGCACGAAGGGTCCACGTGAGGCCGAGATGGCCAAGCTGCTCGAGAACACGTACCGGCACGTGAACATCGCCCTCGTGAACGAGATGGCCGTGTTCTCACACGAACTCGGGGTCGATCTGTGGGCCGCCATCGAGGCAGCCCGCACCAAGCCGTTCGGTTTTGCGGCGTTCTACCCAGGGCCAGGGGTCGGCGGGCATTGCATCCCCATCGACCCCAACTATCTGTCGCATCAGGTGCGCAGCCTGGGCTATCAGTTCCGCTTCGTGGAGCTCGCGCAAGAGATCTCGAACCGCATGCCGGCCTACGTGGTCAGCAGGGTCCAAGACTTGCTGAACACGCGGGCGAAGGCGGTGCGCGGGTCCAAAGTGCTGCTGCTGGGTCTTACGTACAAGCCCGACATCGCCGACGATCGTGAAACCCCGGCCCGTGAGGTGGTGCGCGGCTTCCGCCGGTTGGGGGCTGAACTGTGGGGCCACGATCCTCACCTCGGTTCCTTCGAGGTGGACGGTGAGGCCCTCAACCTCGTCGACGACCTGGAGCGTGCTCTGGCACAGTGCGACGTGGCCGTGCTGCTGCAGACCCACCGTGCCTACGACCTCGATCACATCGTGGCAACAGCACCGTTGCTGTTCGACACGCGGGGCAGGGTCGAGGGCGACAACGTGGCTCGCCTGTAGGGGTCGTATCCGCCATGCACGTCGTCGTCGTCACGGTCGCCCATCGAGGCGACGACGCCCGCATCGTGCACCGTCAGGCACGGGCGTTGTGTGAGGCGGGGCACAGGGTCACCCTCATCGCTCCCGAGCCGGGGGAGCAGGCGCGCCTGAGCGACCCGGCGGGTCTGGTCCGGGTCGCCGTGCCGCGTGCCGTGGGCCGGCGTCGGGTGAGGGCCTGGCGGGCCGCTCGGCGAGAACTGGCTGGCGTAGGACCATCCGCGCAGGTGGTGCTCGTTCACGATCCTGAACTGGTCCCCGTGGTGGGGTGGGGATGGGGACGACGTCGTTCCTGGCGGAAGGCAGCCCTGGTGTGGGACGTCCACGAGGACTTCGTCGCCTCGGTGGCAGTTCGACCCTGGATCCCGGCGTGGGCGCGCTCGGCGGTGGGTGGTCTGGTGCGCTTGGTCGAAGGGGTCGCCCGCCGACGGTTCCACCTCCTGCTGGCCGAGGATGCTTACGCCCAACGGCTCGGGGATGCGCCGGTGGTGCCCAACAGCACCTGGGTGCCCGAGGCCCCAGCGCCCTACGAGCAGCCTCCAAGGGCGGTGTACGTGGGGCGCGTGTCGGCGGGCCGAGGGGTCGACGCCTTGATCGCTGTGGGCCAGGGGTTGCGGCAAGCGGGCAGCGATATCACCCTCCACATCGTCGGCGCCGCTGATGGCGACGTCGAGGCCCGACTCCGCCAGGCGCACGAGGCCGGCGAGGTGGTGTGGCATGGCCCACTGCCCAACCCACAGGCCATGGCGTTGGTGCGGGGAGCCCTGGCGGGTCTGTCGCTGCTGCACGACGAGGCCAACTATCGGCACTCGCGACCCACCAAGTGTGTCGAGTACTTGGCCAATGGAGTTCCCGTCATCACCACGCCGCTGCCGCTGGCCCGGGAACTCGTCGAGGCGGCGGGCGGGGGAGCCGTCACTTCGGGCTATCACGGCCCCGAGGTCGTGATCGAGGTCCTC
This sequence comes from uncultured Ilumatobacteraceae bacterium, assembly GCA_964393535.1. Classification (GTDB taxonomy): domain Bacteria; phylum Actinomycetota; class Acidimicrobiia; order Acidimicrobiales; family Ilumatobacteraceae; genus CAYMUC01. The sequence continues at coordinate 17,943 of CAYMUC010000031.1, read as the reverse complement.
GGTGCGCTGACCGCATGGCGCAACGACGAAGCGTTGCGTGCTCACATGGCGACCTCTGGCCACGCCTACGTGCAGGGGCATCACAGTTGGCAGCGAGACGGGCCTGCCTTCGTGCGCCTGCTCGAGGGTTACGCGCTAGCGGCCCCGCGCTGCGACAGCACATAGGCGTCCACCACCCGACTGGGGGGACCGTCGTCACGCACCACGCCATGGTCCATCCAGATGACCCGGTTACAGGTGGCCCGAACCTCGGCCGGGCTGTGGCTCACCAGGATCACCGCACCCGACTGGGCGCGTATCTGAGCGATGCGTTCGGCCGAGCGTTGGCGGAACTCCTCGTCACCCACGGCGAGGGCTTCATCGATGAGAAGGATGTCGGGCGTGCGTGAGGTGGCGATGGAGAACGCCAAGCGGGCGCGCATGCCCGACGAATAGGCCCGCATGGGCATGTCGATGAAATCGCCCAGTCCGGCGAACTCGATGATGCCGTCGGTGAGAGCCGCCACCTCGGCTGGCGACATCCCCATGGCCAGGCAACCCAACTCGATGTTGCGGCGTCCCGACAACTGGGGGCGCAGGGCGGCGTTCACCCCGAGCAGCGTCGGTCGACTGCGCACGGCGATGGTGCCCGACTCGATGGGCAGCAGTCCGGTCATGGCGGCCAGCAGCGTGGACTTCCCCGAACCGTTGTGGCCCATGATGCCCAACGAGTCGCCCTGGCGCAGCGTGAAACTCACGCCGCGAACGGCGTGCACCATGCGAGACCGACGACGCAGTTGACGCCGAGCCACCCGCTGGGCCAGACCCAAGCGCAGGTCCTCGTACACCCGGTACACCACGTGGACGTCGCGTACCCGAACCACCACGGCACCGTCGTTGAGCGAGACGCCTTCGGGGCGGTCGTCGTCGAGGTCGTCGCTGCGGTCAGGCTCCATAGCGGTGCTCCCCGCGTCGGAACCACACCCAGCCCAGCGTCAGCGACACCACCGACCACACCGCCAGGCTGATCCCCACCGAGGCCGAGGTGGAGGCACCCAGGATGGACCACCGAACCGCCGTGATGGCGCAGTAGAACGGGTTCACGGCGTACAGGGAACGAACCCAGTCGGTCTCGATGAGTTGTTCCACGCTGAACAGCACACCCGAGACGTACAGCAGCACCCGAAACACGTGGGGGAGCAGCTGTGCCACGTCGGGAACGGTGGAAGCGACCCGGGCGGCGATGAAGCCCAGACCCAACGAGAACGCAGCCGCCGAGGCGATGACCACCGGCAATGCCAGCAGTTCCCACCCCGGTCGCACCCCGTCGAACACCGCGACGATCAGCACCATGACCATGCCGGTGAGCAATCCCCACAGATGTTCCAACCCCACTGACACCGGCAGGACGCTGCGGGGGAACTGGATGGAGCGCAGCAGGCCCATGTTGCGGGTGAGGGTCTGAGCACACCCGGTGATGATGTCCTGGGTGAACCGGAACACGATGACGCCCGCCACCAGGAAGGTGACGAAATGCTCGACACCACGTCGGGCGTCCAGCACCACGCCGAAGATCACGAAGTAGATCGTGATCATGAACGCCGGGTTCAGCACCTGCCACAACTGGCCCAGTGCCGAACCGAGATGTTCGGCCCGGACCTCGCTTCGAGCCAACGCCCAGGCGAAGTGGCGGCGTTGCCAGATCTCGGGAAGGTCGTCGCGCCACGGTCGGCGCCCACCCAGCACGATCAGATCGTCGGCTGATCGGGGATCGGGAACCGTGGCTGACATGGCGCAGGCAGGTTACTGGCGGCGCAACCGCGAGCCGGCGAAGAAACCCAGCCCCCAGGCCAGATGCATGGTGGGGAGCACCGCCATGAGCCGCAGTGCCAGGCCGGGTCGTCGCCACCCGGCGGTGATCACCGAGCCCGCCACCACGCCCGCCGCATAACCGATCGGGGCCACCAGGGCCCGGCGCCACCAGGGGGCGAGAATGATCCCGCCGATCACCGCAGCGGTGACCACCGGCGGCAGGGCCTGACGGATCTTGAGCGAACCCGGATGTCGTCGCAGCACGAACCGTTTCCACGCCCCGTACTCGGCGTACTGGCGGGCCAGTCGCCCAAGCGAGGACCGAGGCCGGTACGTGACCCACAGCGAAGGGTCGAACCACACCACGCCGCCGGCGTCGCGCAGGCGGATGTTCAACTCGTAGTCCTGATTCCTGATGAGCGCTTCGTCGAACCCGCCCACGGCCTCGAGTGCCGAGCGTCGGAACACCCCCAGGTACACGGTGTCGACCGGACCTTCGGCGCCGCCGATGTGGAAGCGAGCGCCGCCTGCGCCGATGGGCGAGGTCATGGCCACGGCGATGGCTCGTTCCCATGGGGTGCGGCCTTCGGCCCGCTGCACCCCGCCCACGTTCACCGCACCGGTGCGCTGCAGTGTGTCGACGGCACGAGCGATGTAGCCGGGCGACAGTTGCGCATGGCCGTCCACCCGCACCACGACGTCGCCAGTGGTGGCGGCGATGGCGGCGTTCAGCCCGGCTGGCGTGATGCCGGCAGGGTTCGCCACCACGCTCACCACAGGGTGCTGGCGCGCCAACGACGACGCCAAATCCTCGGTGCCGTCGTCGGACGGGGCCACGGCCAAGCACACCTCGAAGGGACCCGGGTATCCCTGGGCGAGGATCGACGCCACGGCCTCGGCGAGGTAGGGGGCTTCGTTGCGCACCGGCATGATGACCGACACGCTGGGCCACACAGGTTCAGCGACAGGTTCAGCGACAGGTTCAGACACGGCGGGCCAACACCACCCACACGGTCCGGGCGATGATCTGCAGATCCAGCACGGGCGACCAGTTCACCAGGTATTGCAGATCGTGCCCCAGTTTGAACGCAGCATCGGTGTCGTAACGGCCGTTCACCTGGGCCAACCCGGTGAGCCCGGGCGCCAATTCGTGGCGACGTTCGTAGCCCGGAATGCGACTGGCCAGTTCAGCGGTGAACTCGGGGCGTTCTGGTCGGGGCCCCACCAGCGACATCTCACCGCGCAGCACATTCCAGAGTTGGGGCAACTCGTCGGCCCGAGTGGAGCGCATCCAGCCCAACCCGGGAACCACCCGCGGATCGCTGGCCCGGGCCAGCACGGCGCCGGCGGCCTCGGCGTCGCGCACCATGGTGCGGAACTTCACCAGCGTGAACAGTCGGCCGTCGCGGCCTACCCGGGTCTGGCGGTACAGCACCGGCGAGCCGGCCCGCACGCGCACGTACAGCGCCAGCAGTCCCAGTAGTGGAACGCTGACCGGGGCGGTGACGAGCAGCAGCACCAGGTCCATGAGTCGTTTCAGGCGCACCTGATGCGACGACAGGGTGTGGGATCGCAACCGCACGAACGGCATGCCGGCCACTTCTCGTACCGCTGTGAGGCCCAGGAGAGTCTCGGTGGCGCCGACGCGTTGCAGGAACCCGACACCCGCCGCCTCACAGGTGCCCAGTGGCTCGGGGAAGATGCGACTGAACGCGTCGACATCGAGCAGCAGCACGTCGGTGGCACCAGAGGTCTTCACCCGACGCACCAGACCATCGATGGACGACGCCTGCGCCACCACCACGGCCGCACGGTCGCTGCGGCGCAGTTGCGCCCGAGCAGCCGCCACGACGTCGGGGGGTCCGATGAGCGCGACGCGGGGTGGCCCCTGGTACCACTGCGTGAGCCGACGCGACACCGCCCGATTGGCCGTGATGACCAATGAGCCGACGACACCCAGTGCCAGCAGATTCAGCCGGGGCATGAGGTAGCGGTCGAGTACCACGAAGGCCACGCCCTGCACGCCGATGCCGATGCCGGTGGCGACTGCTACCCGAGGCAGCCACGGTCGATGACCTAGGCGGGGTTCCCGCTCGTACAGGCCGCTGAGGTAGCCGATGACGAGGTGGATGGCCGTGGCGATGGAGAACCCCACGACGTAGTGGGACAGCGGATAGGTGGGCCACGATGTGCCGAACCGGACCGTGTTGATGGCCACCATGGCCCCGTACAGGCCGATGGCGTCGAGGACGAACACGAAGCGGAAACCTCGCCGCCACAGGGGTGCGAGACGGGGCGACACCCGGTTCACCAGCCACGCAGGAGCAGAGCCCTCGGTTCGGCGTGGAGTTCGGGGAGTATCCATGGAGCATCGGGAGCGTACCAAGCCCCTGTGGCGGGGTTCGGGTGTGCCAACCTCGTGCACGTGCCGACCCTCGTGCTCATGATCGCCGTGTTGGCGGTGACCAAGGGGCCCGTCTACCGCATCCGGGTGCAGGCCGGCGACCTGGCACCGGGCGCCGATTTCATCGACGACCGATGGGTGCAGGCGACGTTCCTGACGGTGTACGCGGCGCTGATCGTCGTGTCGTGGCCGGCGTGGCGACGGGCGTGGATGCAGGCACGCCCCATCGTGATCAGTCAAGGTGCCCTGGTGGGCGTCATCCTTGCTTCGGCCGCATGGTCGGTGGCCAACAGGCGCAGTGCCGAGCAGGCCGTGCTCATGGCAATGGGGACTGCTGCCTTCGTGCTGGCCGGAGCTCGGTTCTCGCCGGCTCGTGCACTGGGCGCCGTGTGGGGTTCATTGTTGGCCGGCAGTGTGGTGAGCCTCATCGCGGGCGCCCTCGACTGGCGCTTCGCCGTGGATCGCAACGGCGACCTGGCCGGCATCTACTTCAATCGAAACTCGCTGGGTGCGGTGGCCGCCATGGGGGTGCTCACCTCGGGTGTGCTGGCCTGGCTCATGGTGCGTCGGTGGCACCGCAGCGGTCAGGCGCGCCATGGCGGGGCGGTGGTGGCGGTGGCGGCGGGAGGTGTGATGCAGGCCGGCGTGTGGGTCCGGTCGGGCTCGCTCACCCCCGCCTTCGCGTTGGTCGTCGCCGCCATGGTGGGAGGCCTGGTGGTCATGGCCACACGGCCCGGTGAGCAGTTGTGGCTGCGCCGCCGCGTCGCAGTTGCACTGTCGGTTGGCATGACGCTGGTGGCCGTGGTCGCCGTGGCGGCACGCACCTGGCTCACCGACCTGCTGGGGCGCTCGCCCACGTTCTCGGGCCGCACCGAGATCTGGGCCGAGGTGCTCGAGGCGTGGCAGCGTCGCCCGATCACCGGGTTCGGGTTCATGGCGGTGTGGTTCGACCCTCAACTTCGCTCCGGGCTGCTGGAACGCAAACGGGACGTCTACGAGGCGCACTCGGGCTATCTCGAGGTGCTGGTGGGCGGTGGTGTGGTGGGTGCCGCAGCATTGGCAGCGGTCATCGTCGTCGCCGTGATCATGGTGGTGCGTCGGGTTCGTTCGTCGACCGCCGATCCCATAGCCCTGTGGTGCGTCATGGCGGTGTCGTTCGTGCTGGCCGCCAACCTCGGTGAAACCTATGTCGGCGCCAACTTGATGGTGTGGAGTGTGTTCGTGATGGTGACCACCCAGACAGCGATGAAGCGGTCATGAGCGACGATCTTCGTCAGGCGCTCACCGAGGCCGAAGCACTCATCGAACGCCTCGATGCCGACAACGAACGACTCCGCATGAAGGTGCTGGACCTGATGCGTCAGTGGGAGGCCGCCGTGAGCGAGCGGGTGGACCACGAACTACGGGCCGAGGCGCTCGAGGCCGAACTCCATGCCCTTCAGCACACCAAGATCATGCGAGCAGTGGCCCCGCTGAGACGCGCCTACGCCCGAGTGCGCGGCCGGGGAGTGAGCTCATGACCTCGGTTCCCGTGTTCATCCCCGTACGCGACCGGCTTGCCCCGCTACAGCAACTCCTGGCCTGGTGTGAGCGGGCGGGCCTGCACGACATCTGGCTCATCGACAACGACTCGTCGTGGCCGCCACTGGTCGAGTTCCTCGCCCGTACGCCGCATCACGTGGTGCGGGCCGGTGGCAACCTGGGGCATCGGTCGCCATGGCTCACCGGCACCGTGCAGCGGCACGCCCGAGGAAGGTTCTTCATCGTGAGTGATCCCGATGTGGTCCCCGACGACGACTGCCCCCTCGACGTGGTGGCGCACCTCACCGACCTGCTGCACCGCCATCCCGATGTCGACAAGGTGGGCCTGGGGTTGCGCATCGACGACCTGCCCGCGCACTATCCGCTGGCCGAGGCGGTGAAGGCATGGGAGGCGCGGTTCTGGACCGATGAGGTGGAGACCGGTGTGTACAGGGCCGATGTGGACACGACGTTCGCTCTGTACCGCCCCCTGGCCCGCCGTCATGAGGAGAACCGGGCATTGCGCACCGGTGTGCCATATGTGGCTCGACACCTGCCGTGGTACCTCGACCCCGCGCACCTCAGCGACGAGGACGAGTACTACCGCGCCAATGCCGACCCGACGGTGTCGAACTGGGATCGCAGTGAGCTGCCCCGCTGGAAACAGCGCTGGCTCAGGGTGCTGGGCGAGTCGCCGTCGCCTTCATGAACAGGTAGAGGAACACGCCGTCGGCTTCGGCGGTGCGCTCCAGGTCGGCGATCCCGGCATCGAATCGTTCGGGGGTGATCAACCCGGCCGCCAGTGCATCGCCACGCACCCCGGCGATCATGGCGGTGAAGGTGCGCAACGTGAACGACTGCTGCAAGGCGGGTCGGCCACCGTCGGCATGGACGAGGCGCGGCGACACGTGTACGTCGGCGAATCCGGCCTCGCTCAGCAGCGACCGCAACCGGCGGCCGATGAGGGCGTCGCCTCCCAGGCGTCGCTGTAGTTCCACCTGGCAGGCGATGGCGTCGTGAGCCGCCGAGGAGTCGGGGTGGAACGTCGTGGGTCCGTGATCGCCTTCCACGACGGTGATCGTGCCGCCGGGTCGCAGGATGCGCCACGCCGACCGCAACACCGCCACCGGATCGTTCACATGTTCCAGCAGGAACCTGATGACCACGTGATCTGCGCTGGTATCGGCCAATGGCACATCGAGGGCGTCGGCCTGCAGCAGCACCACGTCGTGATGCCCCACAGAGTCGAGGCGGCGGCGGGCCTCGGCCAGCATCAGTGCCGAGCGGTCCACGGCGATCAATCGCGTGGCGCGTTGCGCCAACAGCACGGTCTGGGCGCCGGTGGCGCAACCGAACTCCACCACGACGGCACCCTCGGGAAACGTCGTGTCGTGATGGACGAGGTCGTCGATGCTCTGGGCTTGATCGTCGAGGCGTTGGCGCGACACCTCGTCGAACCCGTGGACGTAGTTCACACTTCCTCGGGCATGCGGCGTGCCAAACGGGTGAAGATGGCCCAGCCCACCGTGAGTGAACCCAGCGACCACAGGGCCAGCACCCCCAGCGACGACCACGACGGGGCCTGCCCGTGGTACAGCATGTCGCGCAGCACGCTCACGAACCGGTAGGTGGGGTTCTGCTGCAAGATGGTGGCCAGCCAGTCGGGAGCGTTGGCGGTGATCAACTCGGGTGGGTACACCACCGGTGTGGCGAAGAACCACACCTGCGTGGCGATGGCCCACAGGTAGGTGAGGTCACGGAAGTACACGGCCAGCGCACCCAAGGCCAACGCGAAGCCGGTGGCGAACAGGGCCAGCAGCACCAGGGTGATCAACACCACCGGTAGCCACACCAGCAGTCCGGTCCCCACCACCGCCAGCACGGCACACAACAGCGCCATCTCGATGCCGAACTGCACCCCGGCATGCCCCACGTTGGCCAGCACCAGAGTCTCCCGGGGGAACGCCACCCGGCGCACCAGGCCGGCGTTGTTGGCGATGGCGCCAAGACCGAGGTTGTTCACCAACGACAGAAAGTTCCACGGCAGCAGTGCGCACAACATGAACAACGGGAACGACGCCACACCACTGGACGCTCCGACGGGTGCCTGAGCCTTGAACAGCACGCCGAACACGAACCCGTAGATGGCGACCGTGGCCAACGGATTCAGCATGGACCATGCCCAACCCAGGAACGACCGGCGGTACTTGGTGCGCAGTTCCCGCAGTGTGAGGTTCCACAGCAGTTCCCGTGCGGCGATGACACGGACGACGGGGTTCAGCAGCGGAACGGACATGGTGCGTCGCGATGCTAGCGATGCCTGCCAGACTGACCCGGACATGTCGCACGCCGCCGCATCAGGCTCGGGTCCCGCCATCGTGGTGGACGGACTGTGGAAGAGCTATCGCCTCTATCACGAACGCAACCAGTACCTGAAGGCCGCTGTGCTGCGAGGTCGTCGTGCCCGCTACGAGGAGTTCTGGGCGCTCAAGGGCATCGACCTCGAGGTGCCCCGGGGTTCCACCTTCGGCGTCATCGGTTCCAACGGATCGGGGAAGTCCACCCTGCTGAAGTGCCTTGCCGGGGTGCTGACCCCCGACCGGGGCAGCGTGACGGCGCACGGTCGGCTGTCGGCCCTGCTGGAGTTGGGAGCCGGGTTCCATCCCGAGCTCACCGGTCGCGAGAACGTGTTCATGAACGGCGCCATCCTGGGGTTGTCCAAACGTGAACTCACCGAGCGTTTCGACGACATCGTGGCGTTCTCGGGCCTCGAGGAGTTCATCGATACCCCGGTGAAGAACTACTCCTCGGGCATGTTCGTGCGGTTGGGCTTCGCCGTGGCGGCCCATGTGGAACCCGAGATCCTGCTCATCGACGAGGTGCTGTCGGTGGGCGACGAGAGTTTCCAGCGTCGCAGTGCCGAGAAGATCGACGAGTTCCGGCGCGACGGCCGCACCATCGTGTTCGTGAGCCACGGACTGTCGCAGGTGTCGCAGTTGTGCGAGACCGTGGCCTGGATCGACAAGGGCGACCTGCGCATGGTGGGTCCGGCGGCCGACGTGATCGCCGAGTACAAGGGCGACAGCCATGACGCCGTGCACGTGGAGGGCGAGCGCGGTTCACGCTGGGGTTCGGGTGAGGTCCAGATCGTCGCACTGCAACTGCTCGACTCCCAGGGCCAACCCACCGAGGTGCTCAACACCCTCGAGCCAGCCCGTCTGCGGTTTGAACTGTCGGCCCACATGCCGGTGCACGATGTCGTGATGGGCGTGCGCATCGATGTCATGGGCGGACCACTGGTGTGGGGGACCAGTAGTCGACGTTCCCGCGCCACCATCGGCGTCGTTCAGGGTTCGGCGTGGCTGGAGATGGACATCCCGTCGCTGCCGTTGCTGGAAGGCGTGTACGACCTGTCGGCCTCGGTGTCGGACTCGACCGAGGCGCATCCCTACGACCACTGGGAGCGCAAGATCCGCTTCGAGGTGCGTCAGTACAAGTCGTTCGACAGCGGCTTGGTGAACATGCCCGTGACGTGGAACCTGGCCGGGATCCGTCGTTCATGACGCAGGGGCCGGTGATCCGCTGGCCGGAGACCGAGGCGCCGGCCGTCAGCGTCGTGATCGTGACCTACGGCGACGGCGTCGCGCGCAACGGCACCCTCTTGCGCACCCTGGCGGCACTCTCGCGGCATCACAGACGTCGGGTACTCCCCACCGAGGTGATCGTGGTGGTGCACCCCGACGAGGTGACGGGCAGTTCGTGCTCGGCGTGGCTGCACCAGCACACCCGAGGCGTTCGCATCGTGGAGCCCGGCCGCAATCTGGGGTTCGGTGGTGGCTGCAACGCCGGCGTGGCGCAGGCCCGTGGCGAGGTGATCGCTCTGGTGAACCCCGATCTGGAGGTGACCGAGGGTTGGCTGGAACCCCTGGTGGCCGCACTCGACGAGCCTCGGGTGGCCATTGCGGCACCGCCACTGCTGCACCCCGACGGCAGCCTGCAGGAGGCGGGTCAGGTGATCTTCGCCGACGGCGGCACCGACCCCATCGGTGGGCCACGGATGTATCCCGACGCCCGTGAACACCTCTGGTTCGACCGTGACGTCGACTACGCCTCGGCTGCCTGTTGGGTGCTGCGGCGTTCTATGTTTCAGCAGCTGGGGGGCTTCGACCCCGCCTACTCTCCGGCGTACTTCGAGGACGCCGATCTCGCCATGCGCGCGGCGGAGGCAGGCCTGGTGACACGTCTGGTGGTGGCGCGACCGGTGATCCATCACCACGACGAACCGACGCCTGCTGCGGTGGCCTTGGCGCAGAGGTCTCGACAGGTCTTCGAACAGCGATGGGCGCATCGTTTGCCGTCGCACATGGCCCGCCCGGCTACGTTGCCCCTGACATGTGGCACGGCAAGACCCTCGCGGTAATCCTCCCCACCTACAACGAAGCGGCCAGCATCGCCGACTGCATCGAGGGTTTCGCCGCCCTTGGCATCGTGGACGACATCGTGGTGGTGAACAACAACGCTCACCCCGACACGTCACCGGCGGTGGCGGGCACCATCGCCCGTGAGGTGCACGAGACCGTGCAGGGCTACGGGGCGGCCATCAGGCGAGGCCTTGCCGAGACCACCGGTGCCGATCTGGTGTGCATCTGTGAACCCGACGGAACGTTCGAACCTTTCGACCTGCTCAAGTTGCTGCCCTTCACTGCAGATGTGGACGTGGTGTTGGGGTCCCGAACGGTGCAGACGTTCATCTTGTCAGGCGCCAACATGGGGTGGTTCCTGCGGTGGGGGAACTGGGCGGTGGCCAAACTCACCGAGGTGCTGTACAACACGGTGTACCTGTCGGATGTGGGGTGCACGTTCCGGGTACTCACCCGCGACGCTGTGGACACGTTGCAGCCGTCGTTTCGGGGGACGGGTTCCAGTTTCGGTTTCGAGATGATGCTGCTGGCAGCCCGCCAACGTGTGTCGCTGGTGCAGGTACCGGTGAAGTACCAGGCGCGGGTGGGGGAGAGTTCGGTGACGGGCAGCAGGGTGAAAACCGTGGTGTTGGGACTGCAGATGATCGGCCTGTGTCTGCGTATGCGCACTCAGTCGAGGCGCACACACTCCCATGTGGCGAAGTGATAGGCGGGCAGGAATCCCAGACGCTGCGCCGTGTCGTCGTCTGCGAACGGGGTGACGTCGTTGGGACGGGCGTTGGCGATCAACTCTTCGAGGTGGAACCCGTCGCCGTTGGATGACGGTGCCTTCGTTTCTCCCCGCAGCATGGCGGCGTAGGCGTCGGTCACCAGCACCGTGGGAAGAAACCCGGCTCGCCGGATGCGGTCGGTGAGGTCCCACCCGAAGTTCCAGAACACCGGGGTGTTGTCGGCGTGGAACTCGGGGGTGACAGGCGCAGCCGTGACCCCGTAACACATGGGTACCTGCAGGTACATGCGGCCGCCCTTGCGCAGCACCCGGTGCAGTTCGTACAGCGCGCGGTCCGTGTCGGGGACGTGTTCCAGCACGTGGGGGGTGATGATGAGGTCCAGCGTGCCCGATGGAAGATCGATGTCCTGGAGGTCGATCTGCACGTCGGCACGATGAGCGCTGTTGTCGAAGTCGCTGGCCCGGTACTGGAACCAACGCCGCATCATGTCGCGGTACTGGGTGCCGAGGCGCGGACTGGTCTCGAGCACCCGGGCGTTGCGGAGCTCGTTCACCGGGGTGCGCTGCAACGCACACCACAGCAGGAACCGGTCGCGGGCGATGGCACCGCACTGGGGGCAGGTGGCGTCCTCGGTGTGAGCGATGCCCTTGAAGGCGGCACCCGACCAACCGCAGATGTTGCACCACACCCCGGCCTCGAGTTGGCGGCGGTCGGCTGGCGCCCACGGCGGACGTTCGCCCAGCCACCAGGGTGCCGGGGCGGCGAAGCCCAGTCGCCGGGCCCATGGGCGCAACGCCCGCTTCACCGGTTCTGGAACTACACCACGCAGTGACGACACAGGCACGGCGTCAGGGTAGTGGCCACCGCCGGTGGCGTCGCCCCACTACGGTCCACGGTGTGAGCCGGCTCAAGCACCTCGTCCGACCCTTCTACCGGCGCACCGCGGCCGGACAGTTGGCCGAGATGCGCGCCCAGTTGGATCAGATGGCCCAGATGGTCGCCGACCTGCACCGAGTGGTGATGGAACTGAACCACGAGGTGCGCTCGGGCGGTGAGCAGGCGTTGCCGCTGTTCATGGGCGCGGCAGAGCGACTGCGTCTCGACGCCGACACCGCCATCGCCGCCACCCAGGTGATCGAGCGACAGTTGGCATTGCTGGAGAGTCAGCAGACCGCCCGGCCACATGCCTGAACTCGTGCATCTGTTGGTCGATGCCCGACCGGTGGAACACCCCACTGCCCGACAGCGGGGGATCGGTCGGTATGTGACCGGACTCATCGCCGGCCTTGGAGAGCTGAACGCCCCGTTCACCGCCTTGGTGGACACCGATCTGCAGGCCTCGACGCTGGCCGATGCCGTGCCCGGGGTTCCTCTGGCGCGGTGGTCACCCCAGGTGGTCCGGCACCAGGCGCAGCCCGGTACCTGGTACCTGGCCACCCAGCTCATGCTGCATCCCGTTCCGGCCGACCCGATTCCCGCCGTGATCACCCAAGCCCGTCTCCCTGTGGCGGCGGTGATGTACGACGTGATTCCGCATCGGTACCCCGAGCGCTACCTCGTGGACCCCTTTGCGCGACGCCTCGCCGAGGTGCGCGCGCCGTTGGCCCGCACCCTGGACGCGCTGTTGGCCATCTCCCGGTTTGCAGCCGAGACCGCAGCCGACGAGTTGGACTATCCCCTGGACCGAATCGCAGTGATCGGTGCCGGGGTGGAGGACCGATTCGCGCCCCCAGCACCACCCGCCGCCCGCCCGGGCTACCTGATCGCCGTGACCGGTGGCGACCCGCGCAAGAACACCGAGGGCCTGCTACGCGCCTGGGCCATGGTCCCCCCGGCCATACGTCAGCCGCGGCAGTTGAAGATCGTGGCCGCCCACTCACCGGCGGTGGCCCGCCAGTGGCACACCGCTGCCGTGACGGCCGGACTCACGGTGGGCCCTGGCGAGGACGCCGACGTGACCTTCACCGGGGCGGTGACCGACGAGCAGATGGTGGTGTTGCTGCAGGGCGCCGAGTTGGCGGTGATGCCGTCGCTGGAGGAGGGCTTCGGCCTGCCGGTGCTGGAGGCCGCGGCCTGCGGGGTGCCGGCCATCTGTTCACGAGTGTCATCCCTTCCCGAGGTGTTGGACCTCGACGACGCCACTTTCGACCCTCATGACACCGGTTCCATCACCGCCGCCATCATCAGGGCACTCACCGATGCCGAACACCGACTCCGACTACTCGACGCCGGCCGTGCAGCGGTACAGCGTTGGCAGTGGTCGAACGTTGCCCAGGCGACACTCGATGCTCTGAGCGCCCTCGGTCCCCGCTGGCCACGACCACTACGGCCGCCAGCAGAGCGCCTCGCTGTCCTGGCCCCGGGAGCCGACTCGCCTTCGGGTATCGGCCCCTACACCAGCCAGGTGATCGCATCCCTCGGTACCGAGGTGGACCACTTCGTCCACCCCCCGCGCGACCCCCACGGCGCTGCGCCGAACCTGAGCGTGCGGACACTGGGCCGCAGCGCCGCGGCCTCGCGCTACGACCACCTCGTGGCGGTGCTGGGCAGTTCGCATCACCACATCGCCACCGCACAGGCCACAGCCGACCTGATGACCGCCGGTTGGTCCGTGCATCTCTGGCTGCACGAGGCATCGCTCGTGGGGGTACACCTCGGGTTGGCTCACGCCTCGGGGGTGGAGAACTGGGCGCGCACCTGGATCGAGCAGCGGTTGGTCGCCAGTGAGCCGCCGACCCGCCGAGCGGCGGTCACCGACCCACTCGACCCCCACGAACTGCGCCGACACGGCGTGACCCTGCTGGCCGAACTCGCCAGCCGCGCGGCCAGCGTCATCGTGTCCACGGACGCGGCCGCCGCCGCAGTGCGCCGAGCACTGAGCGATGTCGGCCTCACACCGCCACCCGTCGCCGTGATCCCACTTGCGTTCCCGCCAACGACAGGCTCGGGCACCCCACCCGCAGGGCATGACGTGGTGTCGCTCGGGTGGCTGGCACCCAACAAGGCTCCAGAGGTCGTGATCGAGGCGTTCGCACGCATCGACCCGCTTCCACCCGATGCCCGACTGGTGTTCGCCGGCCCCGTCCATGGTGACATCGTCGACACGCTTCGTCGTCGGGCGCAGGACCTCGGCGTCGACGACCGACTGGTGATCACCGGGCACCTCGACCCCGATGCCTACCGGGCCACGATCGCCGGTGCCCGCGTGGGGGTGCAATGGCGACGGGATCATCAGGGTGAACAGTCGGCCGCCGTGAACGACCTTGTCGCAGCCGGAGTGCCGACCATCACCAACCTGCCGGCGCTCGGCACACTCGACAGCCTCGAGGAACTCGCCCCACTCCTCCATGACGACGATCACTGGCGCGCCGCTTCGCAGACAGCCCTGGCCGCAGCGAACGCATGGACCTTCACTCACGTGGCAGAGGCCGTACTCACCTGGGTGCGCGCACCCGCCCGCTAACGTCCACGGCGGCCATGGAGAACCTTCTGCCCCGGGTACGTGTCGTCGTGTTGAACTACGACGGTGGCGCCATGACGCTCGACTGTGTGGACTCGATCCTCGCAAGTGAGTGGCCAGCCGACCGACTCGAGGTCATCGTGGTCGACAACGGTTCGCTCGATGATGTCGCCGCCACGCTCACCGTCGAACCCCGCTACCGCGACCGCGTCAGCGTTTTGGAGCCGCTGCGCAACCTGGGTTTCGCGGCGGGCTGCAACCTGGGCCTGCGCCAACCTGGCGACTGGACGTACGCCTTGCTGGTGAACAACGACGCCACCGTGGTCCCCACCACCATCACCAACCTGGTGGCGGCCGCCCAACGCCACGTCACCGAACCGGTGGGGGCCATCGCCGCCAAGTTGCTGTTCGCTGATCCGGCCCAGGGTGTGGTGGTGGACTGCGACGACTCGGGCCCACTGGTCCCCTCAGACCCCCGACCCCTGGGCGTACGGGTCAGCGGTGTGCGTGTGGACGGCGAACGTCACGACCACCGTGTCGCCTTCGACGAAGGGTTCCACTTGCCCGAGCCACCGGTCGCGGCCGACGGTGAAGAGCTGGCCTGCTGGAGTCGCCGTCACGGTGCCGTGCGCATCGCCCGACCGACTGGCAGCCAACCGGTGCACACCGTGTCGCTGCGGTTGTCGTGTCTGGTCACGCGGCAGGTGACACTCGCCGACGAACGCACGGGGACCGGTGCCGTCACCGTCACGGTCGGTCCCGAACCCCAGTGGGTGGACGTGACCGTGCACCCTGATGCTTTCGACGTCATCAACAACGTGGGCAGCGAGTTGTACCTCGACGCCTTTGCCGGCGACCGGGGGTTTCTCGAGGCCGACCGTGGCCAGTTCGACGCCCCCGCAGACGTGTTCGCCTGGTGCGGAGGAGCGGTACTGCTCACCCGTGAGTACCTCGATGACGTGGGTCTGTTCGACGAGCGACTGTTCCTCTACTACGAGGACTCGGAACTCTCGTGGCGTGGTCGACGCCGGGGGTGGCGCTACCAGTACGAACCCACCGCCGTGGTGCGCCACCGCCACGCTGCGTCGTCGGGGGTGGGGTCCGAGGTGTTCCGCTTCCACACCGAACGCAACCGCCTGTTGGTGGCGACGCGTCACGCGCCCGCTCGTACTGCGTTGCGGGTGGTGGCGGGAGAACTGCGCCGCACGGCCATCACCCTGGTGCGCCATCTCGTGCTGCGGCCACTGCGCCTCCGCCTGCCAGTGCGGGCCGAGATCCGGTTCCGACTTCGAGTCACCGTCGGCATGCTTCGTCTGCTGCCCGCCATGCTCGCCGCCCGCTACGAACCGGGTGCCACCGTCCGCCGTCGCAGCATCGCCGCCTGGGAAGTCGACAAATGGGCGGCCCGGCCATGACTCGTCGGCGAGTGGCCGTCTACGACCTGTACTGGTCGACCATGGGTGGGGGAGAACAGGTCGACGGCACGTTGGCGCAGGTGCTTTCCGACCACCACGACGTCACCGTGCTGGGTCCTCGACCCCCCGATGTCGACGCCCTGCGCCGGCGCCTCGGGGTGGATCTGTCGCGCTGCGACTACCGCCGTGTGAGCGACGACGACGAGGCCTCGCAGGCCAGTGCCGACTTCGACCTGTTCATCAACGGCACCTATCTGTCGACGGCGGTGAACCGGGCTCGCGAGGGTTGGTACTACGTGCACTTCCCCGGCACCGTGCCCACCCCTCGCGACCGTGCCCGACAGCGAGTCGCCGAACAGGCCACCAGACGCCTGGCCGGGGTGGAGGGTCGCCTGGCCAGGATCCGCACCTCGTTCGAACGTCGCCGACCGCGCATCGAACATCTGCCCACCTACCACCGCTACCTGGCCAATTCGCAGTACACCGCCGGGTGGGTGGAGCGTCTCTGGCAGGTGCCGTGCGAGGTGTTGTATCCGCCGGTACGCACCGTGGTGGCCTCGCCTGTGGCAGGCAAGCAGCCCACGATCCTCGTGTTGGGCCGGTTCTTCGACCCGCGCCACGGCCACAGCAAGAAGCAGCATGAACTGCTCGATGTGTTCGTCGAGGCTCGCCGGCTCAGCCAACTCGAGGGCTGGCGACTGGCGATGGTGGGCGGGGCCGACGCGGCCAACCGGGACTACGTGCTGGAACTGAAGCGCCGGGTGAGGTCGCTACCTGCCGGCGTTCAGGTCGACCTGCACGTGAACGCCCCTGGGTCCACCGTGCAGCGTCTGCTGGGCGAGGCGTCACTGCTGTGGCACGGCGGTGGTTACGGTGAGGATCCCGAACGGCATCCCGAACGGTTCGAGCATTTCGGCATCGCCGTGGTCGAGGCCATGGCCACCGGGGCCGTGCCCGTCGTGTTCGGTGCCGCTGGTCCCGCCGAGATCGTGCGCCACGATGTGGACGGTCTGCACTGGCGCACCCTGGACGAACTGTCCCACCACACCGTGGCACTCGTGACCGATCCCGTCCGTCGGGCTGGCCTGTCCGAGGCCGCACGCCGCCGGGCACTCGACTTCAGCGTCGAGGTGTTCGCAGGCGGGGTCCGCTCGTTCCTGAATCCGCCAGGGGTGGCGGCACCGGGTCTCGAGTGAGCCCAGCACCGCCACCCCTCGGGACGGTCACCTGCTGATCAGGCGGAACGTGGTCAGGCGGAAACCTTGGGCTCCGACGACAGTTCTGCATTCGCACCACCGGTGTTCTCGGCCCGGGTCTTGATGATGGCGATCCACACCACCAACAGACCGAACAGCGGCTTGGCGAGCACATCGGCCAGCGAGTACCCCACCTGGCGCACCACTTCGGCGGTGGCCTCGTTGTCGATGACCGACGGGGCGATGTAGGCCAGTGGGTACACACCCCAGGTGGCGAGCAACAGGTACCGCAGACCGTCGAGGATCCTGGACACACCCGCTTCCTGACGACCCACCGACTTGCCGAGCTCCACGAAAAGCACGTACAGGATGTAGACGAACGGCAGAGTCGACAGAATTCCCCATACGGTGCGGGCCGTCGAGTCGGCCGCCGCGATTTCGCCGGGGTAGCCGAGCACGATCATGAGCACGGCAGCCGTGATCAACTTCCACAGCAGGCTGCGAGTGGTGCTCTTGGCCAACTTCAGCACCAGCACCAACTCGGCCAGCAGCAACGGCACCGTAAGCAACCAGTCGACGTAGCGGTAGCCCTCGTTGAAGCCTGCACCCACCGCCGTGTACACACCGTCGGTGTACTCGAAGGATTCCTTCCAGGAGTCGAAGACCCGCCAGTAGTGGTAGAACGCGATCGCCACCACCAAGGTGGTGAGTGTGACGGCGACTCGGTGGCTGGGCGCCACGCGAGGCCGGATCAGCAGGAAGAACAGAAACGCTGCCCCCATCGCCGCGATCACGAACGAAAACGAGTTGAACACCAAGTCGTATTGGTTTTTTGAGAGCTCCATGTTGACCTCCTCAGGTCCACGGTACGGTTGCGGTACCGGCTGAAGGTCTATACCCGGATTTCATTTAGTGCTAACACGGAGAGCAAAAAGTCCCTGTTCAGCGGACGTAGCCCACCACGTCCATCATCACGTGGGTGTCGGCACCACTCACTGCCAACC
>CAYMUC010000030.1:0-28440 GCA_964393535.1 uncultured Ilumatobacteraceae bacterium | reverse complement strand
GTCGTACCTGAGGGCGTCTCACCGGTCTGGTCGACGAAGTCTTCCCACACCTCGCGGGGAGACATGAGCAGTGCCCCGGCCGCACGGGCAACCAGGTCGGCCTTGGAGGCACCTCTGGGCAGCACCGCACCGGGGGTGACCCCTGCCCTACGGGCGATGCGGGCGATGGTGCCCCGTCGGTAGCCGTACTGCGCCGTCACCTCGATGACCGCCCGGTCAAGGGGTGTGGGTCGCACAGGCCCTGCGTCTCGAAGGAAGACCAGTTCGGCCCGTTCGTCGTGGCTGAACTCCACGGGGGTGGCGCGCCAGAACGCGTGCAGAACGGAGCGTCCTGCAGGGTCAAGAGTGGGTAGCCGTGGCCGACGACCCCATGCCATGGCACGGCCGCAGAAGTAGGCCAGGACCAGGGTGGCGCAGGCAGCCTCGTGCCGGGAATGGTCGTGGCCGAAGACGATCTCTGCGAAACCGGCACGTAGGTCCCTGCCCACCACCTCGTCGAGTTCGTCGTCGAACAGTGAGGCCACAGTGAGTGCCAGGGCTGGTGCGGCCGACTTGGCGTAGACGTCAAACCTGTCGACGGAGCGCTCGAAGTCCTCGGCGTCGTCGTCACGACTGGAGCGAACGATCTCACCGAGTGCGCTGAGGAAGCCCGGGCCCATGCCGCGGGGCCAGGCCAGATTGGCGAGCTCCGACATCGACTCTGCACGTGAGTAGATGGCGCCCACCGTCACACCCGCTTGGCGTGCCACCCCACTGGCCGTCACCGAGTCCCATCCCGATCGGGCGATGGCCGACTCGAGGGCACCGAACACGGCGTCGTCTGTGCGGCGGACGTTCTCCTGCCGGATGCCCGTCGGTGTCGCCACATCAGCAGGCTACTTAGGTGTCAGCGTGGACCACCGTCCACATCCAGCACGGCGCCGGTGGTGTACGACGAGGCGCCGCTTGCGAAGTACAACGCCGCGCCGACGATCTCATGCGGTTGGCCGCCGCGCTCCATGGCGAACTTGGCCTTGGCCTGGCGGTCGAACTGGTCCAGGTCCCAGGCCTTGGCAATGTCGGTCAGGAACGGTCCGGGGGCAATGCAGTTCACTCGCACCGTGGGCCCAAAGGCGTCGGCCAGGCCCTTGGCGAGGTTGTTCACCCCCGCCTTGGCGGCGCCGTACACCACTTCCACCGCCGTCGGCCGGTGCGAGGCGATGGACGACACCATGATGATGGAGCCACCGCCGTCGGCCACCATGCGGGTGCCGATCAACGCCGACAGACGGAACGGGCCCTTCAGGTTCACGCCCATCACCTTGTCGTACAGCTCCTCGCTGATGGCATCGACACTGGGGTACAGCGGCGACATGCCGGCATTGTTCACCAGCACGTCCACCCGACCCATCTCGGCGTACGCCACATCGGCCAGTCGTTCGGCGTCGCTCCAACTCGCTGCGTGATACGCCACGGCCAGCGCCCGACGACCCTTGGCCCGAACCTCGTCGGCCACGGTCTCGCACGCCTCCAGTTTGCGACTGGCGATCACCACGTCGGCGCCGTGGTCGGCGAAGGCGAGCACCATCTCGCGACCCAGGCCACGGCTCCCACCGGTCACCACCGCCACCTTGCCGCTCAAGTCGAACCATGAGGAAACGCCCGATGTCATGGCTGCCATTGTGGTCGTGTCACTCCACCGACGCCACCACGTCCACACCCACGTCCAACTCCTGCGTGGACGGCGGTCCCATGACCACGCCCCGTACCGGGGTGATGTCGAAGTAGTCGCGCCCCCAGCCCACGGTGATGTGCCGGCGGGGTGGCATCTGATCATTGGTGGGGTCCACATCCATCCAACCGTGCACTGGCGACCACACACTGCACCAGGCGTGTGAAGCGTCACTGCCGATCATCTTGGGTTGACCAGGAGGAGGGTCGGTCTCGAGGTAGCCGCTCACGTAGCGTGCCGCCAGGCCGTGACGGCGACAGATCGCCAGCATGAGGTGGGCGAAGTCCTGACACACGCCTCGGCGCTCGGCGACCACGGTCTCCAGTGGTGTGGTCACGTCGGTGGCGTCGCTGTCGAAGTGGAACTCTCCGTAGATCAGCCTGCTGAGGTGTTGTACGGCGGCCAGGAGTGGGCGACCGGGAAGGAACACGCCGTCCGCGAGCTCGTCCAGCGCGGCAAGCGACGGTGTGGCGCCGGTGATGGCGGCGAACGGGGCGACGTCGATGGCGAGATCGTCTCGAGCCTGTCCCACAGCACGTGCCGTCTCGTCCCAGGACGCGTCACACGCCTCGGCGGCGGCGTCCCACTGCGAGGCCGGTGTCACCACCACCTCGCAGCGACTCACCACCTCCAGCGAGGTGTGGCGTCGATGCACGCCCAGCCGGACGACACGATTGCCGAAGAGGTCCTCGTGCTCCTCACGCTCGTCGGGCGCGGGATCGAGGTGCAGGTCAGCCGACAACACTCGTTGCCAGGCTGTGTCCCGAGGGAGCAGATGCGCCACGGTGTAGCCGTCGGCCATGGCCGCTCCGTAGCGATAGGTGGTGCGGTGGGTCACGTGGAATCGCATCACCGAACCCTCGCCGGTCCCATCACCATCGGATCCACCGGGTCGGCGAACCACCGTTCCACAATGGCGTCGCTCAGGTTCAGCAACGGTCCCCGTACGGCGAGCACCACGGCGTCGATGCCCAGACGTCGGCCTTCCACGACATGGCCCGAGTCGTGGTGGAACGACCCCACACTGGCCTGGTGCACCAGGTCGGCTCCCTCGGGCCAGGCCAATGCGGCCATGTGTTCTCGCAAGCGGTCCAACTGGAACGACAACGCGCGTGGGTTGGTGTCGTCGTGCAACAGGAACGCCACGACAGTGTCCAGTTCCACATCACTGCGATGTCTGCGCCGGTAGGCGACGAGGCTCTCGTTCGCTGCCAGCACCGATTCGGCCAGGGGTTGGAGGGCCAGGTCGTCGGTGGCGGGTCCGAGGGCCGCCTCCACCGAACCCAACACCACCAGTGCTCGTTCCAGTCGTCGGCCCAGGTCCATGAGTCGCCAGGCGGGTCCCCTCACGGTGCTCTCGGTGGCCAAGCCAGCCAGCGCAGCCAGGTCCACCAGCACACCGTCCAGTTCGTCCACGTCGGCCGAGCGCCCCAAGAGGTCGGCACGCTCGTGGGCCAAGCGCCCCAGCACTCGGGCGGTGGTGGACGACAGGTACTCGCGCACCGACGCCGCCTCTTGCACCAGGGTGACCAGTTGAGTGCCCACGAAGGGTGACAGCGCCTCCAATTCACGCCTCAGTCGCTCGTACAACGGCATCACGGGTTCATCGACACTTGCCATTGGAAGTGACCGTGCAGCCCGGGCCAGGGCAATGGCTCCCGTCGTCCATCGGCCTGCGGCGAAGGTGATCAGGGACGGGTCGTACTCGAGTTGGCTTCCCAGGGTGCGCGCAGTACGGGCGGCGGCCTCGGCGCGTTCGGTGGCCCGTCCCAGCCAGTACAACGCGTCAGCGGCGCGCTTGGGCAGCGACCCGGCGAAATCCACCTGTACTGGGGGAGCCACGCGCACGGGGGTACGGTCGGCGCTCGGCATACCGATCACCCACACGTCCTTGGCGATGGCGTCGTCGCTGGTCCGGGGGTCGTTCCCTCGCCGCAGCACGCGACATGACGCACCCGGCATCACATGGGGTCCGTCGTCGCCGACGATGACGTGGAGGCGCAGCACCACGTGGCCTTCCACCACCTCGCGGAGCGCAGGGTCGTACACCGGTGCCGTCGCCAACGCTTCGCCCTCGGTCAGCGTGGACAGGGCCAGTGTCTCCGACAGCAACACGTCGGCGACATCGGTCAGGGAGGTGGTGATCACAGGTTCCTGCGCCAGGCGGCTGCCTCGTGCGTTGGCCAGCTGCACACCACCGGCCTGCGCTGCCCAACTGATGGCGGGTACGCCGGCTGTCCCCGAGGCCCGGGCAGCCAGGGGGTCCAGACCCGCATCGGCGACCGCTCGGTACACGATGTCCACGGGTTCCAGACCGTCCAGAGCGCGGAGCCACACCCGTTGCTGACGCACGACGAGGTCGCCTCCCTGCACCAGGTGGAAGCCCATCTGCACCGCCAGTGAGGAATGTTCTACGTAGTGGGTGTCACCCGGTCCTGGTGACAACACCACGGTGCGGGGGCTGCGGAGACCCGAGGGTGCCAGTGCCGCCAGGGCGCGGCGCAGTTCCCCCAGGGTGGAGGCGATGGGTGCCACGCCGGCTTGCCGCGTGGCATCGGGGAACACGCGGGCCATGATCGAGCGGTTGATCAGGGCCGCCGCCAGTCCGCTCGGAACGTCGGTGGCATCCGCCAACACCTTCCATGTGCCGTTGGCGGTGCGCACAACGTCCATGGCGTAGTGCACCAACCACCTCGGTGGACGGTGTTGGGCCATGGTGGTGTGGGCCGAGGCGAGGCCGTACACATCAGCGGGCGACAACGCTCCTCGACGCAGCACGGTGCGGTGTGAGTGAAGGTCGGCCAGCAGGGCCTCGAGCACACGGACGCGTTGCAGGGCAACCTCGGCGAGGTGCCGAAACTCCACTCCGTCCAGCACCAACGGCACGGGATCCAGAGTCCACGGCCGGACCTGTTCCCCTCGGTCCTCTGCCAGATGCCCCGCACCTTCGGCGTCCAACAGACGATCGAGAAGTCGTTGGCGATGCAGCAATTCGCCTGGCTGCACCTGGCCCAGTACCCGACCCACCATGGTCCACGACGAGCGCAGCGCGCCGTCGCCGTCCACCGCCTCGTCGAAGGTCCCTGCCGATGGGCGATAGCCCACGTCGTGCAGCATCAGATCCTTCCCTGCAAGAACGCGTCGGTCACCTCGCGGTGCACGGTGGCGAGGGCCGCCTGCACCTCATCCATTGCAGCATCCAGTGCCACTGCGTCATCGGCTCGGTTCACCGCGTCGCCCAGGACTGCATCGAGTGCATCCACCGTGGGCAGGGTACGCGCCGGCTGGGGCAGTCGTCCCAAGCACTGACGAATGCGCTGCGTGCAGGCGGCGACCGACCGGGGGAATCTGGGGTCGAGCAACAAGAACTCCACAGCACTGCGGGCATCGATGGTGCCTCGGTGAGCTCGCTGATACATCTGCAGCGCCGACACCGATCGCAGCAGGCCCATCCACTGCACGTCGTCGTACGCGTGCCGAGCGTCGTGATCCAGCACGTGATCGCGCTGGTCGTCGTTGGCCCTGTCGGCCACCAGCAGTGCCGCCGCCCGAACGCCCACCACCCGAGTCGTCATGTCGGCGCGTTCCAACGCTTCACCCAGTTGCCACACCTCGTGGGCCTCGTCGCGCAGCATCACGGTGGCCAACACACCATCCAACTGCTGACATTCGCCGATGACCCGGTTGAGAAAGCGCCCTCGGTTGGCGCGTGCACAACCGCTCTCCACGTTGGCCGTCACGTACAGGTGGAGGTCGTTCAGGGTCTGCCACGCCTCTCGGGGCACGATCTCACGGGTGGTGCGAAGGTTCTCCCGTGCTTGGGCCACCGAGGCCGCCATGCTGCCCGGATTGGCGAGATCGGCCAGCAGAAAACTCACGATGGATGCTTCGTCGGTCGCTCCGCCGCTGGCCAACTCGAACGCCACTTCGCTTCCCGCCACCGCCAACAGTGGCTCCCAACTCGTGAGCACACTCACCGGGAGATCCACCATCAGTTCGGTGTAGGTGCGAACCAGGCGTGCGGTGCACTGGGCCCGCTCCACATAGCGGGCGCCCCAGTACAAGCGGTCGGCGACTCGCGACAGCAGCATCACCGCTCCTCGACGATCCAGGTGTCCTTGCTGCCCCCGCCCTGTGATGAGTTCACGATGAGCGAACCTTCGGTCAGTGCTACGCGGGTGAGTCCACCGGCCGTCACGTAGGTGGTGGCACCCGAGAGGATGAACGGTCGCAGGTCCACGTGGCGTGGTTGCAGGCCTTCGTCGCGCAGTGTGGGCACGGTCGACAGCGACAGGATGGGCTGGGCCACCCAGTTGCGAGGGTCGGCCTCGATGAGCGCCGCATGGGCCTTCAGTTCGTCGCTGGTGGCGCGGTTGCCGATCAGCAGTCCGTAACCGCCGCTCTCGTTGGCCGGCTTCACCACCAACTCGTCGAGGTGCTCCAACACGTAGGCGCGCTCCTCGGGGATGAAGCACCGGTAGGTGGGCACGTTGGGGAGGATGGGTTCCTCGCCGGTGTAGAAGCGGATGAGGTCGGGCACCCAGGCGTACACGACCTTGTCGTCGGCCACGCCGGCCCCCGGCGCATTCGCAATGGCCACGTGGCCAGCCCGCCAGGCTCGCATCAACCCCGGTACGCCCAGCGCGCTGTCGGGTCGGAACTCCTCGGGGTCGAGGAACAAGTCGTCCACACGCCGGTAGATCACGTCCACTCGCTCCAGACCACCGATGGTGCGCATGTACACGTGGTCATCGTCGCCGACCACCAGATCGGACCCCTCCACCAAGGCGGCACCGATTCGCTGAGCGAGGAACGAGTGCTCGAAGTAGGCCGAGTTGTAGATACCGGGAGTCAGCACCACCACCTGTGCCTGGCGGGGTGAACCGGGAGCCAGTGATGCGAGCAGTCGCGCCAACTCATCGGTGTAGCGGTCGACGGGCAGGATGCTCTGGCGGGCGAACAGATCGGCGAACACACGCTTGGACACGGCGCGGTTCTCCAGCACGTAACTCACCCCCGAGGGCACCCTGAGGTTGTCCTCCAGCACGTACATGGTCCCGTCGGCATCGCGCACCAGATCGGAACCGCAGATGTGCGCCCAGACCCCGAACTTCGGTCGCACACCCCTGCACTGGGGGCGGAAGTTCACCGACTGCTCCAGCAGTTCGGCGGGGAACACTCCCTCGGCGATCACTCGTTGCTCGTGGTAGAGATCGTCGATGAAGGCGTTCAACGCTCGCATGCGCTGAACCAGTCCGGTCTCGATGTGTCGCCATTCCCGCGCGGTGATGACGCGGGGGACGATGTCGAAGGGCCACGCCCGGTCGATGCCGCGCCCGTCGTGGTACACGGTGAAGGTGATGCCGCTCATCACGATGTCCAGTTCGGCCAGCGTCTGGCGCTCGATCAGCTCGCTCAACTCCATACCCGAGAGCACCTCGAGCAATGCCTCCGAGCCCGGACGAGCAGTGCCGTCGGGAGCCACGAGTTCATCCCAGAACCTGGTGGACGGGCGCACGTGTGCCATGGTCACATCCCCAGCCTGGTGGTCACGCGTGTCGTCATGATCTCCGAAGTGTTGCCGATCCGTGAACCGTCGTCACGAAGTCGGTCCGACGTCATCCACCGTTCACGTGGCTTTCCTAGTGTTGAGCCCATGGCTGTGCCTCGGGTGTTCACCAGCGTTCACGATGTCATCGAGCATCTGCGTTGGCTGGCAACGTTGGGTTCGGTGGAGGGTGAGGGCCTCACCGAACTGGATCACGGTCTGCAGACAGCCGCACTGCTGCAGCGATCACATCCCCACGACGTCGCCTTGCAGGTCGCGGGACTGGTGCATGATCTGGCGCACCCATGGGACGGTCCGGGTCAGCCGCGTCACGCCGGCATGGGAGCGCGGGCGGTGCGCGAGGTGTTCGGCCCGCGGGTGGCCGACCTCGTGCTGTCGCACGTTCCGGCCAAGAGGTACCTCGTGGCCACACGGCCCGACTACGCAGCACTGCTGTCGCCCGACAGCGTCATGACCTTGGCTGCGCAGGGCGGACCGATGTCGGAAGCGGAGTTGGCGGCGTTCGCGGCCCTGCCCGATCTCGAGGCTCGGGTGGCGCTGCGCACGGCCGATGATGGCGCCAAGGTGCCCGGTGCTGCGGTGCCCCCGTTGGATCAGTGGATCGGGGCCATGGAGGCCGTGGCTGCCAAGGCGCATTTCGATCGCCATGGCTGGGTGTTGCTCGACACTCTGGCGGTCGACGAGGTTCAAGTGCTCCAGACCTGGATCCGCGAGATCGCCGAACGGCCCGACGGCGAGGGTGGGCTGCTCCACTACCGCGAGCAGACCGACGCCGGTCCTCAGTTGTGCCGCAGTGAGAACTTCACACCGTCGCACGATGGTCTTCGTCAGTTGGTGCGTGAACGCCTCGCCGCCACGGCGTCGCTGCTGTTGGGAGAACCGGCGGTGCTGTACAAGGAGAAGATCAACTACAAGTTGGCTGGCGGTGCGGGATACTCGCCCCACCAGGACGCGCCGGCCTACCCGTTCATCGACACCCACGTGTCGTGCATGGTGGCGGTGGACGACGCCACGGTGGCCAACGGTTGTCTCGAGGTGGTGTCTGGGCGACACGACGCAGTGCTTCCCATGGACGACCGGGGTTGTATCGCCGCCGAGGTGGTGGCCGACTTGGAGTGGGTTCCGGCCGAACTTCGGGCCGGTCAGACCCTGTGGTTCCATTCCCGCACTCCGCATCGCAGTGGCCCCAACCTTTCCGACAGGAACCGCCGAGCGCTCTATCCCACCTACAACGCCGAGCGTGAGGGCGACCTGCGCGACCAGTACTACCGCACGAAACTCGCCGAGTTGGCCACCCGCAACGGTGACGGACGTGTGGTGGTGTCGCTCATCGGCGACTTCGAAGGTCGTCCGGTCGACTGATCCTTCACTGGCAGCTGGCATGTACGTACGTCCTAGCGGGCAGGAGACGTACGTTCGCTGTAGTTTCCATGGTCATGGAGATCACAGCGTCGAAGTTGCGGGCCGACATCTACCGAGTCCTCGACTACGTCCTCGACACGGGCGAGGCCGTCGAGATCGATCGCCGAGGTCGGCGTCTGCGCATCACCGCCGATGATCCGCCGTCGCGCCTCGATGCACTGATCCATCGGCCCGACGTGATCATCGGTGATCCCGACGATCTCGTGCACCTCGACTGGTCGAGTGAATGGACGGGGTGATCCGACTCGACACGCATGTGGTGCTGTGGTTGTACGCAGGCCTCGGGGACAAACTGTCGCCGACAGCTCGCACGGCTGTTCAACACAAGACCCTGGTGGTTGCACCCATGGTGGAGATGGAGTTGACCTTCCTGCACGAGATCGGCCGAGTGTCCGTGAGTGGTTCAGAGATTCTTGGAGACCTCGCACATCGCGTCGGACTTCGCCTGTCAGAGGTGGCGTGGTCTGCAGCGGTCCGAGCAGCCGCTGATCTCGCCTGGACGCATGACCCCTTCGACCGGTTGATCGTCGGCGATGCCGTGGCGGCAGGTTCGCAACTGCTCACTCGAGACGAGCGCATGAGAGAAAAAATCGCCCTTGCCGTCTGGTGACGGCAAGGGCGACGAGAGCCTGTCGTTCGAGACGACGGACGATCAGCCGAGCAGCGGTGCGATCTCCTCGGCGATGGCCTCGGGGGTGACCACCGGCTGGAAGCGCTTCAGCACCTCGCCGTCACGCGACACGAGGAACTTGGTGAAGTTCCAGCGGATGCCGTCGTCCTCGGTGCAGGCGTCGGGGAAGTGCTGCTGCAGCAGACCGGCCAGATGTGCGCCGCCCTCGACGTCCTCCAGACGGGGTTCCACCTGGGCGGCGCGCAGGTGCTTGTACAGCGGGTGAGCGCCTTCGCCGTTCACCTCGATCTTGGAGAACATGGGGAACGACACGCCGTAGTTGGTCGAGCAGAACTCGGCGATCTCGGCCTCGCTGCCCGGCTCCTGATTGCCGAACTGGTCACATGGGAAACCGAGGATCTCCAGACCCTGGTCCTTGTGGGCCTTGTACAGGGCCTCGAGACCCTCGTACTGGGGGGTGAGGCCGCACTTGCTGGCGACGTTCACGACGAGCAGAACCTTGCCGGCGTAGTCGCCGAGCGACACGGTGTTGCCGTCGATGGTGGTGGCTTCGAATTGATGCACGGACATGGCGCGGGACTGTACCGGAACGCTCGTCAG
This sequence comes from uncultured Ilumatobacteraceae bacterium, assembly GCA_964393535.1. Classification (GTDB taxonomy): domain Bacteria; phylum Actinomycetota; class Acidimicrobiia; order Acidimicrobiales; family Ilumatobacteraceae; genus CAYMUC01. Next base: position 18,507 of record CAYMUC010000030.1, on the reverse strand, counting down.
ATACCGATTCGTGCGGCCACCTTCTCCCGTGTGTTCGCCCACTGGTCGAGCAGAGGTAACACGGTGTCTCTGTCGGCACTGGGCAAGGTCAGTACCGCCCGTGTGATGCCCTCGCCGAACAGCGATGTGAGGCCATCGGCGTCGGTGGTGGCGCCGAATACGCTGACCTGCAGGTCCAACGGGTCTCGACCGACTCGCTCGCAGGCCTCGTGCAGTTTCTCCAGTCGGTTCACCAGGGATGTGCGAGCGGATATGGGCATCCAACCGTCGGCCCACGTGGCCACTTCGCCCAGCAGACGGGGGCCGACACCGCCGCCGATATGAATGGCCGGGCCCTTGGCCTGAGCGGGTTTGGGCCACTGCCAGGTCGGTGCCACCGTCACCTGGTTCCCCGTGTACGAGGCGACCTCGTCGCGCCACAGGGTGCGCATGGCCTCGGCCACCTCACGGGTGCGCTCCCAGCGGCTGGGGAAGTCGAACCCGTGGTTGGCCATCTCCTCTCGGTTCCAACCGATGCCCACGCCTACTTCCATGCGACCACCGCTCAAGTGGTCCAAGGTGGCGATCTGCTTGGCGGTCCAGATGGCGTCCCGTTGCCCGAGCAACAGCACACTGGTCCCCAGTCGCAACCGGGTGGTCACGGCGGCCGCCATCGACAACGCCACGAAAGCGTCGTGTAGATGCGAGTACTCGGTGGGCAGGGGAGCGCCGTCCAGGCTGCCCGGCCACGGGGAGTCGCGGCTGATGGGGATGTTCGAATGCTCGGGAACCCACAGGCTCTCGAAGCCTCGGGCCTCCACCTCCCGGGCGAGTTCGTCGGGGCGAATGGCGAAGTCGGCGGTCATCAACGTGATGCCGATGCGGGCCGAGGTGGCGGGGGGACGCAGAGCGGTCATGGTCGTGGGTCCGATCAGCGAAGTGGGGTGAGGCGCGACGGATCAGCGTTCAGTTCCGCTTTCAACTGACGCTTGAGGATCTTGCCCGACATCCCGCGCGGCAGTGGTTGATCGCTGACGGTGACGTAGCGGGGTTGCTTGAAGTCGGCCAGTGCTTCCTTGCACCGTGCCGCCATGGCGGTGGCATCGAACTCGGCGCCACCGGTGAACACCACCACTGCTGGTGTCTCGCCCCACTTCGCATCGGATACTCCCACCACGGCGATCTCGGCGATGCCGGGGAAGCCGGTCAGCAGGCGCTCGATCTCGGCGGGGTACACGTTCAGCCCACCCGAGATCAGCATGTCCTTCACCCGGTCCACCACGTAGAGATAGCCGTCGGCATCGAGGTAGCCGAGGTCGCCGGTGTGCAGCCACCCGCCCCGCAAGGTGGTGGCCGTGGCCTCCACCTGGTTCCAGTACCCCGACATCACCTGCGGACCGGCCACGAGGATCTCGCCCACCTCGCCGCTGGGCAGATCGCGGTCTTCCTCATCCGCGATGCGAATGCGAGCGTGCAGCATCGGAAGCCCGGCCGAGCCCACCTTGATGAGTGCATCGGCATTGGGTAGCACTGCGGCCGCTGCCGACGCCTCGGTGAGGCTGAAGGTCTGCAACATGGGAATGCCCCGTGCCTGCACGGCCTTCAGCAGCGATGGCGGCACCGGTGCCCCACCCGAGCAGGCGACGCGCCAACTCGACAGATCGGCGCCCGACCAGCGGGGGTGATCGACGAGCTGTTGGATGATCACCGGGACCGCCAGCAGAGCGGTGGCCCGTTGCTGTTCGAACAGATCGAACAGTCGGTCGTTGTCGACCGTGGGTTCCAAGAGCAGGGTGGCGCCCGACCAGTACGTGAACAGGAACACGGCCAGGCCACCGGTGAAGGCGAGGGGGAACGGCAGGATCACCCGATCCGACGGTGTCAGCTCGAGCGCTTGGCCCCAACCCTGTGACGCCACGTCGAAGGACCGGTGTGTGAGCACGGCGCCCTTGGGATCGCCGGTGGTGCCCGAGGTGTAACAGATGAACGCCGGATCGTGGTCGCTGGTGTCGCACCAGGGGGTCGCCAGGTCGCTGCGCCGAAGGGGCCCGAGGTCGTCGATGGAGCGCACGACGCATGCGCTGCCGACCTGTGTCGTCGCCGCCCACAGGGCGCCATCGGCGAACAACATGCGAGCCCCCGAGTCGCCCACGACGTAGGCCACCTCAGTGGCGGTGAAGCGCGTGTTCACGGGCACGATGACGGCGCCGATCTTCCAGGCCGCCATGGTGAGCTCGCACCAGGCCAGCGAGTTGCCGGCCAGCAACGCCACTCGGTCGCCCTGGGTCACGCCCTCGGCTCGGAGTCCGGCGGCCAGGGCGTCGGTGCGCTGGTCCAGTTCGGCCCACGAGGTGTCGTGTTCGGCAAAACGGATGGCAGTCTGCTGGGGTCGCCAGCGTGCCCAGAAGCGTCCGATACCGGCGAGATTCATGGCGGGTCCCCCTCGTGGTCGTTTCGGTCGACGGTAGTGGGTGTGCCTCGGTGAGGCCCGAGGCGCGACGGCTACGGTCGAACCATGGCTCAGGGGGAAGTGGACGTCGACGTCGTCATCATCGGTTCAGGTGCTGCCGGCCTCAGCGCAGCCCTGGCGGCGCATGAGGCAGGTGCTCGCAGCATCTTGGTGGCCGAGGCCGAAGGGATCATCGGGGGGTCGTCGCGCCTGTCGGGCGGGCTCATCATGGGAGCCGGGACGCGCTATCAGCGGGCCCTGGGTATCGACGACGACGCAGATGCCTTGTTCCACGACTACCTCACCGTGAACCGCTGGAATGTGGACGCCGGGGTGGTGCGGCGTCTCGCCGACCTCGCAGGTCCCACCGTCGACTGGCTGGGCGATCTGGGCGTGGAGTTCGCCGAGCGGTTGGTGTTCGGTGGCGATGAACGGGTGCCCCGCGTGCACGTTCCTGTGGGCCGCGGTGCCGGCATCATCGAGGTGCTCACCCGTCATGTGCGGGAGGCGGGTATCGACGTAGCCCTCGGACAACGCGTCGATCGCTTGCTGGTGGACGACGGCGCCGTGGTGGGCGTGGCCGTGGGCGACGACGAGATCCGGGCCTCGGCGGTCATCGTGGCGAGCGGTGGGTTCGCCAACGCCCCCGAGCTCATGGAGCGACATTTCCCATCGGCGGCAGCCACAGGCAATGCCTGGTACATCGGCGCCGAGGGATCGCGTGGTGACGCCTTGGCTCTGGCCGAGCAGGTGGACGCCCAGCTGATCGGTCACGATCGTGGCCTGCGATTGCTGCACACCGGTTTCGCCAAGATCTACGAGGCCTACCTGCCGGGCTGGTTGGTGATGGTGAACCGCTCGGGCCACCGCTTCTGCGACGAGACGGCCCCATACGGCATGATGGATTTCCTCGTGCGAGAGCAGGGCGATCGGGTGTTCGCGCTGCTGGACCACGCAGCCTTGGAGGCCACGACCAGCGGTACTGCTCGCTACAAGCAGTTGATCCCCGGGGCCAAGAACCGCAGCCCCCACTGGAATCTCGACGTCATCGAGCAGATGGTGAAAGAAGGCAAGGTGGTGCGGGGCGACACCATCGAGGAGGTCGCTAGCGGGTTGGGCCTGTCACCACGAGCCGTGGCCGGGGCGGTGCGTCGCTACAACAGCCATGTGGCCGAGGGTGTCGATGCCGACTTCGCCAAGGACCCGAAGTTCCTCGAACCCATCGCCACCGCACCGTTCTACGGCGTGGAGATGCGACCCTCTACGGTGTGCTTCACGGCCTTCGGGTTGCGGGTGGACCGCGACGCTCGGGTGCTGGACGTGGAGGGCCAACCGATTCCCGGCCTGTACGCCGCTGGCGAATGCACGGGTGGCGTGGTGGGGGCACAGTACGTGGGCTCGGGCAACTCGTACGCCAACTGCACGGTGTTCGGGCGGATTGCCGGTGGGTCGGCGGCTCACCTCACACAGTCTCGGTAGCGGAACGCGCAAAAATTGCGCGTTTGTGTACCGAGATGTGGCTGGACGCGACGACGGGGTGGCGTCTGGACTGGAAGTCCGTCGGCCACCCCGTCGAGGGCGAGAAGTCAGATGTCGATCAGGCGGTCACGCGGCGGCGAACCACCAGCATCAGGGCACCGCCGGCCACGGCGATCACGGCGAGCACGGCCATGACCGTGTTCGAGCTGCCGGTCTCGGGCAGGGGCTCAGCAGTCGTGGTCACCGGCGTGGGGGGCAGCAGCACCTTGTCGATCACGTGGATGACGCCGTTGCAGGCCTCGAGGTCGGTGGCGGTCACGGTGGTGTCACCGTTCAACTTCACCGAGCCGTCCACCACTTCGATGGTGATGGGAGCGCCGTTCAGCGTGGTGGCCGAGTCGAGCGCAACCACATCGGCGGCCAGCACGGTGCCGGCGACCACGTGGTAGGTCAGGACGCTGGTGAGGGTGGCGGTATCGGCCAGCAATTGCTCGGCGGTGAGGCCCAGGGCCTCGAGCGCTTCGGCGAAGGCTGCGTTGGTGGGAGCGAATACCGTGAAGGGGCCGGCGTCGCAGTCGGCCAGGGTGCCAGCCAGGTCGGCGGCGGTGGCGGCGGCCACCAGGGTGGAGAAGTCGGCGTTGCCGGCGGCGATCTCGGCGATCGACTGCTCGGTCTGGGCGGCGGCGGGTGCTGCTACCAGGCCGAACGCGGCCGCACCAAGGGCCAGGGATACCAGGGTCTTGCGCATGTGCGCTCCTTTCGACGGGGAGTCGACGAAGTGTGGCCTAACTCTTGACTGTTATGCGGAGTCGTGCTACCGAATTCCTCCGAGTCCTAGGTCCCGGATCGTGGTCTGTTTCGGTCACGTGAACACACCGTCGTGACCACATGGGCTCATGGGGTCTGGCTAGCGTCCCCGCCGTGTTCATCAGCCCCCACGAACAAGAGCGGCTCATGATCCATGTGGCCGCCGAACTGGCCTGGAAGCGGCGCCAGCGAGGTCTGCGGCTCAACTATCCCGAGGCGGTGGCGGTGCTCACGTCATGGGTGTTCGAAGCCGCACGCGACGGCCGCACGGTGGTGGATCTCATGGATGCCGGCCGGCGGGTGCTCACCACCGACGACGTGATGGATGGTGTCGACGCCCTGGTGGACGAGGTGCAAGTGGAAGCGACGTTCCCCGACGGCACCAAGCTCGTCACGCTGCACCATCCCATCCAGCCGCCCGTCCCGCGCGAGGAGGTGCCGGCGTGATCCCAGGCGAGATGACCGGCCCCGACGGGGTGATCGTGCTGAACCCGGGACGAAGGGTGCTGACGTTGACCGTGGTGAACACCGGTGACCGCCCGGTGCAGGTGGGATCGCATTTCCACTTCGCCGAGGTGAACGCCGCGCTGGTCTTCGACCGTGACCGGGCGCACGGCCACCGCCTCGACGTGCCTGCGGGAACCTCGGTGCGTTTCGAGCCCGGGGTGGACATGGACGTGGCTCTGGTCCCACTGGTGGGCGACCGACGCGTCCCCGGCTTGCGCGGTCTGGTGGGGGGTGCACTCGATGGTTGAGATCAGCCGCCAGCGTTACCGGCAGTTGTACGGCCCCACGCAGGGCGACCGGGTGCGCCTGGCCGATACCGACCTGTGGCTCGAAGTCGAGGACGACTTGTGCGTGGGTGGTGACGAGGCCGTCTTCGGCGGCGGAAAGGTCATCCGCGAGTCCATGGGCCAGTCCATGCGCACCCGGGCAGAAGGCGCGCCCGATCTGGTGATCACCGGAGCGGTCATCGTGGATCACGACCGCATCGTGAAAGCCGACATCGGGATTCGCGACGGCCGCATCGTCGCCATCGGCAAGGCGGGCAACCCCGACATCATGGACGGGATCCACCCAGCCCTGGCGATCGGGCCCTCCACCGAGATCCTCGCTGGCAACGGGAAGATCCTCACCGCCGGCGCCATCGACAGCCATGTGCACCTGATCTGCCCCGAACTGCTCACCGAGGCACTGGGGTCGGGGATCACCACCATCATCGGTGGGGGCACCGGGCCGGCTGAGGGATCCAAGGCCACCACGGTCACCCCCGGCGCCTGGAACGTGGCCCGCATGTTGGAGGCCCTCGATCACTGGCCGGTGAACGTGGTGCTGCTCGGCAAGGGCAACACGATGTCCGGCGAGGGTCTGTGGGAACAGGTGCGTGCTGGCGTGGCCGGGTTCAAACTGCACGAGGACTGGGGCACCACGCCGGCTGTTATCGACGCCTGCCTGCGGGTGGCCGATGCATCGGGCGTGCAGGTGGCCATTCACACCGACACCCTCAACGAGGCTGGTTTCGTGGAGACCACGTTGGCGGCCATCGCTGGGCGCAGTATCCACACGTACCACACCGAGGGTGCCGGCGGCGGCCACGCTCCCGACATCATCACGGTCGCCTCTCAGCCCAACGTGTTGCCCTCGAGCACCAATCCCACGCGGCCGCACACGGTGAACACCCTGGCCGAGCACCTCGACATGTTGATGGTGTGCCATCACCTCGACGCGTCGGTTCCCGAGGACCTCGCCTTCGCCGAAAGCCGCATCCGGCCCTCGACCATGGCGGCCGAGGACGTGTTGCACGACCTGGGTGCCATTGCCATGATCGGCAGTGACTCGCAGGCCATGGGCCGCATCGGCGAGGTGATCCTGCGCACCTGGCAGACGGCGCATGTCATGAAGCGCCGCCGGGGTTCACTTGCCGGCGACGGTACTGCCGACAATCACCGCATCAGGCGGTACGTGGCCAAGTACACGATCTGCCCGGCGGTGGCGCACGGACTGGACCACGAGATCGGTTCGGTGGCCGTGGGCAAGCTCGCCGACCTGGTGTTGTGGGACCCGCGTTTCTTCGGGGTACGGCCTCACGCCGTGCTGAAAGGCGGCATGATCGCCTGGGCGGCCATGGGCGACGCCAATGCGTCCATTCCCACACCCCAGCCGGTGCTCCCTCGGCCCATGTTCGGTGCGGCTCCGGGCGTGGCGCCAGCGCTCAGCGTGGCCTTCGTGGCGCAGGCGGCCCTCGACGACGGCTTGGCCGACCGACTGGCGGTTCGCCGTGCCCTGGTGCCCGTGCAGTCCACTCGGTCGGTCGGCAAGGTCGACCTCCCCGAGAACACCGCCATGCCGCGCATCGAGGTGGACGCCGACACCTTCGCTGTAAGGGTGGATGGCGAACTCATCGAGGAAGCGCCAGCCACAGAACTGCCCATGGCCCAGCGTTACTTCCTGTTCTGATCGGCGCCACCGGTGAACGCTGTCGCACTCCTCCTGGCCGATGGACGGTTCCCGTCGGGTGGGTCCGTGCAGTCGTGGGGGGTGGAGGCGGCCTGCGCTCTCGGCGATGTACATGACGTCGCCACTCTCGACGCGTTCGTCCACGGGCGGCTCGTCACGCAGGGTCGCACTGATGCCGCCGTGGCGGCCTGGGTGTGCCGGCATGCAGCGACCGCTGGCGAGGTGGTGTGGCCCGAACTCGACGCCGAAGTGTCGGCCCGCCTGGCGTCCCCGCGCCTGCGCGCAGCGTCGCGCACCCAGGGCCGACAGTTGTTGCGGGCGGGTCGACGAGTGTGGCCCGACGCGACCTTTCCCGATATTGCGGCCGGCCACGCCGACGGACCCCACCAGATGGTGGCGCTGGGGGCGGTCGCCGCTGCAGCCGGCCTCGATGACCATGCGACGGCCCTGTGCGCAGCACACCACCTGGTGGCGGCGGCCACCTCGGCTGCGGTCCGACTGCTGGGTCTCGACCCCTTCGCCACCACGGCGCTGGCCGCCCCCCTGGCTCCTGTCGTGGACGAGTTGGCTCGACAAGCCACTGCCGACGCCCGGTCGGCCACGTCGCCTCGAGCACTTCCCGCTCATGTGGGACTGCTGGCCGACATCTATGCCGAACATCATGGAACCTGGGAGGTGAGGCTGTTTGCCTCCTGATCACGACCCCTCGACCGGAAGCCACCACCACCATCCGGCGCCGGCGCCGGCGTCGACCCCGAACGGCCCGCGCCCACTCCGGGTGGGCATCGGCGGACCCGTCGGCAGTGGCAAGACCGCCCTGGTGGCGTCGCTGTGTCGCCTTCTCGCGCACGAGGTGCCCCTCGTGGTGATCACCAACGACATCTTCACCACCGAGGATGCCGAGGCCTTGCGCCGCATGGCCGTGCTACCCGACGACCGCATCGCGGCCGTGGAGACCGGTTGCTGTCCCCACACCGCCATACGCGACGACATCTCGGCCAACCTCGACGCCGTGGAAGCACTGGAGGCCCGGCACCCCGACGCCGTGCTGACCCTGGTGGAGAGCGGTGGCGACAACCTGACCGCCGTGTTCTCGCGAGCGCTCGTGGACCGGCAGATCTTCGTGGTCGACGTGGCCGGTGGCGACAAGGTGCCCCGCAAGGGGGGTCCTGGCGTGACCACGGCTGATCTGCTCGTCATCAACAAGACCGACCTCGCCACGTTGGTGCGGGCCGACCTGTCGGTGATGGAGCGCGACGCCGTCGCCCGGCGCGGAGCGCTGCCCATCCGGTTCACCTCGTTGGTGGAACCCGAGGGGGCGACGGCCGTGGCCGACTGGTTGCGCACCGAACTCGCCGCATGGCGAGCCGGACACTGACGGCGTGCGTTCCACCACCTCGGTCACCGTCGCCGTCGACGGGTCCGGTCGCAGTCGCGCCGTCGGCCTGCAGTGCGAGGTCCCTCAACTCGTTCGGGTTACCGACACACATCACGGCGAGGGTGGGGCGCTTCAGTTGCATCTGGTGGGTGGGGCGGCAGGGCCACTGGGCGGAGACCACTGGAACCTCCATCTCGACCTCGCCCCTGGTGCCGAGGTGCGACTGCGTTCGGTGGCGGCCTCGTTGGCGCAACCCGATCCCCGAGGACAGCCGTCGATGGCGGCGGTGATCGCCACGCTGAGAGAAGGGGCCACCTTGGATGCCTGGCCCGAACCGCTCGTGTCGGTGAAGGGAAGCCATCACACCCTCGACGTGCAGGTCGACCTCGCCCACGATGCGACGGTTCGCTGGGTGGACGAGGTGGTGATGGGACGCCACGAGGAACCGTCGGGCACGGTCGTGTTGCGCCAACGCATCACCAGTGCCGGTCGAGTCGTCGCCGTGAGCCACCTGACCCTGGGAGAGGGCGCCCCCCGATCCTTCGGCGCCAACGGGCCGTTCCGCGTGGCGGCCAGCGCTGTGGGGCGATGCGATCAACCGTCGGAGGTGGTCGTGGAAGACGGTTTGCGCGCCGTGCGCTGCCAACTGGGTGATGGATGGTCGACGTGGACGGCGGTGGCCACCCGCCACTCGCCGCTGCGCCGAGGACTGGCGACCCTGGGACTCGAGCGCTGACCCCTGCTCGCCGACGGGGCGGACGCGCTGCTCGCCGTGGCGTTGCACGACGGAAACCCTCCCGAAACAGGTCGTCCTTACGTTGGTCTGCATGTCTGTCGACCTGACCACAGCCTTCACCAGCCCCGGCCGGACGCACCACCTGGCGGCTTCTCCCGACACGGTGTTCTGGGGCTACATCGATCGCAACCAGGCGCCGGTGCTGGAGGTGGACCCGGGCGATGTCGTGGAGATCGAGGCGGTCACCCACCACTCGGGTGATGCCCCCGATCTGCTCATGGACGACGGCGTACGGGCCATCTGGGATGCCATCGCCCCGGGCAGTCGTGGGCCGGGGCCGCACATCCTCACCGGGCCCATCCACGTTCGTGGTGCCCAGCCCGGCGACACCGTCGTGGTGCGCATCCTGGACATGGTGCCCCGGTTGCGCCACGGTGCCAACTGCGCCGCCAACTGGGGTCTGCTCTATGACGTGTTCGGCAAGGAACGCATCACCATCTACGAACTCGACGACGACGCAGGTGCCGGGTTCCCCGCCCTGGCCCGCCCCGTGTTCGGCTTCGACTTCACCGCTCGCCCCCTGTACGACCAGCCCGGCGTCGTGAGTGAACCCTCATCGGTGGACCGGCAGTCCTTCAGTCGGCCGGTGAAGGTACCGGTACGACCCCATTTCGGGGTGATCGGCGTGGCCCCCGGGGATGATGAACGCCGGTCGTCGGTTCCACCAGGCGTGTTCGGCGGCAACGTCGACAACTGGCGGTTCGGACCCGGCGCCACCATCGCGTACCCGGTGTTCAACGAGGGTGCCAATCTGTTCTTCGGCGACCCTCACTTCGCTCAGGGCGACGGCGAGATCTGCGGCACGGCCATCGAGGCGTCGCTGAACGCCCGAGTGCAGATCGGCTTGATGCGTGATCTCCCCATCTCCTCGCCACTGCTGCAGACCGATACCCACTGGGCCACGCACGGGTTCGGCCCCGACCTCGATGCCGCCATGCGCATGGCGTGTGAACAGGCGTTGTGGCTCATGACCGAGCATCTGGGCCTGACTCGAGACGACGCCTATTCGTTGGCCTCGGTGGCACTTGACCTCGGTGTGACCCAAGTGGTGGACCAGACTCTGGGGTGCCATGCCGCACTGGCGCGCAGCATCTTTCTGTGAGGTGCCGGCGGACCTTGCGTTGATGATGGAGCATCAGTAACGTCTGGTCTGACAATCAGACAAGCGCCTCGCCCGGCGGCGGTCACCAGTGCCGTGAGCGCGGGCGGGACAGGAGCGCGCATGATGCACCTCACGAATCAGTACTGCTACTTCTTCGACGAAGACGCCTTCGTGGAAACCAACCGCCCCGGCTTCCGCCTGCGCGTCATCGACGGGGAGTTGCTGCAATTGTGGTTCTGGCGTATCGCTGGCGGCTCCACTGGGTCGTTCATGCACCATCACACCGAGAACGAGCAGTTGGGCGTGATCATGCGAGGCCAACTCGACTTCCGCATCGGTGATCAGGAGGACCAGCAGCGCGTGGTGCTGGGCCCCGGCGAGTGCTATCTGGCGCCTCGCAGTGTGTGGCACGGCGACAGCATCTTCATCGGTGACGAGGAACTCGACGAGGTGTGGATCCTCGATGTGTTCGCCCCGCCGCGAAAGGACCTTCCCTATGCCTGAGGCAACAACGTCTGACTGGCGGCTCGCCGTCGACATCGGCGGCACCTTCACCGATGTGGTGCTGGTGGACGCTGCGTCGGGTCGCGTCGTGGTCGACAAGACCCTCACGACCCCGGCCGCGCCCCTCGAAGGCGTGCGCACCGGCGTACGTCAGTTGCTCGCCAAGGCCGGCGTGCAACCCTCCGACATCACCGCCCCCATCGTCCACGCCACCACGCTCATCACCAATGCCCTCATCGAGGGCAAGATCGGCCGGGCTGGCATCGTCACCACGACGGGCTTTGGCGACACGTTGCTCATCCGCGACGAGCATCGCTACGACATGTACGACCTGCAGATCGAGTTCCCCGAGCCCCCCGTGCCTCGCGACCGCATCGTGGAACTTGCCGAGCGCACCGACCCCCAGGGCAACGTGGTCGAGACACCCACAGCCGAGGGCTTGGCCGCCATCACCGAGGCCCTGCGCGCTGCCAAGGTGGAAGCCGTCGGGGTGTGCCTCATCAACGCCTATGCCAACCCGGCCAACGAACGTGCCGTTGCCGAGCACCTGCGCCGCGAACTCGGTGTCCCCGTGTGCATCTCGGCCGAGATCTCGCCACAGATCCGCGAGTACCCGCGCATGATCACCACAGCTTGTAACGCCGCCACCATGCCGGTCATCGGGCCCTACCTCGACGAGTTGCAGAAGTGGCTGGCCAGCGAGGGCTTCGGGTCGTCGGTGCTCATGATGTTGTCCAACGGCGGTGTGGTGTCGGCCGACGATGCCGCCCGGGCGCCCATTCGACTGGTCGAGAGCGGCCCGGCCGCTGGCGCTCTGGCCGGAAGCTGGTTCGCCCGCCGCCTGGGCGAGGACCGTCTCATGTGTTTCGACATGGGAGGCACCACGGCAAAGTCGTGCCTCATCGTGCACGGTGAGCCCGAACTCACCAACACCTTCGAAGTGGCACGCATCTATCGCTTCAAGAAGGGTTCGGGCTTCCCGGTGTCGGTGCCGTCGGTGGACCTGGTGGAGATCGGTGCTGGTGGCGGATCGTTGGCCCGCGTCGACGAGTTGGGCCTCATGAAGGTGGGTCCCGACAGCGCCGGTGCCGTGCCCGGGCCGGCCTGCTACGGCCGTGGTGGCACTCGCCCGGCCGTCACCGATGCCGACCTGTCGCTCGGCATGCTGGACGCCGAGTACTTCCTCGGTGGCGATATGCCTCTGGACCTGCAGGCCAATGCCGATGCGCTGGCTTCGGTGGCGAATCGCCTGGGGCTGTCCAACAGTGATACGGCGGCGGGCATCCACGAACTCGTGAACCAGAACATGGCCGCCGCCTCGCGCATGCACGCCGTGGAGATGGGCGAGGACCTTCGTGGTGTCACCCTGTTGGCCTTCGGTGGTGCTGGCCCCATTCATGCCTGTGGCGTGGCCGAGATGCTCGAATCGCCTCGCGTGGTGTTCCCCGTGAACGCCTCCGTGCTGTCGGCGTTCGGAACCTTGGTGACTCCGGTCCGTATCGACTTGGCCCGGTCCATGGTGCGACCGTTGGCCCGCCTCGATGTGGCCGAGCGCGATGCGCTGCTGGGCGAGTTGCTGGAGGAAGGCCGCCGAGTGTTGGCAGCGGCGGGCGTGCCTGCGGACCGTATCCGGTTCCGCTTCGGCCTCGACGCCCGTTATGTGGGCCAGGGCAACGAGATCACCATCTGGGTGGGCGAGGGCGATCGTTGGCCGGCCACCGATGCCGAGATCGTCGAGCGCTTCGAGACCGACTACCGGCGCATCTACGGCCTCACCATTCCCGACGTGGGGGTGGAATGTGTGACCTGGCGTCTGTCGGCCTATGCCGATGCCGACCCGGTGGAGCCAGTGGCCCAAGTGGCCGCCACCCACGGTGCCCCGCGGGCCACGCGCAGGGTGCGCTTCAGCCGGGGTGACGACGGGGTGGACACGCCGGTGTATCGGCGGGGAGATCTCGGGGTCGGTCAGCGCATCGACGGCCCCATCATCGTGGAAGAGCGCGAGACCACTGCTGTGATCCGACCGGGTTGGGTGGTCACCGTGGCCACCGACGGATCCCTCATCGCCGACAGGAGCGTGTGACATGAGCTTCGATCCCATCGAACTCGAGGTGTTGTGGCAGAGCCTCATCGCCACGGTGAACGAGCAGGCCAAGGCCCTGCAACGAGCGGCCTTCTCGCCCATCGTGCGTGAGGCCGGCGACTTGGCCAACGCCGTGTTCGACCGCCGTGGCCGCATGGTGGCCCAGGCCGTCACCGGCACCCCGGGGCACATCAACTCCCTTGCCCGTGCCGCCTCGGCCGTGCTGGACGAGTACCCGCCCGACACGCTGGTGCCCGGTGATGTGCTGATCACCAACGACCCCTACAAGACCGCTGGGCAGTTGCTGGACGTGACGGTGCTCTACCCGGTGTTCCGTGACGGCAAGGTGATCGCCTTCTTCGGCTCCACCATCCATCACACCGACGTGGGTGGGTATGGCATCGGTGCTGGTGCGCGCGACGTGTTCGAGGAAGGCTTGTGGATCCCCATCTGCAAGCTCATGAAGGCGGGCGAGCGCAACGACGACGTGTGGAAGTTCATCCTGTCGAACGTGCGTCAGCCTGACCACATGGCCGGTGACTTGCATGCGCAAATGGCGTCGGGCGAAGTGGGTGCGCAGCGCCTGCTCGCGTTGTGTGAGCGCCATGGACTCGACGACATCGAGTCTCTGGCCGACGAGATCATCGACCGCAGTGAAGCCGCCACGCGCGCCAGCATTCGCGAACTGCCCTCGGGTACGTACCGAGCCAGTGCCGAACTGGATCTGGCCGACGGCAGTCGCATCGACATCGTGTGCGCCGTGACCGTGGACGCCGACAAGGGCGAGATCACCGTGGACTACGAAGGCAGTTCCGGTGCAAGCCCCTACGGCATCAACGTGGTGAAGAACTACACCCACGCCTACACCACCTTCGCTGTGCGGGCGGTGCTGAACCCCGACCTGCCCAACAACCACGGCAGCCTGGCACCCATCGTGGTGGAGGCACCGGTGGGGTCCATCGTGAACGCCGTGTCGCCCCAACCGTGCACGGCGCGCCACGTGGTGGGCATGTTCCTGCCCAACGCACTGCTGAAGGCGTTGGCGCAGATCAAGCCCGAGCAGTCCATGGCCGAGGGGTCCGGTGCCGTGTGGACCATGCAGGTCAGCGGGAACCACGACGATGGCCGTCCCTTCATCACCGCCATGTTCACGTACGCAGGTGGCGTGGGTGCTCGATACGCCAAGCCGGGCCTGTCGGCGGTGTCGTACCCCACGGGTGTGTCGGCCGTGCCGATCGAAGTGGTCGAGGCATCAGCACCTATCCGGTTCCGTCGCAAGGAACTGCGCCCCGGAAGTGGTGGCCGCGGACGCCAGACCGGTGGCCTGGGCCAGACCATCGAGTTCACCGTCGACACCACCAAGCCTTGGCAGTTGAATGCCGTGACCTCCCGTCTGGCGGTGCCACCCCAGGGCATCTTCGGCGGTGAACCTGGCGAAGCGGGGGCGTTCACGGTGAACGGTGAAGCGGTACGTACTCAGCAGCGCATCAACCTGAAGCCCGGTGACCTGGTTCGCCTGGACCTGCCGGGTGGTGGTGGGTACGGCGAGCCGGTAGAGGTGGGGTCATGAACATCACCCGTCTGAACCACGCCGTGCTGTACGTCCGCAGCGCGGCGCGTATCGCCGACTTCTACCAACGGGTGCTCGGCTTCACCATGGTCATCTCCGATCCGCAGGACCGGTTCGCGTTCCTGCGAGCGGCGAAGTCCGAGAATCATCATGACTTGGCGTTGTTCTCCATCGGCGCACAGGCCGGGCCGCCCACCGGCGGGCGGAACGTGGGGTTGTACCACATCGCGTGGGAGGTCCCGACCATGGAGGACCTCGAGGCCGCTCGGGCTCAACTGTCGGCTGCCGGAGCATTGGTAGGTGCCAGTGATCACGGTGTGAACAAGAGCCTGTACTGCAAGGATCCCGACGGTAACGAGTTCGAGGTGATGTTCCTGGTGCCGCCCGATCAGTGGGGCGACGAACAGCATCAGGCCATCGTGAGGCCACTCGACCTGGCGGCCGATCGTCAGCGCTACGGGAACAAGCGCGTGGACTGGAGCCTCGACGTCACCACCATGTGACGTCTCACGACATGGAGGCCGTCATGCGGTGCTCGACATCGTCGAGGTGGCCTTCGATCTCGTGCTCGGCACGTTCGATGTCACCCGAGACGATGGCGGCGGCCAAGCGGTGATGCGCCGTCACCGAGGCTGCGATCACCTCGTTCACCGCCCGATTGTTGGCTTCGGCCGACAGCAGGTCGTGGAATTCGTCTGAGGCGAACAAACTGTCGAGCACCTTGCCAGCCAGTTCGGCCAGCAGTTGGTTTCCGCACGACATGGCCATGGCCCAATGGAACTCACGGTCCAGGCGGCGGAACTCGGCGAGCGTCATCTCGGGGTGGAACGCCGCTGCCAGTTCCGCGATGTGGGTCCGCTGATCGGGAAGGGCGTTCGAGGCTGCCATGCGGGCGATGGGCAGTTCCAGGATCTGACGGACGGCGAACAGCTCCCTCACCCGGAGTTTGCGACGGTCGCCGTTGTCGAGGCGGACCTCGGGGAATCGCTCGACCACATACGAGCGGTTCCCGCGCTTCTCGATGAGGCCCATGGTGAGCAGACCCTGAACCGCCTCGCGTACCGAGGTGCGGGCCACATCGAATTGCTCGGACAGTTCCCGCTCCGAGGGAAGCGCCGCACCCGGCGGCATGGACCCTGAGCGGATCTCCCGCTCGATGGCATCGCGCACAGCGGCGGCAACGGTCTGGCGAGGTATCGGAGCGAAGCGAGTCGACATGAGTGGCCTCAGTGTGTCACAGGCGCAGAGGGACCATTTGGACCATGCCACACTACGGACCCTTGATTTTTGGTCTGTCCATCAGTCAAACTGACGGCCCATCGGTGCGACCGTGATCAGGGGAAGGATCATCCATTCACACCCGTACGTTATGGTCTGTCCATCAGTCCACACCGAGGTGGGGGCGCCGGGGGGCGACATGGCGACGACGGAACTGTCGAGGCGAAAAACCCTGTGGGGATTTGGCTTTCGGGCGACCTTCACACAGGCCACCGACGGCCGCCGCACCAACATCTCACAGCCACGAAACGTTGCGGTGACATGCCACCGATAGACCAAAGACCGACCCGAGGTGATGCACCATGACCCCTCCTACCATCCTCACCGAAGCCCTGTTGTCGTCATTCGATGCGTCGACCACTGACGTTGCCACGGCCTGCACACTGCCGGCCGAGTGCTACATCACCGATGAGTTCCTCGAGTTCGAGCGGCGGGCCCTCTTCGACCACGAATGGCTGTGCGTGGGTCGCACCAGTCGCATCCCCAACAACGGTGACTACTTCACCACGCGGGTGAACGGTGAGGGCATCATCGTGGCTCGCGGCAAGGACGGCGTCGTGCGGGCGTTCTCGTCGGTGTGCCAGCACCGCGGCATGGAGATCGCCGATGGATGCGGCAATGCCGGCACCCTCACCTGTCCCTACCACCAGTGGATCTATGGCCTCGACGGCCGCTTGCTGGGGGCGCCGGCCATGGAGCGCACCGAGAACTTCGACAAGAAGGACTACGGCCTGCCCAACCTGGCGGTCGAGTTGTGGCAGGGCTTCATCTTCGTCAACTTCGACACCGAGGCATCGCCGTTGGCCCCCACGCTCAGCCGGTACGAGCCGTTCCTCGCCAACTACGAGCTCGAGAACACGGTGTGCCCGGGCACGTTCACCCTCACCGACCTTCCCTGGAACTGGAAGGTCATGTTCGAGAACTTCAACGACGGCTATCACGCCAACCGTCTGCACCACACCATCCAGGACTTCTGCCCCAGCAATCTGGCGGCCTTCCCCGTGCCGTGGGACGACGCCTCGAACGTGATCTTCCGGACCAACGGCTACACGCATATCGACGGCGGGTTCAACGCCACCACCAAGGCGCTCATGCCGGTGTTCCCCAAACTCACCGACGAGGAGCGTTGGCGCTCCACCTTCGCACTGTTGCCGCCGACGCTCTGCTTCGGTACCGCACCCGATCAGGCGTTCTTCTTCATCGTCACCCCGAAGACGCCGCACACCATCGACGTGGAGATCGGATACCTGTTCCACCCCTCGGCCTTGGAACACCCCATGTTCGATCATCTGTTGCAGATGAGCGACGCCGGTGTTCAGGTGTTCGTGCAGCAGGACCAGGATGCCACCACCAAGGTGCAGCGGGGCCTGAACTCGCGATTCATCCCGCGGGGTCGCTACTCGTGGCAAGAAGAGAGCCACATCCAGTTCAACCGGTGGCTGGTGCAGCGTTATCGCCGGCATTGGCCTGCCAGCGGCACACCTGTCGAGGCTCCGCAGCCACGTCTGAGGGTTGCTGGTGCCTGATACCCCGTCGGTCTCGGCCTTGGCTGACGTGGCCGCTCTGTGGGGCGGTGACGGTTGGCTCACCCCGCCCTTGCAGCCGGTGGTCGCAGCGTCGACCCCGGTGAGGGGAAGGGCGCGCACCGTGCGACTCGAGGTGGCGACCACGGGCCCTGGCATGGCCAAGGCGTTCGAGTTGTTGTCGGGCGACCTGCGCGATCAGGTCGTCGTGTGGGCCGGCGCCGAGCCTGCACCGGGTGCTACGTGGGGTGAGATCCTCTCCCTCGCGGCCAAGGTCGCTGGGGCCGCTGCGGTGCTGGCCGACGGTGCCGTACGCGACGTGCACGACATGACGGCTCTGGGGCTGCCGGTGTACGCATCCCGTACCGCCGTGGTCGGTCCCAACGGCATGGTGCACGCCGTGGAGGTCGATGTCCCCGTCGTGATCGGGGGCGTCGAGATCCATCCGGGTGACACGATCGTGGCCGATTCATCGGGGTGTATTCGCTTGTCGAGCGATGAGGCCGACGACCTGCTTGCTGCCGGCGCCGTCTACGCAGAGGGCGAGCGAGGCCTCCTCGAGGCACTGGCCGGGGGCGAACCCCTCACGTCTGCCTACCTCCACAAGAAGCGGGCTGTCGACGCCCTCAGGAGGTGACCACCGAGCGCCGACCACCCACCGTTCTCACGTCCACCACAACCCAACCAATCCAAACCGATCAGAAAGTGCAGGGGGAGATGACCTCACGATTCCGACTGTCCATCGCGGCCTTGGCCGCCCTATCACTCGTGGCCGCGGCATGCGGCAACGACGACTCGTCCAGCGACACCACCGCTGCTCCAGCGACCACTGCTGCCCCCGAGACCACGGCGGCACCCGATACGGCCGCACCTGACACCGCTGCTCCTGCCGAGCCCAGCTCACTCGACTTCAACGGCGACGGCGTGGTCCGCTTCGGCGTGGCCATCCCCGGTCCCCGTGACGACGGCGCGTACTACCAGGCGTTGGTCGACAAGGTGACCGCGTACTCCGAGGAGAACGGCTTCGAGGCTCCGATCATCGTCGACAACATCGCTCCCGAGCAGGCCGCCACCGAACTGGCCAACATTGCCGAGCAGAGCG
>CAYMUC010000029.1:24586-28583 GCA_964393535.1 uncultured Ilumatobacteraceae bacterium | reverse complement strand
GTGAGCCGCCTCGAGGAGATGGTCGATGCCGGCATCGACCTCGACGACGACGATCTCGACGACGACGACATGATGATGAGCGAAGACGGCGACGAGTCACTGTTCGCCGACGATCTCGAAGCGGACGCCGGCGAAGACGGTGAGACCCTGGTGGAGGAACTCGAACGGTTCCTGCGCGACCAACGCAGCGAGTGAGGCGGCCCTAGGAGGGCTGCCGCCAGATGGGCATGCGCGGAGCGTCGAAGGTGGTGGGCAACGGCTCGCCGGCAATGGCGGCGAACGCCATGGGTCCCCACCACTGCACTCCGGCCACCGGATCGGGCAAGTCATGGGGGCCGAACCAGCCCACGCCACTGGTCTCGAGGGGATGACCCGCCAGCGAGCCGCCCACAGCCCGGCAGTGGAACAGCAGCATGTACATGCCGAAGCGGGTGAAGCCCATACGCATGCCATCCACCACCGACAGCAACCTCACTGGTTCGCAGTCGATCCCGGTCTCCTCGGCCACTTCCTTGATGGCGACCTCGGCCGGCGAATAGCCGACATCGGCCCACCCCGTGGGGTACAGCCACACTCCACTGTCGGCACGGCGCACCAGCAGGATGCGTCCCTCGTCATCGCCCACGATGGCACCCACAGCCACCTTGGGTGTGACGTAGCCGGGGACGCCCTCACCCACGCTCTCCATCCACTCCTGGACGAAGTGGTCCTGCTCGCGGCGCACTTCGAGCGCTTCGTGGGCCGCTGCCTTGATGTCGGCGGCGACGTGCAGCACCTCCTCGAAACGCTCGCGCTCGTACAGGCTCTGGGTGAAGCCCAGTCCTGTACGGGCGACGGCGGCCAAGGTCTCACTCCACCGCAGCAGGTCCCGGGTGAAATCCTGAGCACCCAACGCTTCACCGGGGCGCACGTCGTCGGTCACGTCAGCGAATGTACGGCATGGATCACCGCACGTTCGATCTCGGCCCGGTGAAACGGGTCGGTGATCTTGCTGCCAGTGGCGTTGCGCACGTAGAAGGCGTCCACCACCTCGTGACCCAACGTCTGCACGCGGGCGTGGCGAATGTCGAGGCTGAGGTCAGCCATGGCCTTGGTGACCCGGTACAGCAGACCAGTGAGGTTGGGGGCTCGCACCTCGATGACCGTGGCGGTGGACGCCCGGTCGTCGAAGGTGACGCGGGTGACTGCGTTGGTGGCCGCCGTCGCCTTCCGCCGACGGCGTTGGTGCTGGGCTCGTTCGGCCATATGCGCCTCCAGGGCCAACTCGCCGGCCAGGGCTCGCCGCAGGTCGGCCACCACAGGCTCCCAGTCCACCGGATGACGATCGGGGGGCACCACCACGAACTCGGACGCCGCCATACCCTGCTCGTCGGAATGAGCCTCTGCGCCCAGCACGGCCAAGCGGTGTAGCGACAGCACGCCAGCCACCCGACTGAAGGTTCCCGGGGTGTCGGGACTGACCACCGTCACACGGTCGTCGCGCACCATCACCTCGATACGCCCCTGTCCCATGAGTTCCAGCACCGACGCCGAGGGGAACAGTCGCCAGGCGACCTCGCGCACATCTCCGCCACCCAGCACGTGGCGCACCCGTTCCACGAGTGCTCGCACCAGGCCAGCCTTCCAGTCGCCCCAGGCAGCAGGACCGGTGGCCAACGAATCGGCCTCGGTGAGTGCGTGCAACAGGTCCAGTACCTTCTCGCTTCCCACGGCCTCGGCGACACCGGTGATCGTGGCGTCGTCGGACAGGTCCCTTCGAGTGGCGACATCGGGCAGCAAGAGGTGGTGGCGCACCATGGCCTCCAGCACCTCGACGTCCTCGGATGGCAGACCCAGTCGCGGTCCGATGACGCGAACGAGGTTCACACCCACCTCGGTGTGATCACCGGGATACCCCTTGCCGAGATCGTGCAGCAAGGCCCCCAACACCAACAGATCGGGTCGGGTGACACGATCCACCAGGCTTGCGGCATTTGCGGCGGTCTGCCACAGGTGCCGGTCCACGGTGTAGCGGTGGTAGGCGTTGCGCTGCGGACGAGACCGCACCGGACCCCACTCGGGCAGGATGCGCACCAACAGGTTCATCTGATCGAGCGCATCGAACGCTGCAAGGCTGGCAGGCCCGGCCAGCAGCAGTGCCACCAGGTCGTCCACGGCCCCGGGGGGCCAGGGATCGGGGTAACGCGGGGTGCGTTGGTTCAGGCGTTCCAGCGAGGCCCGGTCGATCGGCACCTCATTGCGGGCCGCCGCCGTGGCCACCCGCAGCGCCAGTGTGGGGTCGACAGCCGGATCGGCTGTGTCGTCGAGGTGGATCTCACCGTTGCGCAGTTCGACACCGGTGGCCACCGGCTTGGCCGGACCGCGGGGTGCGCGCTCGGGGTCGAGCCCCAAGCGCACCAGTCGGGCCCACACGTCGTCGGCGATCCACGCCACGGTGCGAGCGGCAGCCGCCACCTCGAACATGAGAGCGTCGGCGTCCACGAAACCAGCAGCCGCGGCCACGGCGTCCTGATCCTGCAGGTGCAGCACCTCGCCAGCACGCCCGGCATGGCGGTGGAGTTCCACCCGCACGGTGGTCAGGACCTCATGCGCTCGGTCCATGGCACGCAGGTCGTCATCGTTCAACACCAAGCCTGCCTCGGCCGCCCAGCGCAGGGCGTGGACGTCACGCAAGCCGCCGCGACCCTCCTTCAGGTCGGGCTCCAGGAGGAAGCCCACCTCGCCGGCGGTGTGATGGCGCTGCTCCACCCGGCGACGCAGTTCGGCGAGACGCGCCTCGCCGTGGCGCCTCCATGCCGAGCGGGCACCCTCGATGACCTCGTCGGCAAGCCGCACGTCGCCTGCGAGGTAGCGCGAGGTCACCAAGGCGGTACCCACATCGAGATCGTCCCGGGCCATCTGCAAGGCCTGGCGTACGGTCCGTACGGCGTGACCCAACTTCAAGCCGGCGTCCCAGATGGGGTACCACATGGCCGACGCAGTGGCCTCGATAGAACCCCGCTTCCCCTGCACCAGCAGCAGGTCCAGGTCGCTGAAGGGGGCCAGTTCCCCACGTCCGTACCCACCCACGGCCAGCAGTGCCACGGGCATGCCGGGTGGTGCCGAGGCCATGGCAGCGTCGAACCTCGCTCGTATCCAGTCGTCGGTGGCCGACGCCAAGGCCCGACACAGTGCGGTGCCCTGCACGGTGGCGTCTGCCAGGAGGCGGTCCCGTTCGGGAAACGGGAGACGGGTGACGGTGACGGCTCGAGTCATCGACGTCCTTCGGTTCGGCGGCGATCCAGTACGACTTTGGCCTTCCACGCCCCCCAGATGATGCCGGGTTCGTGCAGCGAGGCATCCACGTCACTCCAGGTGGCAGGTGACAAGTCGTAGCAGTCGTCGGGAAAGGCTTCCTCGGCAAAGGGATCACGTCGCACCGGTGGCACCCCTGCGGCAGCCAGCACTGCGGTGGGATGCACCACCGCGGCGCGCAGCACGCCCAGTGGGTTGGTGCGCTGATCGTCCACATCGGTGGACAACAGGCGCTCGAGACCGGCCGTCACCTCGGGCGCTTCACGCTCGGCCATGGTCAGGGCTGCGGTACGGAGATCGGGCGGGCACGCTCCCCACTGGCGCTGTGCCGTGCGTTCCACGCATCGCACCAGCCACTCACCCACCACCGCTTGGACGGCCCGGGCCAACGCCACTGGCGGGTCGGGGTAGGCGTCCATCGCTCTAGTCTCGCCCCATGACACCGGTCCCCGACGAACCAAGGCCTCCCCGCATCGCCTGGTTCCACTGCCACGCCGGCACGGCCGGTGACATGACCCTGGCGTCGCTGATCGATGCCGGCGCCGACCCTGACGCTGTGGCGGCCATGCTGGGCGGGTTGAACCTGGACGGTTGGGTGCTGAGTTTCGAACGGGTGCAACGAGGGGGCCTGGCCGCCACCCGGGCCCTGGTGGGTGTCCACCACCACTCGCACGACCATGACCATGAGCATGGGCACGACCAT
>CAYMUC010000029.1:14383-24486 GCA_964393535.1 uncultured Ilumatobacteraceae bacterium | reverse complement strand
TACGCCCTGCTGGATGCTGCCGACCTTCCCGACCGGGTACGCGCCCGTGCCCGCCGGGTGGTGGAGGCGTTGGCCCAGGTGGAAGGAACGTTGCACAACAGTCCACCAGAAGAGGTGGAACTCCACGAGGTGGGTTCCGTGGACGCCATCGTGGACATCGTGGGCAGTTGCGCCGCACTGGAGGTGTTGCAGGTGGACCGCGTGGTGTGCAGTCCCATCACCGTGGGCCGAGGAACGGTTCGGGCAGCGCACGGGACGTTGCCGCATCCGGCACCGGCCGTAGTGGGATTGGCGGCCATGGTAGGAGCCCCACTGGTGGGGGTGGACGATCCCGTGGAACTGGCCACACCCACCGGCGTGGCCCTCATGACCGTGCTGGCCGACGAGTTCGGGCCCATGCCGGCCATGCGGGTGACTTCGGTGGGGTATGGCGCCGGCAGCAAAGACACACCGGGCCGGCCCAATGTGGTGCAGGTGGTGGTGGGTGACGACGCATCCTCACCCCTGGCACCAGGGCGCCCCGCATCGCTGCTGGAGGCAAATGTGGACGACGCCACCCCTGAGGTGTTGGCCCATGCGTTGGCAGCACTGTTGGACGCGGGTGCGCACGACGCCTGGATCACGCCGATCGTGATGAAGAAGAGTCGCCCGGCCCACACCGTGCACGCACTGTGCGACGACGCCGCTCGGTCCCGGGTACTGGAGGTGTTGGTGCGCGAGACCGGCACCATGGGCGTTCGGGCCAGCACCGTGGAGCGTTGGCCTCAACGACGGCACCACACCACTGTGCTCGTCGACGGTCACGCCATCGGCGTGAAGGTCGGCGACCACAGGGTGAAGGTGGAGTTCGACGACGCCGCCAATGTTGCCCGGCTCACGGGGCGGCCATTGCGAGAGGTGCTGGCAGCGGCCGAGGACGCCGCTCGCCGCAGCGGGGATCAGGCGCCGTCTTGAGCGAGGGCTGACTGCACCCACGCCTCGTAGGCGGCCAGTCCGAGGACCCCGGAATGGCGGGCCAGCACACGGCCATCCGATCCGATGATGACCGACGACGGGTAACTCCGCACGCCGTAGGCGTTGCCGGCATCACTGTTCTTGCTGTCGGCCATGACCGGCCAGTCAGCCGTCGGCCAGTTGCGCTTGACCACCCACCGAGAGGGCGGGTAGTTCGCCGAGCCTTCACGAACACCCGTCGACACCGCGGTCACCTGCAGGCCAGCCGGTACGCGACCCTCGGCATGCCACTTGACGAGTTCGGGTACCTCCTGGTTACAGGCCGGACACCAGTGGGCGAGGAACACCACCAACTGCGGTGTTCCTGCCGCGGGATCGACCACCCGGGGGGTACCGTCGAAATTCGAACCCAGCAGTGTGGGGGCCATCATGCCCACGGCCGGATCGGCCGGCCCCTCGGCGAACGCAGGGAGTGGCGAGCCCTTCACCGTGACGTCGAAGGTCTCGGCCACCGCAGCGGGCTCGTCGCTGGCGTCGTCTCCCCCACCGGCTACCACGGCGATGACGGCGGCGGCGAGAACGATGACGGCGACGATCCCGACGATCAGCACGACGGGCGACAGGCTGCGTTTGGTGGTGGCGGTAGCCATCGGGGAACTCCTCGGTTCAGGACGACGGTTCGTCGGAGGCAAAGCGTACGGTCAGCAGAATGATGATGGACAGGAATCCGAACAGCGCCATCACCGACAGCGTCACGAAACCCAGCCGCTCGAACCACACCGCCGAACACGGGACGTCGGCCGAGCATCCACCGGGCCCGAACGACGGGTTCAGTTCCAGGTAGCGGTGCCGCAGCGACAGCAGGGCCCCGATGGCGGCGATGGGCACGGCGTACCAGGCGATGTGCCGATCACGACGCACGATGGCGATGAGCAAGATCAAGGCCAAGGGGTACATGGCGATGCGCTGGAACCAGCAGTAGCGACAGGGCTCGTACTTGGCGACCTCGCTGAAGTACAGGCTGCCCAGCATGGCACCCAGTGCCACCAGCCACGCCAGGGGCAACTGAGCTGGGGCGAAGGCCATGCCCAGACGACGAGCGCCTTCGGACCGCAGGGCCACGACCCTCAGGATGACAAGGGCCACCGAACCCGCCACGGCGAGTACCGCCAGCAGCGACGTGAACAACTGGACGGTTTCGACCTCCACGGGTCGTAAGTCTGCCCGGTGGCGAGGCCTTTCGGGTACCGGGAGCATCACCCGGCCAGTAGCGTCCCCGCCACATGCCTACTGGTGCCGCCGTCCAGTCTCAGGCGCGTCGTGCCGTCCGCGAACTGCGGCGCGCTCGTCGTCGAACCCGTCTGGGGCGGCTCGAGTGGTTCGAGGTGGCCTACCGCGCCTACCTCGTCGCCTTGGTGGGCGGCGCCACACTGGGGGTGGTGGCCAGCTGGATCCCGGCCGACCCAGTACCCGCCGACACCCTGCAACGGATCATGCGCGACGGACCCGGCGTGGTGGGGGCCGTGGTGGCAGCGGTGCTGGCAGTGGGTGTGCGCAGTGGTGCCGCTGGCGGGCCCCTCGCCGTGGAAGCGGCGGATGTGCGATGGATGTTGCTGGCCCCTGTGGGGCGGCGCATCGTGCTGAGCCGGCCCTGTGTGCAGCGACTGAGCACCTTGGGGTCGGCGGGCCTGGCACTGGGGGGCGTGGGGGGATTGCTCGCAGCCCCTCGCCTGGGAGCACCTCGGGCTTGGTTCGCCGTCATCGGCGGGGCCACCAGTGCCGCAGTGCTGGTGGCTGCCGGAGCCGTGGCGATGTTGGTTCACGCCAGCGGGGTCCGGCCCATGTGGGCGCGCCTGGCCGCCGCGACCCTGGTGGTGGCCCAGGGAGTGGCAGCGACTCGACGCTGGCCCGGGCCCTTGACCGCCCTGGGTGACGTGGTGCTGTGGCCGGTGGCCCGGGACTCCTCATCCCTGGTCGTGGCCGCAGTCGCTGCGGTGGTCGTGGCGTCGCTGGCTGCGACGGCCTGGGTGTGCTGCGGGGCGTTGTCGCCAGAACGCCTCGAGCGTCGCACCGACCTGGTGGCTCAGTTGCGCTTCGCCGTGGCCATGGGGGACCTGCGCACCGTCATGGTGCTGCGTCGACAACTGGCACACGATCAGATCCGACGTACGCCCTGGGTGAACATCGCCCCCCGCCGCCCCGGCCATCGAAGCGCCTCGTCCTGGGTGGTGTGGCGATCGGTGGCCAGCCTGGTGAGGCTGCCGGTCGTGCGCGTGTTGCGGCTGGTGGCACTGTCGGGCGCAGCGGGTGCCGTGGCGGTGGCGGTGGTCCACGGTTCGGTGGCCTTGGTCGTGGTGTTGGGTGGCCTGCTGTTCGTGATCGGCCTGGACCTCACCGAGGCCCTGGCGCAGACCGTCGATCAGGTGGACCGACGCCAACTGATGCCCATGCCATCAGGCCATCTGACCTCATGGCTGTTGGCGGCCCCGGCGGTGGTGATGGTGCCCTTGGCGGCATGCGCCGTGCTGGTGGCCGTTGCGGTGGGTGGCGGTTCTGATGCGATCGTCGTGGGGGCAGTGATCGCCCTACCGGCGATGTGGGCGGGGGCGACAGGAGCGGTGGTGAACGTGGTGCGGGGTGCTCCCGACCCCATGGCTCGCGCGGCGCGGTCGCTGGCCATGCCCCCCGAAGTCGCCGGCATGTCCACCTTGGTGCAGACCTCGTGGCCCATGGTGGTGTCGGTGGGTGGGGCGTCGTCGCTGTTGTTCGTCACGGCAGCCCACCACGACGGGGGCTCGCTGGTGGCGGCCGGCGTTCGGGGGGCAGTCGCTGCGCTGTTGTGGTCGGGAGCGGTGGTGGCGTGGGTGCGCATGCGCGACGATGCCCGTCGACGCTGGCGCACACTGGTGGCCGCAGGTGACGAGGCTCGACGTGATGCCGCCATGCGCCGCCGAGCGCGTGCAGAAGGGACGACGTGACGATGAACCACGAGCAGTGGGCACTGCGCTGTGAGGGATTGGCCAAGGACCACGGCGAGGGCCGAGGTCTGGCACCGTTGATGCTGAGCATCGCCCCCGGTGAACGGGTGGCCGTGGTGGGCCACAACGGTTCGGGCAAGACCACATTCCTGCGCCTGGTGGCCGGTCTCGCCGAGCCGACCACTGGCCGGGCCGAGGTGTTCGGGCATGCCCTGGGCACCCTGCCGGCCCGCGCCGAGGTGACCTACGTGGGTGATCAGCCCACCTTCTACGACGACTTGTCGTTGCGCGAGCACCTCACCTATGTGGCCGGCCTGTGTGGTGGCGAACACGACCCTGCCGCTCAGGACCGACTCTTGGAGGCCCTCGGGCTGACCGCCCGAGCCGACGACCTTCCCACCCGCTTCAGCCGCGGTCTGCGCCAGAAAGCCGCCCTGGCCGTTGCCTTGGCTCGTCCATACCGTCTGCTACTGGTGGACGAACCTTTCGTGGGGTTGGACCAGGCGGGCCGCAAGGCGCTGATCGCCTTGCTGAACGAGGCCGAGGGCAACGGTGCCACCATCGTGATCGCCACCCACGACCGGGATCTGGCGGCCACGGCGCGCCGTGTCGTGGTGTTGTCGGAGGGGACCTTGGTGCACGACGGACCCGCCGACGATGTCGAGAGCCTCATGGGTGCCCTCTGAGCCGATACCGTGGGCGACATGACGGCGACCGATCGCTTCGAGTTCATCACCGTGACCGCCTCGGCGTACGACGCCCCCACGCTGGCCACCAAACTCACGGCGCACTCCGCCGAGGGTTGGGAGGTGGTGGCGATCGTCCCCACCGGTGGTGAGTTGACGGCCTTCTGCCGCCGAGCAGCCACCGGCACCGCAGCCACTACCGCTGTGTACACGCCGGTCAGCACCATCCCGACCGCCGTGGAGAAGGAGACGATGGTGGCGAGCACCCCGGCCCCACAGGCGGCACCTGCGGCTCAGCCGGCCCAGGTGGCGCAGCCGGCCCAGACCTCTCAAGCGGCGCCGGCGGGCTGGTACGCCGACCCCTCGGGACGCTACGAACTCCGCTACTGGGACGGCACCGCCTGGACCGAACATGTCGCCCGTAGCGGGCAGCAGTTCACCGACCCGCCTGTCGCCTGAGCAACCTCGGGTCGCTGCGTTCCCCGATGCGCATCACCTCCCTGGGCCACGCTGGCCTCCTCGTCGAGACGGCGCACGCCTCCATCACCTGTGATCCCTGGTTCGTTCCCGCCTTTCGCGGTTCATGGTTCGTGTTCCCCCGCAACGACCGCCTGGACCACGACCTCTGGCGTCGGCTCACCCACCCCACATACCTCTACGTGTCGCACCTGCACGGCGATCACTTCGACGAGCCGTTCCTGCGTGAGCACATGGACCACGACACCACGGTGCTGTTGCCCGACTACCCCACTGGCGAGTTGGAGCGAGAGTTACGTCGGGTCGGCTTCCACCGGTTCGTGCGGACCAGCGACACGGTGGAGCACGACCTGGGTGACGGCCTGCGCATCGCCATCCACGTGGAGACCTCTATCACCGATGGGCCCGGCGGTGATTCTGCCCTGGTGATCAGCGATGGCCGCCACCGAGTGGTGAACCAGAACGACTGCCGCACCCACGACCTGGCCGCGCTGGCGGCGCACGGTCCGGTAGACGTACACCTGCTGCAGCATTCCGGTGCCATCTGGTACCCCATGGTGTACGACCTTCCACCCGAGGAGTCCGCTGCGTTGTGCCGCGCCAAGGTGGCCAGCCAGTTGACCCGGGCGCTTCGGTATGTCGAGGCCGTCGACGCGCGAGTGGTCATGCCTTCCGCAGGCCCACCGGCGTTCCTCGATCCCGACCTGTTCCACCTGAACATGATCACCGGCGACGAGGCCTCGATCTTTCCCGATCAGACCGTGTTCCTCGATCGACTGGCGACGACTGGTCGTCATGGCGTGCTGAACATCCCCGGCACCATCGTCGACTTGGACGGCGACGATGTACGCGTCACACAACCCCTGCCCGACGACGAGGTATGGGCGATCTTCCGCCACAAGGCCGAAGAGTTGTCCCAGTATCAGGCCGACTGGTCGCCATGGCTGGAGCAGGAGCGCCGCCGGTGGAGCGGAGCCACCGACGACCTGGTGGACACCCTGCGCCGATGGTGGGAGCCGCTACTGGCCATGGCCCCGTCGTTGCGACGCGGGGTGGGTGGCTCCTGCCTGCTGAGGGCCATGCCCGACCACCGGTGCAGCGAGGGAATGGACGTCTTGATCGACTTCCCCGCCGGCGAGGTGCGCGCCTTCGCCGGCGAGCCGTACCGCTTCCGCTTCGAGATTCCCCGTTCGCTGGTGGAGACCGTGGCCGCCGAGCACGCCGTGGACTGGTCGAACTCGCTGTTTCTGTCGTGCCGGTTCCGCGCCTGGCGAGACGGCGATTTCAACGAACATCTCTACAACTTCTTCAAGTCGCTGTCGGTGGAACGCATGCGTCGCACCGAGGACGAGGCTGGCCGCAAGGTGGGGGGCGTGCCCCAACCCGCAGCAGACGACGAGATCCGACTGGGCGACTGGATCGTTGAACGGTGGTGTCCGCACCGGCGAGCCGATCTGTCGGTGTTCGGAGAACTCACCGATGACGGTTGCGGCCTGGTGTGCACGTTGCACGGGTGGCGCTTCGAGTTGCCCAGCGGCCGGTGCACCACCGCCGAGGATCGTCACCTGCGGGTGCGCCAGGCCGACACCCGGTAGCGCCACCGGTACACACCGACACCGATCCGATACGGCTGGTCGGTGTCGGGTCCCCAACTGGCGGTACCGACGCCGCGGTGGGCCACATCGCGTGCGGCGTCCAGGGCTTCGTCGGTGTGGTGCACCGCCGCCATGATCGGCAGTTGGTCCCGGATCTCAGAGCGGTTGGGTGGGGATGTCGCCGTGGACCCACACCGGCGTCTTCAGCGGGACCAGACCCGAGTCCCAGATCATGTCCATGGCCGCCACGCTCACCCGCACACAACCGTGTGATGCGGGGTAGTTGGGGATGGACAGCGAACCATGCACCGCCACACCACCACGGAAGTACTTGGGCCGGTAGATCTCGCCCAGGTCGCCTTCCCACCAACCTTCCTCACGTTCGCGGTCGGTGGCGAACCATCCGGCAGGAGTGATGCTGTCGCCCCGTTCGGTCTTGGCCGGGTTCTTCTTGTTCTGCACCTCGTAGGGCACTTCGCTCCCGGTGGACGCGTTGACCGTCCACACGGTGTGGCCGTCTTTGATGAGGAACAGCAACTGGCGGGCCTTGTCGACTTCGACCAGATGACCCGTATCGGCGAGACCACGTGCCCGTTCGGTGGTGGAGGTGAGGGCGCCAGCCGTGGCTTCGTCGACCGAACCCGAGGCCGGAAGTCCCCAGTATTTCTGGAACGCCATCACGGCCTGCCGCGTGACGTGTCCGTACACGCCGTCAACCACGTCGAGCCAGAAACCCAGTTCGATGAGGCGTCCCTGCACCCTGGCCGCCTCGGGTCCATCCTCTCGGTCGATGGCGACGATGGGCTGGGCGGCAGGTGCCACGGTGACGAGGTTGGCGGGCTTGGGCTCGGTCGTCGTGGTGACCGGCACCGTGGTGGTGGTCGTAGTGGTGGTCGTGGTGGTGATCGGCACCGTCGTGGTGGTCACGGCCACGGTGGTGGGAGGGGATGTGGCGGCGTCGGCCGTACCACCCACGGTGTCGGTTGCCGAGCACGCGGCCGACACGACGAACAACGCCGAGGTGCCGATAGCGGCGAGGGCGGTGGTGACGGGGCGGCGTGATGACATGAGGGCATCCTCGGTGAGGCTGACGATGACGATACCCAGTGGGACCGGTCAGGTCATGGCATCACAGGTCCCTCACCACCCAGGGTCGTCGGTCACTCGACAGTGTCCGGAGGTCGAATGCAGCGGCCACGTTCTCCAGGTGGTCCCTACCCGCGCCCTCGGGCAGTCCCAGGCTGGCCAGCAGTCGGCGCATGACGTCATCGGGGTGGACACCGCGTGCGGCGAGATCGGCCAGCGTGACAGCGCCATGACGTTTGGCGAGACGCTCGCCCGAGACCGTGACCGCCAGAGGGACGTGCGCGTACATGGGTGTGGGGAGACCCAGCAGTCGTTGGAGGAGAACCTGACTCGGGGTGACGGCCAGCAGGTCGTCACCGCGCACCACCTCGGTGACACCTTGAGCGGCATCGTCCACCACCACGGCCACGTGATAGGCGGGCACGCCGTCGTTGCGACGAAGCACCAAGTCGTCGACGATGCCCACCACCGGTCCGGCAACGGTGTCGTTCACCTCCACCACCGACTCGACACCCACGTGCTCAGCGGCAGCCGCAGCGTCCAGTCGCACGGCCGGCCGACGACCGGTCGCCACTCGGTCGGCCAGTACCCGGGGATCGGGGCGACGGCAGGTTCCAGGGTACTGGCCGGGCACGACATGTGGAGCCGAGGCCGCTTCGCGGATCTCACGCCGGGTGCACCAGCAGGGATAGGTGAGGCCCAGTGTGGTGAGGCGATCGATGGCCGCGTCGTAGAGCGCGAACCTCTCCGACTGGCGCACCACCTCGCCGTCATGAGTGAGTCCGAGCGCCGTCAGATCGGCGAGTTGCCGCTGCTCGTGATGGACACTCGACGTCACGCGGTCCAGGTCCTCCATGCGTACGAGGAACGACGCCCGACGGGACCTCGCCGCCAGCCAGGCGAGCAGTGCCGTGCGGAGGTTGCCCAGGTGCAGGTCACCCGTGGGCGAGGGAGCGAACCGACCCGTCACCGCTGCGGTCAGCCGTCCTCGCGGCGCAGCCACACCGTGCGTTGGGGAAATGGAATCTCGATGCCGGCCTCGTCGAGACTGCGCTTGATCTCGGCGCGTAGGGCCCGCATGAGTGCCCACTGCTCGCCGGGTTCGGTCTTCACCCGCAGGCGCAGGGTGACACTGTCGGCACCCAAGGCCTCGATACCCAACACTTCAGGCTCGTCCAGCACATGATCCCGGAAATCGTCCCGGGCGCACACCCGTCGGGCGGCATCCAGGATCACCCCGCCGGCGGCATCGGCATCGCTGGCGTACGCGACGTCCACGTCCAACAACGCCATGGACCACACCTGGCTCTTGTTGCCCACACGGTTGATCACGCCGTTGGGAACGTGCCACACCGTGCCGTCGATGGCGCGCAGGCGGGTCACTCGCAACGTGACCTGCTCCACCACCCCCGAGGCCTCGCCGAGATCCACCACGTCGCCTACGCCGTACTGGTCCTCCATGAGCATGAACAGACCCGTGATGCAGTCCTTCACCAGGCTCTGTGCCCCGAACCCCAACGCCACGCCCACAATGCCGGCACCGGCGATGAGCGGCGCCAGATTCACCCCCAACTCACCCAGCACCATGAGCGAACCGATACTCACGATGGCGACGTTCAGCGAACTGGTCAACACCGTCGAGATGGTCTTGGCGCGAGCCTCGGCTCGTGGATCGCGCACGGCCGCATGGCTGACCGCACGGGTGAGCGTGCGACTGACGGCGCGCCGGGTGAGTCGGCGCAAGACCAACACGGCCACCACCACGCCCACGATGGTCAGCGGCGCTCCGACGAACCAGTCGGCGATGTCGCTGGCGACCGAGCCCACCGTGGCAGCGATCATGAGAGGCGTCCGGCCTGCCTGGCGGCGTCCAGTGCATCGTCGAGTTGCTGCTCGACGATAGAGAGACCGGCATCCCAGAAACCCGGATCGGTGAGGTCACAGCCCACGATGGCCGCTAGTTCCTCGGGCGAACGTGAGCCTCCGGCACGCAGCAGATCCAGGTATGCCGGCACGAAGGCGTCACCGTGTTGCTGATATTGGGCGTACACCGACAGCGCCAACAACTGTCCGTAGGCGTAGGCGTACACGTAGCCCGGGGTGGCGATGAAGTGCGGGATGTAACTCCACCACGAGCGATAGCCCTCGGTCACCTCCACGGCATCACCCAGCATCTCGGTCTGGGTGTGTGCCCACAGCTCACCGAAACGATCCACCGACACCTCGCCCACCGTTCGGCGTTCGGTGTGACACGCCTGCTCGAAACGGAACATGGCCACCTGGCGGAACACCGTGGCGATGGAGTCCTCGAGGCTGGCGGCCAGGAG